>JBOHNM010000093.1:0-16634 GCA_050730675.1 Phycisphaerales bacterium | reverse complement strand
GCCAGAAGAACTGCAGGTTCGGGATGATGCCCCATACGCCGAGCGCCACGGGATTGACGCGCGTCGGCTTCAAGAAAATAAAGTCGCGCGGTTGCGGCGGGCGCTTGGGCGCAAAGTCGGCATGTGATGTGTTCTGAATCGTCAGTTTGTTGTTCGGGAGAACCGCGGTCACCACCAGACCGGGCGGATAGTTCGGTTCGCCGCCGGCTGTCGGTTGCACGCCCGTGTCCGGGAACGGTGGCACCTGCGAGTCAGAACCGTTGGCATTGACGCCGTAGTAGAACGGCATCCCCACGTTCAAGTTCCGGCTCGGTCCGGCCACCAGCGTGATGGTGTATTGGTCTCCGTACCGATTGAGCTTCTCGAACGCTCGGTCCACCGGTTCGGCGAACCGAACCTCGGCGACCGATTCGTTGACATAAGCGTGCGAGCCGACCCAGGCGTTGGAGACCAGCCCGAGCATGAACAGCGCGAAGCAGACGACGATTGTCATGACCTGGCCGAGCCGTGCAGACGCCGCCACCGCGATCGACGTCGAAACCATCAGCGCCAGCACGAGCACAAAGCACGCCGTGTAGATCTGCGGCTTCATGTTCGTGAAGATGTGCTGCCAACTCCACGTCGGCCCGACCATCAGCACCAGCACGTACGCGACAAAGGTCAGCGGGCACAGCAGCAGCGTGGTCGTTTGGGTGAAATTCCACCCGTAGAAGAAATTGCCCCAAACGCCGACACCCAATGAGAGCATCAGTGCTGCAAGCGAGAAGTAGATGACGGGCTTGTCGATCTCCTGCGAGGCGTTGCTCATGACGCCGTGGCGCACCCCCAGCAGCAGGAAGATCACCATCGTGAACACGGCGATGAAGACCGCGCCGGTGACGCCGAGCCATTTGCCCAGTACCACGATCGGGCGATGAACGGGCTTGCTCACAATCGTCAGAATGGTCTTGTTCTCGATCTCACGCGAGATCGCGGATGTTGAGACAAACGCCGCCAGCAGCGTCCCCAAGGCAAAGATGCTCGACATCCCGATGTCGAGCATGAGCTTGTTGTCTCCCGAAACCTCCGACGTATCGGTGTATCCCATTGCGAAGCCCGTGCTGGAGACCGTCAGCAGGGTCGCCAGGGCCGCGACCAGCACGATGATGAAATAGACCGGCTGCCGGACCGCTTCGATGAACGTCGTGCGCGCGATGGTCAGGGCCGGTGAGGACATGCGTGAGCTAGGTACGTCGCGGATTCGGCGGCGGATCGCCGCCTGGAGAGCGGGGAGGATAGCGGCCCCGTACACGGGCGCCCCGGCTGGGCGCAACACCCGCGCCTGTGGTAAACTCATGGCATGCACAGACTCGTCAACGACGATGCCCAGAAGGGCCCTAAGACCGCCGATGGCGCCGAACCGCGCGCACCCAAGGAAGCCGAGGGTGGCGGCAAAGCGGTGAAGATTGTTCTGGTAGTGGTCCTCTTCGCGGCCTCCGCGGCGATCCTCTACAAGCAGGGGGTGTTCGGCGCCAAGGAAGACCCAGCCGCGGCGCCGCAAATGGACCCGGCAACGGCCAAGCAGTTCCAGGAAGACCAGAAGCGGGCTGAGCAGGTCAGCCGCGAACGCCAGAAGGCCGTCGATGAAGGTCGCGCCCCCAAGCCGATCACGTCGCAGAACAACTGAGCAGTGCTGAGATCAGATCGAATCGGTGATCAACCGACCACGCCGGCCAACACGCCCATGGCCTTCTGCCCGGCGATCGCCTTCTGGTAGACCTCTTCGCAGACCGCGGCCGCTCCATCCCAGGTCAGCTTGCGCAGTTCAAAGCTGCCGTGTTCGCGCAGGGTCTGACCCAGCGGCGGGTGGCGAAGGACGGCAACGATTTTGTTCGCCATCTCATCGATGTCCCAGAAGTCCACCTTCAGGGCGTGCGTCAGCACTTCGCTGACGCCCGACTGCTTGGAGATGATCACCGGCACGTCGTTGCGCATCGCTTCCAGCGGTGCGATGCCGAAAGGTTCCGAAACCGAGGGCATGACGTAGCAGTCGGCCATGCGGAAGACGCGGTCCACATCCGCACCCCGCAAGAAGCCTGTGAACAGCACGCGGTGGCCGATGCCGAGCTGCGCCGCCAGCTCGATCATGCGCGTTTCCATATCGCCCGCGCCCGCGATCAGGAACTTGGCATCGGGCACCTTCTCCAGCACGCGCTTGGCGGCGCTGATGAAGTACTCCGGGCCCTTCTGCATCGTGATCCGGCCCAGGAACAGCACGATCCGATCCTTGGACCGAATCCCCGAGCCGGGTGGCGGCTGCAGGTGCGTGTTTTCCACTCCGTTGTAGACGATGTCGCACTTGCTCTCGGGGACGCCGTAACGCCGCGTGCAGATGCTCCGCGTCAGTTCGCTGACGCAGACGACCCGCATCGCGCTCATCATGCCGCGCCGCTCGATCTCGTAGACCCGCTGGTTGACGTGGTCGCCCGAGCGATCGAACTCCGTGGAGTGAACGTGGACCACCAGCGGGCGGCCGGTGACGCGGGCCAGCGCGATCCCGGCGGGAAACGTCAGCCAGTCGTGCGCGTGAACCACATCGAACTTCTCGTGGCGAGCCAGCGCCACCACCATCCGCGCGTACCGCTCGCTCTCGCCGATGAGGTCGCCCTTGTAGCTCACGCCCGCGCCAGTGTTCCCGAAGCTGGTGCCTCCGTGCGCGGGTTGGCCGGGCGCTGCGAACTCTGCGCCGCTCGCGTCGGCGATACCACCGTCCTCGTAGATGATGGAGCCGTCGGGTCGCACACCCTTGATGACGCGGGTGGATTCCCCGACCGTGCCGCCGTCGCCATACGGGCTGGAAAATCCCGAAGGGACACCCACCACCCGCGCGTGCTGCAGCGGTGCCTCGGTCGTGGGATCGTCGAACGAATCTCCCGCGACCCGTCCACCAACCGCCGAATTGGAACGCCCCGATCCTGTCGTTCCTTCCGGGCTCAACAGCCGGATGTGCGACGCCGCCGATCGATCCACCGGCCGCGGCAGCACAAAGAGCACCTGGTGCCCGCGCTTGTCCATCGCTTTGGTCAGGCCGTGGCACGCCGTCCCCAGACCTCCGGAGATGAACGGCGGAAATTCCCAGCCCAGCATGACCACGCGCATTGCAGGCCCCTCGTCGCCGCGCCCATCGCGGCGATTACTCGTCGTCGCCCTCGACCTTGTTCATGTCGCCCAGATTCCGGAAGCAGCTCTCGTACGCCAGCAGGATCGTGCCCACCAGGCGGGCCGATTCGGGAGTTGACCAGTTCGCTCGCTCCACGGGCAGCGGCGAGCGGAAAGTGAAGAGCTTCTCCGGTGATCGGAAGTGCTCGACCGGCAGTTCGGGAATATCCAGCCCGTGCTCAACCAGTTCTTCATGCACGAGATGCTCGGCCTTGTCCCCGTGGTGGAGCAGGTCCGCCTCGATCGAGTGGCTCAGCCACCGGTTGGCGGTGACCAACGATACAAACAGCCGATCACCGTCCAACTCCAATCGGTACCACGCTGGCTCGGCGCTGGCCTTAGCGGCGCAATCCAGCCGATCGCCGGTCATCGTGATTTCACCAAAGACCTCGGCCCGGGCGGCGCGGTGCTGCACCTGCGTCAGCAAGCGGCTCAAATTGGGGTCAGCGGCGGTCATGGGCGTGGCCATCAGGGGCATCCACTTTTCAGGGCGGCGACGAAGGGGGACAAATATAGACGGCGCACCTAGGAGGGAGTCCGGGTTGGACGCCGCAATGCAGCGCGCGTAACCTCTGCGATCACCGCCCAGGTGGCGAAATTGGCAGACGCACTACCTTGAGGTGGTAGCGCCCGCAAGGGCATGGAGGTTCAACTCCTCTCCTGGGCATTTTCATTGGACCGGCCCTCGGCAGGTCCGGGCTTTCGGCCGCGCGGGAAGTGCGCGGCGTTCCAATTCCCAATTCAGATCGAATGCGCGCCGGCGCAAAGTCGCCTCTCGCAAGGACCGATACCTCCGCGACTGCCCCTCGCGCAGGCGGCCGATGCCGCCCACGCGAAGCGCAGCATGGAGTTCGATATGAACCTTGCGCTGATCTCGCCGTTCGTTGATGCCCTCAAGCACGTCTTCAACACCGCCATGCAACTCGAGGTGGACACCCTCGCGCCGGTGACGGTCCGCAGCGGCAGCTCGTCCTACGACGTCGCCGGCGTCGTGACGATCAAGGGCGAAATCGAAGGCTCGATCGCCATCAGCCTCGCCAAGCCGACCGCCGAGCGGCTCGTGCGTCTCTTCACCGGCCGCGCCGTCACCGCCGATCACCCCGACTTTGTGGATGCGTTGGGCGAGCTGGTCTCGCTCGTCTGCGCCCATGCCCGCGGCCGCATGGAGAACGCCCCCCGCGTCCTTACCGGCCACCCCCAGGTCGCCCTCGCTCCCGTCAGTTCGCTCGTCCGCCCGCGCGGCGTCCCGTGCGCCGTCGTCCTGTGCGCCAGCGATTGCGGCCCATTCGCCCTTGAAGTCGCCCTCACCGCCACTCAGATTGCCGGCGCCGTCCGCGCCGCCTGACCTGGAGTCCCCCTCATGCGCATCCTCCTCATCGACGACTCGCGAACCATGCGTCACCTGGTCAAGCTCGTGATCGCCGCCCTTGGCGACCACGCGGTCGAGGAGGCCGCCAACGCCTTCGACGGCTTGATCCGCTGCCGCGACCTCAAGCCCGAACTGGTGCTCGTGGATGGCGAAATGCCCGGCATGAGCGGCCTGGAATTCGTCCATGCATTCCGCGCCGACCACCCCCACACGCCCGTTCTGGTGATTTCGTCCGATCCCGACCACCAGACCAAAATGGATGCCCTCTCCGCCGGGGCAAACGCCGTGATTGTCAAGCCGTTCACCCCCGATCTGCTCAGTCAGCGGATCAGCGAACTGCTCGAAACTCAGCCGGTTTGAGCTTCCGACCCGATCGCGACCCAACTTCAACCAGATTCCTGTACGATCCGCTGGACTCGGTACGCGCAACCCGCGCACAATCCAGCAGATGAAGCACCCGAACCGCCGACCGACCGCGCTGCTGGCCTTCCTCGTCGCGGCCGTGGGTCTGCGCGCCCTCCCCGTGATCGCCGCGCAGGCGCAGCCTGCCGGCCCGGTTGCCACGCCGCCTCCGGCGGCACCGGCTCCGGTGCCGCCACCGCCGCCCGCTCCACCCCCCGACCCCTCACCCGTGATCCGCCCCGCCCCGGGCGAAGATCGCGAGATCACCCTGTTTCTCAAGGACGGCCGGCAGGTTCGTGGCGAGCTGGTGGAGAAGGACCCCACGCGCTTTATTATCAAGATCGCGGGCATCAACTCGACCTACACGACCGAGGAGGTGGATCGTTTCACGATCCTGCCATCGTTGCTCGAGCGCTACCGCGACCTGCGCCGCACCATCAACGAAAATGATGTCGAGCAGATGCTCAAGCTGACCGTGTGGCTCGAGGAGAAGAACCAGATCGACTTGGCTCTGGCGGAGTTGGTCGGCCTGCGCAAGCGATTCCCCGATAATCCGGTGGTGCTCCGCGAGTTGAACCGCGTTCAGCGCGTTGCCGATCTTCAGAACCGGGCTCCGGCGCCCAAGCCCGCGCCCGGTGCGCCGGTCGTCCCGGAACCGGTCGTCGGCCCGAACGCCGATGCCGTGCCGCGTCTCAATGACAGTCAGATCAACCTCATCAAGGTTTACGAGGTTGATCTCACGCGTCCCCCGCAGATCACCGTCCCGCGCGAAACCATGGTTGCGGTCCTGGACAAATACGCCGGCAGCCCCCTGATCCCCCCCAGCCGCGAGGCACGCGACGCCCTCCTCCGCCAGTCCGCCGAGAAAAAGCTCGATCTCCTCTTCCGCCTCAAGGCTCGCGAGTTCTATCCACAGGTGAGTATCAAGGACAGTCCCGAAACCATCCGCCAGTTCCGTCAAGACGTCTTTCAGAGCATGATCCTCAATGGGTGCGCCACCAGCCAATGCCATGGCGGCACCGAAGCCGGTCGCCTGGTCCTCGCCACGCGATCTCCAAATTCCGATCCCACCATCTACACGAACTTCCTCATCCTCGACCGCTTCCGGCTCGCCGACGGGACACCCCTGATCAACGTTGACAAGCCCGAAATGTCCCCCCTGCTCCAGATGGCCCTCCCCCGAGAAGATGCCGTGATCCGGCATCCACCGGTGCCCGGCGGCGAACTCAAGAAGGACCAGTGGCGTCCGACCCTGCGCAACCAGCAGGAGCGGCGCTTCCAGGACACCATCGCCTGGATCCGTTCACTCTACAAGCCCCGCCCCGACTACGACCTCGGCTACACCCCCCTCAAACCCCTGGTTCCCCCTCAGCCGGTGCTGGACCCCGCGCCCGTCCGCTGACGCCGCAATGACTGTCCGCCGTCAGGTAAAACGGACCGGCATCTGCTACAGTCTGCCCTTCGTACAGACACGGCACGTGGGCCGGTATCGGTACGGATCGAGGTTCGCCCTATGACGATGCACGGCAAGGCTTTGCGTTCGCGTTGGATCACGGTCATGACGCTCGTCGTCGCCGTTGGCGCGGTCGGTGGGTGCGATCGCAACGACGCAGCCTCCAAGGCGATTGAAGCCGCAGAACGACGCGTCGCAGTGCTCACCGGCGCTGGCGGCGGCGTCAACCCGATCAGCGATGCCCGACGCAAGGAACTCGCCGACGTCCTTGCGTCGATGAAGCCCTATCTGGACACCAAGCTCGCCGGGCAAGCCCGCGCCGCCAACCTCATCGCCGCCCAGGCCACCGCCTCGCTCGCGGAAATTGATTTGGCTGATGCCGAGCGGGCCGAGCGCGGGCTTTTCGGTAAGATCCAGTCGATCCGCGAGTCTGCCGAGACTTGGAGCACCCAGTCTGCCCGCGCCAAGTCCGAGGAGTCCTACGACCCGGCGCCGCAGGCCGCCGAACTCGACAAGCAGATCGCCGAACTCAATACCGCCATCGCCGCCAAGGCCGCCGAGAAGACCGCCCTCGAAAAGCGCCTTGAGGCCATGTCTGCCGATGCTCAGACCAAGCAGTCCGAGGCCAAACGCCAGCGCGACCAAGCCGCCGTCCTGCAACAGCAGGTCCAGAGCGGCTCGGCCACGGCCGGCCTCAAGCTCGTCGAAGATGCCGTCAAGATCCGTCGCGTCGCCGACGCCCTCGACACCGAAGCCTCCGGCCTCCAGGCCCAGGTGAAAATGCTCCAGCCCCAGGTGGATCAACTCGGCCGCGATGCCGCATCGCTCGAGCGCAACAAGGCCTCGCTGGAGTTGGCCAAGTCCGGCCTTGCCGAGCAGCAGACGCTCTCGCGAAAGTCCGCCGGCGATGCCCGCGCGATCGCCCAGACCGCCTCGGGCCTGATCGACACCGCTGTCGCTGAGCTCAAGGCTCTCAGCAACGACTTGCTTTTTCCGTCGCTCGACAAGGCCGCCAAGGGATTCAAGGACGCCGCGGCGATGGCCACCAAGGCCATCACGCTCGGCGGCGGCACCGATGCCAATTCCGCCAAGCTCTCCGCGGCGCTCTACCACCAGGGCGTAGGCGAAGCATTGCTCGCCAAGGCCCGCGCACTGACGGCCGCCGCCGCCATCATGGATGTGCTGGGTGCTTCGACGCCCCCACTTTCCGGTGCTGCGGCGTACCAGTCCGATGCCAAGGCCAAGCTTGCTGAAGCCGAAGCCTCCATCGCGGAAGTGAAAGAGGCGTTCGGGAAGGCGTGGGCCGTCTACGAGACCGCGAAGGACAACAGCGGTGTAAGCGACCGGTTCAAGGCGCGCATGGAGGCCGCGACCAACACGCTCAAGGTTCTCGCTGGCGAGAAGCCGCCGGCACCGGAACCCGTCGCCGCCGCGCCAGCAACTCCCGACAAACCCGCCGACAGCGGCGACACCAAGCCCGTCATGGCTACGGGAGCTGTGACTGAGACTGCTGCCAAGGCGTGGGTGGACAAGCAGCAGGACGCGATGCGCAAGAGGGACTTCGACGCGATGGCGTCCATGTACCAAGCGACCGCCAGTGAAAAGGCGGGTATGGCTGCGATCGGCACGGTCGTGATCAAGACGCTTGAACTCGACGATGCCTGCAAAGCCAAGTTCTCCAAGTCACTCGATGAGGTGCTTTCGGGCGGCGATGCCGGCGTGGCGGCAATGGCCGGCAATTTCTCCAAGGCTGCGGAGCGGTTCAAGAAACAGCAGGACCGCACCGCTGCCGATTACACGTATACGCCGGGCGAAGGCGGCAAGTTGGTCGTCGCAGCCAAAGAGCCGCTCGAAGAAGAACAGGACACCACTCTGGTGAGTGTGGACG
Organism: Phycisphaerales bacterium; assembly: GCA_050730675.1. Classification (GTDB taxonomy): domain Bacteria; phylum Planctomycetota; class Phycisphaerae; order Phycisphaerales; family UBA1924; genus JBOHNM01. Next base: position 8,324 of record JBOHNM010000093.1, on the reverse strand, counting down.
GCACAGCCATGGCCGTGCTCTCCGAGCGCGAAAAGCAGGTACTTGCTGGGGCGGCGACGATGGGCAAGCTCATCGGAGACCTCATGGGTTCGCTCGCCGCTGATGTGAAATCCGGCAAGATCAAGGACGAGCGAGCTTTTCTGACCCAGCTCACCATCAAGATGGCCGCCATGCAGGGCCAGATGATGAAGGGCGCGCGGGGTGGTCAGGCGCCCGACCCCAACAAGTGACCCATCCCGTGCGACCTCTGCCGCTCGCCCGTTGACGCTCGCGCCACCCCCGGCTAGCTTTGCCTCCCTCGTACAGGCTTGACAGGATCCGACCGCAACACCCCCGGTGCCCGTGATGAAACGAACGACCGTCCTGAGCCTGCTCCTCTCCTGCCTTCTCGCCCTCTTCGGGCCGGCGGCATTCGCGCAGACACTTCCGCCGGAAATCAGCGGCCACGAGACCGTCACCGACGCCGACAAATCGCAGATCGCCGACTACGTGAAGGCGAATACCTCAGGCCTGACGGGCAAGCCCAAGGACATCAAGGACAGCCGCAAGGCTCTGTTGCTGCCGCTGGAGGCGCCGAACGTTTCGCTGGCCTTCCGCACGCAGTACGCGTCCGAGTTGCTCCCCACGCTAACGACGCTGGCTGCGGACCCGCGCGACGAGGTGGCGTTCAACGCCCTCCGCATCGCCGGAGAACTGGCCACCAATAACTCCGTGGACCTGCTCATCAACGCCCTGAAGGACAAGCGTCCGAGCGTCCAGTACGCCGCGCTGCTCGGCTTGGCCCGCACATTTGAGATCATGGATCCGACGCAGAGAAAGCTCGGCGGCGGCGTGCTGGTTGACCGCCTCGACAAGGCAATCACGGCCATCGGGGCCAACGCCAAGGCCCAGGCTGGCCCGCAGATCCTCGACGGCGCGATCATCGCCCTGTCCAAGGCCGCGGTGATCAACGACAAGACCCGCGGCGATGTGCAGGCCCACGCTGTGAGCGAACTCGCATCGATCGTCCAGACGCAGACAGGCAAGCTGACCGGCGCCGATTCGCCTGCCCGGGCCAACGCCCTTCTCCGCGCGGCCTTGGTGGTCCGCACACAGGCGACCAACAACGCCGCCAACCTTGGCCCCCAGGCGCTCAAGGATGCGGGCGGCCTCGCGGGTGATCTGCTCGCAGCCGCCGCCCGCGCCGCCAAGGCCGGCAATCCCGACAACCTTCCCTTGGAGCAGATGGTCCGCGCCGCCGAGGGCCTGCTCTTTGTCGCCAACAGCAACATTCCCGGCGCGGCCCCGCTCCCGGAACTTGGTTTGGCCGATCTGGTTAAGGCCGGCAAGCTCGACCAATACCAGACCAAGGTGCAGGACGTCATCGGCAAGGACGGCATCCTCTGCAAGCCGCCGTACAGCTATCCGCCCGACCGTTTCAAGTAGTCGCCGCGCGTCGGCACGGCCCTCACACCTTCACTACGCTGCTCGGGCATGTGGAAGCTGCTGCTCCCGCTGGTGCTTGTGCTCGCCGCGCTCTTCGCGGCCCTGGCGGCCGACCGCCCGCTGCCGCGTGCCGATTTCACGATCGTCAACAGCAGCGACATCTCCACGCTTGACCTGCACCGCATGAGCTGGATGCAGGACCTCCGCGTGGCCTCGGCGCTCTACGAAGGGCTGGTCCGCAACGACAACTTCACCTGGGGCTACGAGAAGCGCCCGGCCATGGCCGAGAGCTGGACATGCTCGCCCGACGGCCTGACGTGTACGTTCAAGATCCGTCCCGGCACGACCTGGAGCAACGGCGAGCCGTTCACGGCGAAGGACTTCATCCGCACTTGGCGCCGCGGTCTGATGCCCGACACCGGCGCGGAGTATCTCAACCTGTACCTGCTGTTCAAGGGCGGCAAGGCATTCCACGACTGGCGCGCGGCGGAATTGGAACGCTTCGCCCGCGAGGGCAACGGCGCTTCACGCCCCGAGGCGGCCCAGGAGTTGTACACACGCACCCGCGCCAAGTTCGACGAGCTGGTCGGCCTGAGCGCCCCCGACGACCAGACGCTGGTGATCCGCCTCGAGCAACCGGTGCCGTACTTCCTGGACCTGTGCGCGTTCGAGCCGATGGCGCCGATCTACATCCCGCAGGTCGAGTCGCACGAGTCGATCGACCCGATCACGGCGCGGGTGCGGGTCCGGTCCGACTGGACGCGCCCGCCCAACCTTGTGGGCAATGGGCCGTTCGTCGCCTCCAGCTGGAAGTTCAAGCGTGAATTCCGCCTTGACAAGAATCCCCGCTTCTGGAATGCTGCCGCCGTCCACCTCAACTCGATCTCCATTCCCGTCGTGCGCGACCCCAGCGCCGCCGTGCTGGCGGCCCAGACCGGGTCGATCGATTGGCTCGCCGAAGTCGTGCCCGATTACCAGTCCGACATGCTCGCCGACAAACAACGCTACCTCGCCGAGCACCGGTCGCGGGTGGACCAGTTGAAGGCGCAGGGGCTCGATCCTGTCGCCATCGATCGCCGCCTGCCGGCGGACCCGCGCCAGAACATCCACGCCTTCCCATCGTTCGGCACCTACTTCTACAACTTCAATTGTTCACCCATGCTCCCCGGCGGCCGCCCCAACCCGTTCGCCGACAAGCGCGTACGACGTGCCTTCGCGATGACCATCGACCGCGAGAACATCGCCGAGGCCGTTCGCCGCCGCGGCGAGCCCGTCGCCGGTTCACTCATCCCGCCGCGCTCGCTCGACGGTTACACGCCTCCCACCGGTCTTCCCCACGATATTGAGGCGGCACGCAAACTCCTGGCCGATGCGGGCTACCCCGGCGGCAAGGGCTTCCCCACCGTAGAGATTCTCGCCAACGCCGACGGCGGGCACTCGACCATCGCGCAGGCGATCAAGCGCGACTGGGAGCAGGCCCTGGGCGTCAGCGTCACCATCATCCAGAAGGAACTCAAGGTCTTCCGCAACGACGTGAAGAACGCCAACTACATGGTGTCGCGCGCCAGTTGGTTCGGCGACTACGGCGACCCGACGACCTTCCTCGACATCAACCGTGAGGGCGACAACAACAACGATCGCAAGTTCGCCAGCGCCGCGTACGAAGCACTGATGGACGCCGCGGCAAAGGAATCCGATCCCGCAGCCCGCTTCCGCCTCCTCGAACGTGCCGAAAAGCTGCTCGTCGAGGACGAATGCGCGCTGGCCCCAATCTTCCACTACAACCAAGTCTTCCTCTTCAACCCCCACACCACCAGCGGCATCTCTCCGCACCCGCGACAGAAGCAGTACATCTGGCAGCTCGACAAGCTCGGCGACGGAGTCGGCGCTGAGAACGCCCGTGAGATGCCGCCAAAGCCGTAGTCACAAGGCGACCAGACGAATCGTGTAGCCTGATCTGTTCGCCTGCTCGTCACCGTACTTCCGCCCCCATGCTCCGCCTCATCTCATCCCGCCTCCTCCAGCTCCCGCTCATCCTTGCGGTGCTGTACACGTTGACGCTGACGCTGGCATGGGCTGTGCCCGGCAACCCGCTCGAACGCGGCGAGGGCCGCCGGCCGCCGCAGCAGGTGCAGGAGGCGCTGCAGCGCCAGTACAACCTTCACAGCTTCTGGTCGTTCTACTGGTCGTACCTGGATTCGGCCAGCGGCATCCGCTGGACCCGCCAGCACATCAACGGCGATGCCCAGCGCGAGGACCGCGCGGCGATCGATGCCGGGCGCGCCGCGCCTAAGCGGACGGTCTTCGACCTCGGACCTTCCCTGCAGTATGAGGACTGGCGCGTCGGAGAGGTCCTTGCTTCGTCGCTGCCCGTCTCGATCACCATCGGGGCCGCGGCGATGCTGATCGCGCTGGTCGTCGGCCTCGGTGCGGGCGTGGTCGGGGCCATGCGCCCCGGCTCACTGATCGATGCCGCCACGCTCGCGGTGGCGCTGCTGGGCATCTCACTCCCCAGCTTCGTGGTCGGCATGGTGCTGCTATTGGTCTTCCCGGTCTGGCTCGGCATCGGCGAGGTCGCCCGCTGGAACCCGCCCGGCAGCCTCATCCTCCCCGCCGTCACGCTGAGCCTCCCCTTCGCGGCGTATATCGCCCGCCTGACGCGCATGGGCATGATCGAGGTGCTGGGGGCCGACTACATCCGCACGGCGCGCGCCAAGGGCCTCTCCGAGACGCGAGTGGTGCTCAAGCACGCCCTCAAGAACGCCGCCCTCCCTGTGCTCAGCTACCTCGGCCCCGCCACCGCCATGGCGATGACCGGCAGTTTCGTCGTCGAGCGCGTCTTCAACGTGCCGGGCCTGGGGCAGCACTTTGTGGAGGCCGTTCGCAACAAGGACCTGTTCATGATCATCGGCGTCGTGATGGTCTTCGCGACACTGCTGATCCTGTTCAACCTTGTGGTGGATGTGCTGTACCGGTGGGTGGATCCGAGGATTACCTGACGCCTTCGTTCGCTGGCGCAAACGTCGCCCCGTCCATCACATCGCACCCCACCATCGTGCCGATGGCGAAGTCCTTGGCCTGCTGATCGGGGTGGGTCAGTTCCACCACGATCGGCAGCGCCATCCCATCCACCGCGATCGCGCCCGCGGCGTTCACCACCAGCGCGTTGCGGTCCGGATTGATGGCGATCACGACGCCCTGCACGCGGCGCGGGCGGCCGTAGAGCGGCTCGATGAAGCGGCCGCCGGGCGACATTTGATCCACGCGGCGGCCCTTGCAGGTGATGATGCCGCGGATCCGCTTGCCGGGGATCGCGTCCACTTCGGCCGCGGGGATCAGGTGCAACTGGTAGCTGCTGCCGGGAAGCTCGAAGACCATGTACCCGGGCTTGGTTGCTGTCGCGGGAACGAGTTCGCGGAAGATGCCGCGGGCGATGGCGGGGTTGGACTGAGTCGCGGTCGTCATGGGCGGAGTGTACGGGAGAAGGCGATCAGTTGACCAGACGATCAGGCGACTAGTGGGCGGTCAGGAATATGAATATGCAGCGCCTTGCCACTGTTCGACTGCTCGCCTGTTCGTCTTCCGGCTTCCTCTTACGCCGCTTCCGCATTGAAGCCTTCGACCGTGCGTTCAGTGCCCGCCACGCCGTCACGCGTCACCAGGAAGAGTTCGGAGGTGATGGGGTACGGCAGCCGGCGGTAGTCATCGACCACGCGCCCGCGCAGGCGGCGGATGAACGGATCGGGCTTGGGCGAGATCGCCACGAACATGTCGCGCGCGGGGGTGGCGACATAGAAGTCGCCGCCCAGGCGCGGGGCGAGGCGTGCGTGGAGATTCTCCAGCAGCAGCCGTGCGGCGTCGTAGCCGTCCTGCTCGGCGACGATGATCGCCTTGCCGCCCTCGCGGCTGGTGACGACCTGGAGTTCGAGTTCGGAGGACTGGCCGCGCAGGTTCTGGCGGGCGAGTTCGTCGAGGTCTTCGGCGCAGACGCCCCAGCGGACCATCTGCTCGGTGGTGACGCTGATGGTCATCTGCGGCAGATCGATCACGAACACGATCGCGGTGTTGTTGACGTACGGCACATGCGCGACCTGCTCGCGGCACAGGTGGTTGAAGATCGTCTCGGGCTGGATGCGCGGCATGATGCGCGTGCGCACCGAGTCGAAGCTCATGTTGCCGACGGCGGCGGCCTCGCCGGAGAAGAGCTGGTCGAGGTAGTGCTCGACGATCTCTGTCCCCCGTTCGGGGTCGTGGTTGACGAGGCGGAAGAGGTTCTCGAGGTCCAGGCGTCGTCCGTTGACGATCAGCTCGCGCGGACCGGTGAGATCGATGGCGTAGTCGGGCTGCAAGCGCTTCAGGAGGAATGCGACCTGCTCGGCGAACGCCTCGGGTTCCTGTGGCATGCTGGACATGCTTGTCAAACCCCTCCGCGTCGGTCAGAACGGCCGACGCATTTGTGCGCCACGGAAGCCGGGCGCATCGGCGGGGACGCGACATGGTCCCGCCGCTCTATCGACCATCCCCTTCGGGGCATAAACCGTTGCGGTTCGCCGGTTCCGCGCGACGCGGCGCGAATCATCGGTGTAACCGTTACCAGCCGCAGACCCTCGCGCGCGATGCGCGGCATTCGCGCGATCGCGGCAAAGTTGTCGGACGCGCAGGATTGGCGATTGGGCGTCGGCCAGCGCCGAGAACACGCGGGCCAAAACGAAAGCGAGGGCGAAGTGACCAGCCCACATGGTCACTCCGACCCTCGTTCTCTGGGCGACAACACATCGCCCGTTGACGCAAAGCGGTCAGAGCGGGTTTTCACCCTGACCACGTATGGGTGTGCCGGCTGGTTCAAGGCCGGCGATATGGCGAAGTCACACGTTCACATCACTGATTCCGTGCAGCCCGCCCCGCGGTTCGGACCGAACTGACCCGACGCGGTTGATTGGATAGGGCAACCCATGTGCCAGACGTCACATCCCGCCCCTTTTGCCAGAATGGGCATTTCTGCGCGAAAGCTAAACACAAAGAGTGATATTCAATAAAATGATTTATTACATATCATACTTGTTTGTGAAATAGTGTTGAGCCATAATTATCCACATGGCGACCCAACCAGACCTTTCCCAGTCTTCCACGCCACATCGCCCGATTTGGGGATCAAGCCTCGTAGTGCTGGATTCCCAGAGGAACGTCGTTGCGTGCGGAGAGGATGCGGCTGAGACGCTCGCCGAGCCAGGGACAGCGATTCTCGGACGGCCATTGGATGAACTGGTGCTCTCGGGGCGGACGGCCTTGGCGCCGCTGGCGGCGGTGCTGAGTGGCGCGGTCGGCGATGGGGTGGTCTACATCCGGGGCGCCCAGGTTTCGCGGGGTGACCGCACGGCGCACGTGGATCTTTCGGCGAGGGCAGTAGGGGCGGGGAGAGAGGAGGTGGCGCGGGTCTTCGGGCTTTCTCCGGGCGTATGCGAGGTGGTGGTGGGCGTCGCCGAGTGCACCTCGCGCGTGACGGCGGAGCAGGAAGTGGCGCGGTTGCGGGCGAGGCTGTCGGAATCGGAACGGGTGCGGGCACGGCTGGACACGCTGCGCGAGGAATTTGCTTCGGACCAGGGCGAGCCGGAGATGGTGGGGCAATCGGCAGCGCTGCGGCGGGTGCGCGACCAGGTGACGCGGGTGGCGCCAACGGGCACAACGGTACTGATCCACGGCGAGACGGGTTCGGGCAAGGAACTGGTCGCAAGATCGGTGCATGCCGCGTCGCGCCGGGCGGGGGAGGCGTTTGTGCCGGTGAACTGCGCGGCCATGCCCGAGTCGCTGATCGAATCGGAACTGTTCGGGCACGAACGTGGGGCATTTACCGGCGCCGACCGCCGGCGGCTGGGGAAATTCGAGCTGGCCGACGGCGGCACGCTCTTTCTCGACGAGATCGCCGAGTTGCCGTTGCAATCGCAGGCCAAGCTGCTGCGCGTGCTGCAGGACGGGTGCTTTGAGCGAGTGGGCGGGGCCGAGACGGTGAAGGTGGATGTGCGGCTGGTCGCGGCGACGCACCGGGACCTGGCGCGTCAGGTGGAGCGGGGGCGTTTCCGCGAGGACTTGTTCTATCGCGTGAGTGTTTTCCGTGTGGAGGTGCCGCCGCTGCGGGATCGCAAGGAGGATCTGCGCGAGCTTGTCGAGCACCTGCACGCACGGGTGGCGCAGAGGATGGGGCGCCCGGTCGTGCCGGTGAGTGAGAGGAGCCTGCGCCGGGTCATGGCGTACGCGTGGCCCGGCAATGTGCGCGAGCTGGCCAATGCCGTCGAGCGGGCGACGCTGCTCTCGGACGGGAGCGAACTGGAGATCGAGCTGCCCGAGGCACCGTTAACCGAGGCCGCTAGTGGGGGCGGCTCGGGCGGCGGTGTGGGGCAGGCCGCGACACGGGACATCCTGCTTGATCTGACGCTGGAACAGCTCCAGCGCCTGCAGATCACGCACGCTCTGGAGACGAGCGGTTACCGCGTCTTTGGCCCCGATGGCGCTGCGGAGAAGCTTGACATTCACCCTTGCACGCTGCTGTCGCGGATGGATAAGTTCGGCATCCCCCGTCCGCGGGAAGTGAAGCGAGGCCGACGATCGGCGGCGGGGTGAGGCTTGGCAGGGGCCGGGGAAGCCGCTATATTGCAGGCCCCGACAGCGGGCGGCTGACCGAACAGACTCCTACGGAGAATGACCGTGACCGAGCAAGAGATTGAAGCAAAGGTGTTCGACATCGTCTCGAAGCAGTTGGGCGTCGAGAAGGAGAAGATCTCGCGCACCAGCGACTTCCAGAAGGATCTGAACGCCGACAGCCTGGACATTGTCGAACTGACGATGGAGCTTGAGGACCAGTTCGACACGCAGATTCCCGACGAGAAGGCCGAGGGGATCAAGAC
>JBOHNM010000092.1:0-16766 GCA_050730675.1 Phycisphaerales bacterium | reverse complement strand
GAACGGGATGCATCGTCTTTTCCGCCGGCACCACCGCCGCCGCCGCCTTCGGTGGAGGAGCCGATGACGCCGCGACCGCCGCGGGGCGGGCCGGAGCCCGGAGCACGGGAGCGCGGTGCGGCGACCTGGTCGGGAGCCTCGATGCGGACGACCTTGGGGCCGGCGAGCTTGACCTGCTGTTTGACCTCGAGCTTCTGGCCGGCGGGGGCGACGTGGGTCGGCCGCGTCGGAACGTTCATCGGGGCCGGCTTGACGACGGTTCGGATGGGCGTGTGCGGACCGGGGCGGTGGCCGTGGGGGGTGTGGGGCGCGCTTGGGGCGCCTGGGGCGACCGGGGCCGCGGTTGCGGCGGCGCGGTTGCCGTCACCGTTGCTCTCGCCCGGGGGCGTCGTCGGCTTGGACGGGGCGCCGGGGGCCGTGGGGGCCGGCGTGGGGTGGGGCGTCAGGCGGATCGGGCCGGCGGAGATGGACACGGGCTTGTGCGGCGGCGGCGCGATGGGGTGGTGCGGGGCGGGGGCGGCGGGGGCCGTCGGAGCAACCGGGGCCGGTGCGGAGGGGGCCTGGGTGCGGGCGGCGGGGGTCTCGGCCGGGCGCTGTGTCGGCGGATCAACGATGGAGGGCGCGGCGTCGTCGGCGTGCGGGGTCTCGACGTGGCCGGGGTCGCCCTTGACGGTCTTTTTCTTGGGCGCGGGCTTGGCCTTGACCTTCTCGACGTCGACGTGCTCCTTGGTCTCGACGGCCGTGGCGACGCCACCGGAGCTGAACCACTCCTTGATGCTCGCCTCCAGACCGGCAGAGACCACGGATGCGTGGCCCTTCACCTTGTCTTGGGGGATGCCCTCATCCAGACACTTCTGGATGATGATCTTGGAGGGAACGTTGAGTTCCTTGGCGATATCGCTGATTCTCTTGGCCAAAGAGCGAGTCTCCGCAGAAGGGTATCGAGGCGGTCTGTGGGCGAGGCCGGATCAGATCAAGGGCAAACGGGCGGATACGGACAAACGGACGGCTGGAATCAGCCGCCGCCGAGGATGTCGGCGGCGCGGGCGTCGTCGGTGGTGGCGACGGGGGCGGGGGCGCCCTCGGCGAGCGGGGAAGCACCGGAGCCGAGGAGGTTGGCGGTCGCGGCCATATCGGCGCGGCGGCGGGCTTCGGACTCTTCCTTCTCCTTGGCCTGGACGATGGCGACTTCCTTGGCCTTGATGCCGGCGGTCTCGACCATCAGGGCGGCGGTCTCGGCGGTGACGCCGATCTCGGTCATGAGCACATCGGCGCCGACTTCCTCGACGTCGAAGACGCTGACCATGCCGAGGCCCTTGGTGAGCTTGTCGAGCATCTCGTCGGTGACGCCCTCGATGGGCGAGAGCGTCTCGGTGAGGATGTCGAGGCCCTTCTGGAACTCACCAGGGGTAAGGATGTCGATATCCCAACCGGTGAGGCGGGCGGCGAGGCGAACGTTCTGGCCGCGCTTGCCGATGGCGAGGGAGAGCTGATCGTCGCGGACGACGACCGTGCCGCGGCCGAGCTCGAAGCAGAGCGAGATTTCGGAGACCTCGGCGGGCTTGAGGGCGTTGCCAATGAGGATCTGGGAGGACTCGTTCCAGCGGACGATGTCGATCTTCTCGCCATTGAGTTCGTCGACGATGTTCTTGATGCGGCTGCCGCGGACGCCGACGCAGGCGCCGACGGGGTCAACCTTGGAATCGACGGAGGTGACGGCGACCTTGGTGCGGTAGCCGGCCTCGCGGGCCATGGCCTTGACCTCGATGATCTTCTCGGCGACTTCGGGGACTTCGACCTCGAAGAGGCGCTTGATGAAGTCAGGGTGTGCGCGGGAGAGGACGATCTTGACCTGGTTGCCGACGTCGCGGACGTCCAGGACGAGGCAGCGGACGCGGTCGCCGGGCTGGAACTGCTCGCCGGGGATCTGCTCGGAGCGGGGCATGAAGGCTTCGGCGCGGTCGATGAGGATGACCAGCGAGCCGCCGTCGTAACGCTGCACGGCGCCGGTAACGATCTCGCCGACGCGCTTGGAGAACTCGCCGAGGAGGCTGGTGCGTTCGTCGTCGCGGAACTTCTGGATCATGACCTGCTTGAAGGTCTGGGCGGCGATGCGGCCCAGGTCCGCGGGGGTGAGCGCCATCGGCTCACCGTGGCGGAAGAGGGTCATCTGGCCGGTGACCATGTCGATTTCGCAGCGGAACTCTTCGGTATCGAGCGTGTTGTAGTGCTTGCGCGCTGCGGTGGCCATGGCCATCTCGAGGTCGCGAAGAAGGCTCTGCTTCTCGATCTTGCGCTCGCGGGCGATCGAGTCGATGATTCGCAGCATTTCCGTCGGGTTCATGAGTGCTCCGGGATGTTGGGATGTCGGGATGTGGGACCGGAAAAAAGTGAGGTGATCTGAAAACAACAAGGCCACGAACGCTCTTCGCAGGTCCGTGGCCGCCAATGCCGGGAGGATCAGGTTGAGTCGGGGAGCGCCCCGAGGCTAAACCATGACCACCTCCTCCAAGTCCCCACCCTGAGGGTGCAGACCGGAGACGACCGGCAGGTCGGTCGCATCCGCGAGAGACAATCTCGGGGAGGAACTACCCAGCATGATGACGGTTCACGTTCATACGAAGTCCTTGCAACCGTTCGATGCCCTGCACCGAACTTTATCCAGTCAACCCGCACCGGACAAACTGAATTCGTCCGGGCCCACGAAGCGCTAGCCTTGAATGCGTACCCATGAACCCACTGGGCTCACAGCTTGTCGGCCGCGATCTGACCGTCCTGGTGCTGCAAATGCCCGGGAAAGTGACAGATGAGTGGACGACGGCGATCCAGAACGAAGTGCGTTCCCGGCTCCCCCGGGTGGCGGGGGCGGGGCTGGTACTTGATTTTCAGAATGTTGAATTGATCAACTCGATCGGGATCACCTGCCTGCTGCAACTTGAGGACGATTGCCGCCGGGCGGGGGCGCGGATGCTGCTGGCGGCGGTGCCGCCGTTCATCTGGGCATTTTTCAAGCAGGTGAAATTGGATCGGCGGTTTACGGCGGCGGCGGATGTGGACGGTGCGGTGCAGACGGTCGGGGCCTGACTCGTCTCAGACTCGGTCGCCGGGCCCGATGATGCGGGTGATGCGCAGGGCGCGCTGGCCGCGGTACTGACCGATGGCCGCCAAAAACTTCTTTTCGTCTTCAACCGAGACGACGATGGCATCGCAGACGGGCTTGTCCGTCACGACCAGGTCGCCGACGGCCATCGAGCGGAGGTCACGGAGGGTGATCGTCGTTTCGGCGAGAAGGCCCGTGACGGTGAGGCCGGCGCGGCTGAGGGACTTGCTGAGGCGCGACCGGCTTTCGGAGCCCGCGCCGCCCTTGGCGGTGGAGAACCACGACTGGTTCGAGAGGGTCTCCATGATCGGCTCGATCACGTTGAACGGGTAGCAGAGGTTCATCGTGCCGGCACGGTTGCCCATCTTGAGTTCAAAGCCGATGACGACAACGACTTCATTGGGGGGAACAATCTGCACGAGCTGCGGGTTGCTCTCGTTGGCGGTGATCTCGAAGGCGATCTGCTTGATGCCGGCCCAGGCTTCGGAGAGAGCGGAGAGGCCGCGGCCGGTGACCTTGCTGATGAGGCGGGTTTCGATCATCGTCAGCGGACGCTGTGGAATGAACAGGTCCTGCGAGTTGCCGCCGAGGAGGCGGTCGATGATCGGGTAGATGATCAGCGGCGAGAGTTCGAGACAGATCTGACCCTCGAGGGGCTTGGCGTCGATGAGGTTGAAGCTGGTGGGGTTGGGCAGGCCGCTGATGAACTCGCCGTAGGTCATCTGCTCGCAGGTGGCAACCTTGACCTCGACGATGGTGCGGAGGAAGCCGGAGAGCGAAGCGCCGAAGTTTCGGGCGAAGGCCTCGTGGAGTGTCTGCAGGGACCGCATCTGGTCCTTGCTGACGCGCTCGGGGCGCTTGAAGTCGTAGGGCCGGACCTCGATGCTGCCGACGTCGCGCCGGCCGCGGCTGAAGATGGTCACCCGCTCGTCCTTGACGGCGACCTGGCCGGTGTCCACGGCGGCGAGGAGGGCGTCAACTTCGGTCTGGTCGAGGACGTCGGCCATAGGGAACTCGTGAACCCGGGTGCGCGGAGACCCGTACACGGTGCTATCGGCCGTCGGTTGGTCGCGGCTTGAAGGTGCGATCGAACCCTGCGCGGCGACTGGGCATCCAACTACACTCCAAACTCCTGATGTCGCGGAACCATGAACTTCGGAGAACGGCGTGAAGAAGATGTCTCGACTCGGCATCGTGGCGATGGTGGTGGTGGTAATGGCAGCGATGTTGGGGCTGGTCGGTCCCGCGCAGTCTGTGGTGATCCAGCCTGCGGACGGCAAGATGACGCTCACCGCGACGGTGCAGCGACCGAAGGCCGCGCCCGGCGATCAGTTCGCGATCGCGCTCACGATGCAGTTCGAGGACGGCTGGCACGCGTGGCCCAACCAGCCGATCGTGCCGAAGGGAATCGATGTCACCCCAACGCCGACGGTGCTCAAGATTGATGAGACGAAGCTGCCCAAAGGCGTGAATGTGTATGCGCCGTGGGCGCAGTGGCCGGCGCCTCATGATGTGACGAGCGGCGCGTTCACGGGAACGCCGTTGACGATCAAGAGCTTCAGCGGCGCACAGGTGTTGTTCGTGCCGGTGGTGGTTGGGCCCGACGCGGCGCCCGGCAAGGTCAAGTTTGAAGTCGCGGTGAACTACCAGGCATGCGACGAGAATGTGTGCATGCCGTCGGTGGATGCCGCGGCGACGGTGGAGTTTGAGATCGTGGCGCCAGGGCAGGCGGGCACGATCGCGGGGGGGGACGAGTGGGCGAAGTTCGACGCATCGATGTTCGCGAAGATCCTGGGGGGAGCGACGGCTCCCGCGGCGGGCGGCAAGGCGAAATTCGACTTCCTGGGGTACACGTTCTACCTCGATTCCAGCGCATATCTGTTGATCCTGTGCATCGCGTTCATCGCCGGACTGCTGATGAACTTCACGCCGTGCGTGATCCCGGTGATCCCGATCAAGATCCTCAGCCTGCAGGCGCACGCGAAAACGCCCGGGAAACTGGCGTACTTCGGGATCGTCTACTGCCTGGGGATCGTGGCGTTGTACGCGGTGATCGGGCTGATGGCGTTCGGGCTGGTCACGGGCGGGCGGAAATTTGACTGGGGCCAGATATTCTCTCTGCCCTGGTTCAGCGCCCTGATGGCGATCCTGATCGCGATTATGGCGATCGGGATGATGGGCGTTTTCACCTTCAAGCTGCCCAATTTCGTGTACGCAGTGAACCCGACGGGGGACACCGCAACCGGGAACTTTGTCGGCGGGTTGCTGACGGGCGTGCTCGCGGTGCCGTGCACCGGACCGCTGCTGGGAGCGACGGTTGCGTGGATCGCCACCCAGCCGCCGGCGCTGGGCCTATCAACATTCCTGGTGATGGGTCTGGGCATGGCCGCGCCGTACGCGCTGTTGATCGCGTTCCCGAAACTCCTGAGCCGGATGCCGCGCGGCGGGCCGGGGGGCGAATTGCTCAAGCAGGTGCTCGGGGTGTTCATGCTCGCGGTGGCGGCGTACCTGGCGAGCAACCTGGTGCGCGACAAGTGGCCTTGGTGGATCGTGGCCGTGCTGGGCATGGGCGGGTGTGTGTGGCTGCTCGTGGGCGCGTGGCGGATGCTGCGGTCGCAGATGGCCAAGGTGGTGTGCACGGTGCTGGCGCTGATCGGCCTGCCGGCGTTCTTCCTCATGGGGCGGTCGCTCGCCGATGAGGGCCCGCTGGCGTGGAAGAAGTTCTACGACCGGCCGGACGCCGAAATCGCTTCGACTCTGGAGGCGGCGATCAAGCAGGGCAAGGTCGTGGTGATCGACTTCACCGCCAAGTGGTGCATCAATTGCCAGTACATCGAGAAGAACACGCTGGCGAGTGTTGAGGGCGTCAAACTGCTGACCGCCCCGGACGTTCAAATTCTCAAGGTGGATCTGACGTCGTCGGAGCCTGATCAGGGATGGGGCACCGTCAAGCAGATCAGCGGCGGCGGGGGGATCCCGCTGATCGCGGTCTACGGGCCGGGGATTGAGAAGCCCATCTACTTCCAGAGCTTTTTCAAGGCCTCGGACCTTGAGGCTGCCATGCTGAAGGCGAGGGCAAAGGCGTCGGCTTCGGGAGGGGAGACGCCGTCTGGATCTTGATCGCGGGCCTCAAGTGACCGATGTTGACCAAGCGACGGGCGGCGTCTATCTTTCCGCCCTGCCAAAGCCCGGCCACAGGGCCGGTTCTGAGGCGACAACGCGGGCGTAGCTCAGTGGTAGAGCATCACGTTGCCAACGTGAGGGTCGAGGGTTCAAGTCCCTTCGCCCGCTTTGAGACCGGCGATGCCGGGTGCTGAAAACTAGCACTCCGCATCGCCGGTTTCGTTTTTGCGTCAGGTCGCTTTGATGCCACTCCCTCGAACGGGGCGGACTGGGTGGTAAGGCGGTGCCGCCGAGGACCGGGTTCGCCCGGGTACGCTTCTCTCATCACCGTGTTCTTGAGGAGGATGACGTGCTCTTTCGCATGATCTATGACGACCGGCTGGCCCAGGCAGCGTACCTCATCGGCTGCCAGCGCACAGGCGAGGCGATTGTCATCGACCCCGAGCGGGATGTGGACCGGTACATCGCGCTGGCGAAGCAGGAGGGGGTGCGGATCACGGCCGTCGCCGAGACGCACATCCACGCGGACTTTCTGTCGGGTACGCGCGAGATGGCCGAGCGGACCGGCGCGAAGGTCTACGTCTCCGACGAGGGCGATGCCGATTGGAAGTACCAGTGGCTCGACAAGAAAGTGGGGGGCGGTGGGGGGGCGTACCCGCATCAGCTCCTGCACGATGGCGACACGTTCCGCGTGGGGAACATCGAGTTCAAGGTGCTGCACACGCCCGGGCACACGCCCGAGCACATCGCGTTCATGGTCACCGACCGCGGCGGGGGAGCGTCGGCTCCGATGGGTGTGGTGACCGGTGACTTTGTCTTCGTCGGCGACCTGGGGCGGCCGGACCTGCTGGAGAGCGCTGTCGGTGTCGCGGGGGCGGCCAACGCATCGGCGAAGCGGCTGTGGAATTCATCGCGCAAGTTCGTGGACCTGCCGGACTACCTGCAGGTGTGGCCCGCCCACGGCGCCGGGAGCGCCTGCGGCAAGGCGCTGGGGGCGGTGCCGCAATCGACCGTTGGATACGAGAAACGGTTCAACCCGATGCTGGCGCTGGTGAACTCCGAGGAGCGGTTCGTCGAAGCGATCAACGATGGCCAGCCGGAGCCGCCGCTGTACTTCGCGCGGATGAAGCGGGAGAACAAGGCCGGGCCGGCGGTGCTGGGTGAGCTGCCGCGGCCGACGCCGATGAGCGGCGACGAGCTGGCGAAGCTGGATGCGAGGACGGTCGCTGTGCTCGACACGCGCCCATGGCCGGCTTTCCGGGCGGCGCACGTGCCGGGGGCGATCAGCGCACCGCTGGACAAGTCATTCCCAACGGTCGCCGGGTCGTACGTCGATCCGCGCGAGACCATCGTGTTGGTCGTTGATGAGCCTCGCGTTGAAGAGGCCGTGCGCGACCTCGTTCACGTCGGGCTCGACCGGGCCACGCGGTTCGTCACACCCGAGGCCTTCGCGTCATTCGCCGAGGCTAATCCGCGCAAGGCTGTCAGCACGCCGGAGGTGGATGTCGCCGCGGCCCAG
This sequence comes from Phycisphaerales bacterium, assembly GCA_050730675.1. GTDB lineage: Bacteria > Planctomycetota > Phycisphaerae > Phycisphaerales > UBA1924 > JBOHNM01. The sequence continues at coordinate 9,024 of JBOHNM010000092.1, read as the reverse complement.
GCGATGCTCGCGAGCGGTCAGGTCCCGCTGGTGCTGGATGTCCGCAAGCGGGTGGAATTCGCCGCCGGACACCTGCCGGGCGCGGCGAACATGGTGCATGTGCGGCTGCCCGCGGCACTGGCAAACCTCCCCAAGGACCGACCCATCCTCGTGCATTGTCAGGGGGGCGTGCGATCGGCCCGGGCGTGCTCGATCCTGGAGCGGGCCGGTTTCAACGTGACGAACCTTGCCGGCGGATTTGGTGCGTGGGCCAACGGCGGCGGCGCGGTGACCAAGGACTGATCATAAGAGGCGAATCATGGCAACGACCACCGACGACCGGATCACCGAAGTGGATGCCTCAACGCTCGATCGATGGCTCAAGGCCGGCGAGGCGATCGTGATCGATGTGCGCGAACCGGTGGAGCACCGGGCCGAGCGCATCGCAGGGGCGACGCTCATGCCGCTGTCAACTTTCGACGCGGCGACGGTGCCCAAGGGTGACGGCAAAAAGGTCGTGCTGCACTGCCGCGGCGGCGGGCGCTCAGGCAAGGCCGCGGGCACGCTGGTGAGCGCCGGCTGGCCGCAGGCGATCCACCTGCGGGGCGGGCTCGAGGCGTGGAAGGCGGCCGGGCTGCCGACCGAACGGGATGCGGCTGCGCCGAAGCTGGACCTGCTGCGCCAGACGCAGATCGCGATCGGCTCGTTCGTGCTGCTGTGGGTCGCGCTGGGCGCGTTCGTTTCGCCGTATTTCCTGGGCCTCGCGGCGTTCATGGGCGCGGGGCTGGTTGTGGCGGGAATGACCGGGACGTGCGGGATGGCGATGATCATCGCGAAGATGCCGTGGAACAGGAAGAAGTAGTCAGGCGACCAGGCGACCGGTGGATACCGCACAGCCGTGTGGTCACGGGCACCCGGCAAAGAACAGGCTCAGGAACCGTACCAGGTCATCAACCGTCAACTGCCCGTCGGGCGACGGGTCACCGCCGAGACCGGAGATGTCGGCCATCGCCCGGTCGCCGCCGAAGAACCCGGCGAGGTAGGCGACGATGTCGTCCACAGTGAGAAGGCGGTCAGGGATCGTCTCGCCGCCGAGGCTGGCGACATCGGCCGAGCTGCACGCCGGGGCGACGGTAAAGGTGTACGCGAAGTCGCCGCCGGGGAGGCCGTCGCCGCTGGGGAGGGCCGCCGCGCCGTTGGGCTCGCCGTCGAGGGCCTTGTTGGAGGCGGAATCTGTGAGCGCGGCGTTCACCGTGACCGTGTAGACGCCAGGGATTAGCGGCGATTGCGGCGTCAGCGTCACGGTCTGGGACGGCGCGTCGTAGGCGAATGTGACCGTTGCTGGAACGACCGGCACGCCTGGGGGGATCAGCGCGAACTGATCGGCGACCGCATTCACGGGTTTGTGGAAGGTGACGCGGACGGGCGTGATGCGCGGTGCGACCGTGTCGGAAGGAGCGGGGGAGACTGCAACGATCTTCGGTGGACCCTCGACGAAGGGAATGACGGTCTTGGATGTGGTGGAGGCGGTGTCGGTGTCGTTGCTGACGGCGAGCACCCAGTTGTCGGGATCCAGCGTCGCGCCGGTGACGGCCGCGGTGGCGGGCAGGAGGAGGTGCTCCTCTCGGGCGTTGTTCCAGGTGCGCAGCGTTTGGGATCCACCCGCGGTTGTGCAGACGACATCGAGCGGCATGGCGAACGTCGGCCATGCGGCGTTCTGGATCTGCTTGATGTACAACTCGACAAAGTGCTGCCCGCCGACATCGACGGGGCGCACGGCGTACTGGTATGTCGGTGCGCCGATCTGGTAGATCCACTGCTGGAAGAACCAGTCGAGGGAGCCGCCGTACGCGGCCTCGGCCTGGGCCTGGAACTGCGCGGTGGTGGCGGTGCGCCCCTGGTAGGCGGCGCGGTAGCTGTTCATGGCCTGGAAGTACGCGGTGTCGCCCATCACGTGGCGCAGCATGTGCAGCGCCCAGGCGCCCTTGCGGTAGGAGAACGTGGAGGAGAAGATCCGGCCCTCGTTGGCGATCGACGCGTCGTAGACGTACACGGAATCGTTGACGGCCGTCGGCCGGCGGACTGACATGCGGAAGATCAGCTCAGCCGTGCCGTTGGAACCGAGCGATGACGGACGGTTCTCGTACCAGAGCGCCTCGCCGTAGGTGGCGAAGCTCTCGTTGAGCCAGATGTCGTTCCATGTGGCGCAGGTGATGTTGTCGCCGAACCACTGGTGCATCAGCTCGTGCGCGGTGATCGATTCGTTGAACGCGCCGCCGCCGCTGGTCGTGTTGCCTTGGCCTGTGCACGTCTGGTGCTCCATGCCTCCGTTGAACGAGAACTGGTAGATGCCGTACTTCTCCTGCGCGAAGGGGTAGGCCCCGAAGCGGTCGGAGAAAGCGGTGAGCATCTGCTTGGAACGCAGCCAGATGGCGCGGTTGTTGGCGGTGTTCACGTTCGTGCTGGAGCTGATGAAGAAGCTCAGCGGCATCGAGATGTTGCCGTACGTCCACGTGTCGCCGAAGGTGGCGTACGCCGCGGCGGAGAAGCTGAAGAGGTAAGGGGAGGTCGCGTAACCGGTGCTCCAGCGGTAGCGCTTGCGCGAGCCGGAGAGCGTGTCCACGCCCTGTTGCACGCCGTTGCAGACGACGACGAGGTTGTCGGGAACGGTGATATCGAACGCGCCGGTGGCCTTGTCGTTGTTGTCTTCCTTGACGGGCCACCACGTGTGGGCGAAGCGGGTCTCGCTGAGGGTGCAGACCAGCGGCTGGCCGGCCATCGTGGTGAAGGTGATCGAGCCGAAGCCCGCGCCGTTGGGGACGCCGCTGTAGGCGATCCGCAGGTCGAACTGTTCGCCCGTGGTGTACGCGCGGTCGAGGGTCGCGCGGACAGTCTTGGTGTTGGCGGCGTCGGGACGCATCCACGCAAGAGGGGTGCCGTTGATGGTGATAGCGGAGATCGCGAAGATGTCCTGCAGCTCGAAGGTGAACTCGGTGAGCGCCGGCACAAGGCTGCGGACCGTGATGGTGTTGGAGCCGGAGATCGTGTTCGGCCCGGGGAGCACCTCGATATCGAGGTGGTAGTTCAGCACGTCGGAATCGGTGAGCGCCTCGGCGGGCTGGATCAATGCCCCGCCAGGAGTGGGCGGCAGGCCGGTGCGCAACTGGAGCTTGGAATACGCGCACAGGTCGCAGCCGCACTCGGCATCGCCGGGGGGCGGAAGCATCGCGGGGCGCGGTGGATCGGGCGTCAGCGCGGCGGCCAACGGCAGCAGAGCGAGAGCGAGCAAAGGTGCGGCCAAGGGGGGAGGCTCCTGCAACGGATCCCACACGAGGAGCCCGCCCGACGCCGTCCGCGTGCGGTGGGCACCAGCAGAATCTACCACATTCCCCAGCGAATGCGAGCCGAACGGACCGGGCAGTTTCGGTATCGGGCGTTATCCCCCAACTACGCGGGTCAGGATGATGCTCAGACCGAGCAGGATGGCGGCCACGACGATCGCGACGGCGATGTTCCCCTTCTCGGCCAGTTCGTGCTGCACGTCGATCTTGGGGGTGATCCAGTCGAAGAGCTTGAAGCCGACCAGCAGCAGGACGATCCCGATGACGCCGAAGATGATCGCGCCGAAGATCTGGTGCAGCATTGCGTGGATCGACGAGTGCGAGTGATCGGCAGTATCGGCGGCGGTCTGTGCGAGCAGGAGGAGCGTGGGCATGTCTGGGTTCCTTGTGGAGCGAGGCCGTCGCGCGGTCAGCGCGTGATGACGTGCGGGATGAAGCGCGAGAGGTTGCCGGTGACGAGCGAGGAATCCTCACGGATCCCGATGCCGCAGGCGTAGCCGTTGACGATCCAGCTCCCGATCACGGGGTGGCGGCCATCGAACGTCGGCAACTCGTGGTACGCCTGGTAGACGCAGGCGCCGGTGTATGGGCCCTCGGTCTCGACGGCGGGGAGACCGGGGCGGACGATGCGGACGTTGGCCCCCTCACGCGAGCGCAGCGGCTTCCGCACGTAGCTCGATCCCGCCGCGGCGAGGTCGAACGTCGCGGGCAGCAGGTAAGGGCAGTCTGGGAATAGCTCCCACAGCACGGCGAGGATGCCCTTGCTGGAGAGGACCATCTTCCACGGCGGCTCGAGCCAGCGGGTGCTCGCGGTGGCGATGTGCCGCCCGAACTGGTCGGCCAGCAGCCACTCCCACGGGTAGAGCTTGAAGAGGTCGGTGATCACCCGCTCCTGCTGGTCCATGAATTCGTGCCGGGCCGCGTGGTGACCGATCTGCTCCACGGGGATGTCGGCGGTCTGCAGCCCCGCCTGCGTCGCGGTGTCGCGCAGGTAGGTGATGGTGATGAAGTCCTCGATGCTGTCGGCCATGGCGCTGAACCAGACCATTCCACCATCGCCTGCCCGTTCGTCCTTTACGCGCCCCCACGCTTCAATCAGCCGCTCGTGCAGCGAATTGAACTGGTCGAACGCGGGGAACTTGTCCTTCATCCAGTACCACTGGATCACCGCCGCCTCGACGAGCGAGGTCGGCGTGTCCGCGTTGTACTCCAGCAGCTTGGGCTGACCGGAACCGTCGAACGCCAGGTCGAAGCGCCCGTAGATCGAGATCTCGTCGGTCTCCCAGCTCTTGGTGACGAGTTCTCCCGCCGCCGAATCGATGCCGATCTTGTCCCATAGCTTTTCGGTGATGATGTGCTCGCAGGCCTCGAGGCAGAGCTTGTCGAGTTCTTGCGTCGCGCGTTCGAGGGCATCGATCTCGCGCGAGGAGAAGCCGTAGTACGCCGACTCGTCCCAGTAGGGGATGTCGTCGCCGCCCGGCTCTTCGGCCTCGGCGGTATGGTAGATCAGCCCCTGCGACTCAACGGTCTTCTGCCAATCGGCCCTGGGCGTGGTGGTGAAGCGGTTCACGAGGAACTCCCACCGCCCGCGGCGTGACCGGAGCCGCCGAAGCCGCCGCGCGAGACGCCGCTGGAGGAACTGCTCCCGCCAACGCTCTTGCCGCTGGAAGAGCTGCCGCTCCCCCACCCCCCCGACGAGCCGCCCCCGCCCCACGACGAGCCCCAGCTATTCCCCCAGCCGCCGCCTCGGGAGCCGCTGCCGGTGCCGCCGGAGGAGGAGCCCCAGCCATTTCCCCAAGTGGACGGCTGACACGAGTTGCACGTGGTGAGCAGGAGGAGGGCGACACCGCCGAGGATCACAAGCGTGATGATGACGGTGGAACGACGCATGAGACGGGCCTTTCGGCATGGCGCCTCGGCATGCAAACGCCGAGACGCGATGGGAAGGGCCGACCCCCACCGCGAACGCGAGTTTATCGGAATCACAGCGAAGGCGTTTCTTCCGCGGCGGCGTGGGGAGTCGTGGCGTTTGGTGCACGTCGGCATGGGTTCCGTCGCCGGCACGGCGGGCCGGATAAAAGCGTGCTTCCCATCGCCGCAACGCATCCGGCGCAGGCTGTGCGCGGCCCCAAGCACGCAGCGCGGCCGCGCCGCATGGATGCGGAGCCGCGCCCTATTGACGCGGAGTCGCGCCGCATGGATGCAGAGGAGTGCCGCATGGACGCAGAACTGCGCCGCATGGATTCAAACGAGCGTCGCAGGGACGAACAGGAATGGTGCATCGATGGCCGGTTCGCAGTAGTCGTATCACTGGGCGATGTGCGGATAACGCAAACGGCCCCGGATCTGGTGATCCGGGGCCGCGGATTGTGCGCGATGGTCCTGCCCCGCGCATCAGGCGCGGCGGCGGCGAGAGACGAGGAGGCCGCCGATGCCCATGAGGGCGGCGGCGCCGGGGGTGGGCACGGCGAGAGCCACGCCGCGGAAGACGTTGTTGGCTCCCGCGCTGGCCAGTTGCGTTGCCGAAGCCGCGGCACCTGTGTCAGTGATCTGGTAGAGGCCTGTACCGGACGCATTAGTGGCGTAGAGGACATTATTGGTGCCGTCGAAGTACCCGGCGAGGCCGCGGGCACCCAGGGACTGACCAACGGCGCCGAGTTGCAGGGTGTACTGAAGCGTCCAAGCTGAGCCGGTGTATTCCCAGCGCTGGATGCCGCCCGAGGCGCTGGCGCGGTCGTCGGCGACGTAGCAGATGCGGTAACCCGAAACCGGGTCGAGCACGTTGGCCCCGCCAACTAACGAGTTGCCGGTGTTGGTGAAGGCGAACTCGTAGGCGCTAGAGCCGGCGCCGGTGTTGATGAGGTTGATGATGGTGTTGCCCGAGGTGGTCGGCAGGCCGCCTCCTTGGTAGGCATTCACCCCCAGGAAGGAGCCGGAACTGGCCGATGCGTAGAGGTTGCTGGCGTAGATGTCCACCGCGCGCATGTTGGTCACGGTCGCGGAAGTGAGGGTGTTGGTGTTGGCGTAGCGCACGCCCCCGGTGGAGCCCGTGCCGGTGCCGCCGCTCCATGTATCCGAGCCGACCCCACTGCGAGAGGTGGCGCTGCGGACGGAACTGGCGGCGTAGGCGGTGGCCTGGGTGCCGATCAGACTCGTCACGCCGCTGATGCTGGTCAGACCGGTCGAGCCGACGGGGGCGAAGCCGCTCATGCGGTCGGCGTTGGCCGTAGCGCCCGCCACAGCCGCGGTGCCGCCGGCGGCGTTGTAGCCCGCGAGCACGACATACCCCATGTCCATCGAGTTGGTCAGGAGGCCCTCGGACGTGGCCGACGTGGTGAGTGTCAGGCGGTCGACGCCGCTTGCGCCGCTGGCGAAATCGGTGATCGAGGCAGGTACTGCCTGGGAAGCAACGCCGTTGAGGTAGTGCTGTGCTTGGACCGGCGCCGCCACCCCGCTGGCGGTTGTCGCGCCGCTGCCGATGCGAAGGACGACCGGATCGGCCGGGCCACTGGCGAAGAACTGCGCCTGAGCAGTACCACCAACAGCCAGCAACAAAACGGTGGAAATAGCAAGCTTGTTCATCGCTCTCTCTCCATGGCCTCTCGGCCAGTTTGACGGGTCGGGCCGTCGATGACGTCAACGGGGACACCCGTTCACTTGGACAATGTACCACGTTATCCGGTGGGTGTCAAAGGGGAATTCGCGCGATCTTCGCGCGGGTTTCTACTCGGATTTCAGCAGGAATCCGCGGGCTTCGGGGACCAAGGGAGGGCTCACCTTGGAGGATTGAACGGCAGTTTGGGCAAGCTGTGGTTCGTCGACTACCCGTTCCGCTGGGCGAAATCGCGAATGAGTTGGGCCAAGGCGTCGCACCCGGCCTTCGGGAAGGCGTTGTAGGTGCTGGCCCGCATGCCGCCGGTGGCGCGGTGGCCGGCCAGGCCGTCCATGCCATGGGATTTAGCCTCTTCCATGAACTGCTTGTCGAGGGCGTCGCCGGCGACTTTGGCCGTGCCCTTGGCGCGGAAGACGATGTTCATGAGCGAGCGGTCTTCCTTGCGGGCGTGGGCGTGCCAGAAGCCGCTGGTGGCGTCGAGCGCGTCGTAGATGACCTTGGCCTTGTCGGTGTTGCGCTTGGACATCGCCGTCAGCCCGCCCTGCGCGATGATCCACTTGGCCATCAAGCCGACGGTGTAGATCGCAAACGCCGGTGGCGTGTTGGGCATGCTCACGTCCTTGGCGAACGTGCGGTATTGGAGCATGCGCGGGATGTCCTTGCGGCCGCCCTCGATGAGGTCGTCGCGGACGATCACCACCGTTGTGCCGGTGGTCCCGAGGTTCTTCTGGGCGCTGGCGTAGAGGAGACCATACTTGGTCACGTCGATCGGCCGCGAGTAGATGTCGCTGCACGCATCGCAGACCAGCGGCACGCCCGCGGGGGCGTTGGGCAACCGGTGCCACTGCGTGCCGTAGATGGTGTTGTTGCTGGTGAAGTGGACGTACGCCGGCTTTTCGGAGTACTTGGTCTGCGCATCCGACGGGATGTACGAGTGCTTCTGGTCGGCGCTTGACGCGGCAAGGTGGACCTTGCCGCAGGGCTTAGCGTCATCGAAGCTGCGCTCGGCCCAGTACCCGGTGACGATGTAGTCGCCGGTCTGGCCCGGGTGGAGGAAGTTGGTGGGGACGATGTAGTTCTGGCTGGTGGAGCCGCCGGTCATGAAGAGGATGCGGTAGTTGGCGGGGACCTTGGCGATCTGGCGGACCGAGTCCTCGGCCTCGTGCAGCACCTGGTCGTAGACCTTGGCGCGATGGCTGTGCTCCAGGATCCCCATCCCGGTGCCCTTGAAGTTCCAGATGTCCTCCTGGATCTGCCGGATGACCTCGTCGGGGATGAACGACGGTCCCGCGTTGAAGTTGAAGATGCGGCCGGTTGATCCGGGAGTGGGAGAACTGGTCTTCGCGCCGGCCTTGCCCGTGGAGGAGATCGTGGTCATGCCCAAAGGTTAGGAAAGACGCTCGTCCGGGGTGGGGACTCCGCCCACAGCATCCTTGGTGCGAACAGAATCAAGCCGTCGGGGTTTGGCGCGGAAGAACCGGGATATTGCCGCACTCCGGGCAGGGGCCGCGAGCCCCGTGCAGGTCGTACCCGCACTTCAGGCACAGCCCGGCACGTCGCCGCCGATGGACACGCCAGGAGTGCAGGCCCCACCACGCCGCAGGCCAGCCGACCAGCAGAAGGACCAGTGCGTAGGGCAGCGCCACAACGTACCCCTCTTCGCCACCCTTATTGAACGGCTGCACGCTCATCCCCAGCGCGGACCAGTCAGCGATGGTGTTGAAATGAGCGGGTTGGCTGAACGGAGGCTTGCCGGGTGGGAATGCCATGTAGTCCCAGCCGCGCTGACGATCCCAGTCACCGAGTTCTTCACGCTTCTCGCGGTAGCTGGTATAGTGCCGGCGTGTGAGATAGAGCAGCCCATAGTCGTGCCGCGCCAGCAGCGTGTGCTGGTGGTGCCGCCAGTCCGCCGCGAATGGGTCTTCCTTTGTCGGGGCCGCCGCCGGTGGTGATTCGAGTTCGCCTGTCGAGTGCTGTACAAGGTCCGCGACGTAATAGCTGCGCACCCACACCGCTGCGGCCAGCAGCGAGAGCACGAGCGAGGCTGCGACGATGGCTCGAAAAAGGACACGGCGGGTGCGCATGGCCATT
>JBOHNM010000091.1:0-16819 GCA_050730675.1 Phycisphaerales bacterium | reverse complement strand
GCAGCGGGTGAGCGCCCATCGCGCCGCGATCGACGACTACCTCACGCGCGCCAAGCCGACCGGCCCGGTGATCCTCGTCGGCGCGAGCGAGGGGGGCGATGTCGCCGCGGCCGTGGCGGCGGCCGAGCCGCGGATCACGCACGTCATCCTCATGGGCTCCGGCGGCGGATGGACACAGGCGGAGGAGTTCCGCTGGTTCATCGCCAATAAGGGAAGCTATCTCGGCATGAAGTCTGCGGCGGATCTCCAGAGGCAATTGGCGATCATCCGTGCCGATCCCGATGGGGACGCCGAGTGGCTGGGCCACCCGCATCGGCGCTGGGCGACGTTCATGTTCGAGCGCCCGGTGGACGAGCTGCTGAAGGTGAACGCGTCCATCCTGATGCTCCATGGGGATGCCGACGAAAACGTGCCGGTCGGCAGTGCCCGGGCGCTCCGCGGCGCCTTCGCCGCGGCGGGAAAACAGAACCTGCGCTATATCGAATACTCGGGCGTCGATCACCGGTTCCAGCGGGCCGACGGCACGAGCGCCTTCCCGCTGGCAGAGGTGGACATCGTCGGCTGGATGCGCGACACCGGGGCGCTGGGGAAGGCGGAGGCGGATGAGTTCAACCGGCGCGTTCGCAACGCACACCCGGAGTCGTTTGCTGCGCCGGCGAAGTGACCCGGGCCGATAGATGGGTGATGTCATCCAACCGAGTTCTCCGCCGCGCCGTGATTGCTGCCGCGGCCCTGATCACCGTCGTCGCCATCGTCACACTCGTTCCTTCGCTACGGGCGCGAGCGCTCGGCCTCGTCGCGACCGGCGGCCGCCGATTCACCGTGGACGAACGCCTCGCGGAGTTCGCGCCATCGGTCGAGCCGAAGCTGCGGGATGCGTGTGCTGCCGCGGGCGCCGCCTACCCACCCAGCTCATTGATATTGGTCGGTCTCAAGCGAGAGCGCGAGTTGCGTGCATATGTCCCCGACGGCAATGGCGCGATGCGACTCGCCAAGGCCTGGCCGATCCTCGCGGCCAGCGGCGGACCCGGCCCGAAGCTGCGCGAAGGCGACTGCCAAGTGCCCGAGGGCACCTACCGCATCGAATCGCTCAACCCCAACAGCCGCTTTCACGTTGCGCTGCGGGTCGGATATCCGAACGACGAGGATCTTGCGCAGGCAAAGATTGACGGCCGCGGCACGAGCACGCTCGGCGGTGACATCATGATCCACGGCTCCGACGTGTCCATCGGGTGTCTGGCGATGGGGAATGGCGCGATCGAGGAGGTCTTTCTGCTCGCGGCGCGAACGGGGATCGAACGCATCGAGGTGGTTCTGTGCCCCGGCGCATCCCCGTTGAGGTTCATTGGAGAAACCACGCCCGCATGGCTTGCCGCTCGTTACCGCCTGCTCGCCGAACGGCTTTACGCCATCGATGCAGGCCTTGTCAATAACAAAAAATAGCATAAACTGCTATTGCCAATAACCGGGTTCCGGAGCCGCTCATGAACATTTCCTTGTCCAAACAACTCGAAAAGTGGGTGCGAGACCGCGTCAAGAGCGGCGATTTCGAGACAGCAAGCGAGGTCATCCGAGACGCGCTGCGGATCGCCAAGGATCGCGCCCAGGCGATCGAGTCGCTTCGGCGCGATCTCCGCCCCGGTATGAAATCCCTCGACCGAGGCGATGTCCGCCCGCTCGATGATGACGCCATGCGGCGGATTGTCGCCGCGGGACGCAAGAAGCTCGCCAGCCGGGCGGCCGGTGCGCGGAGGAAGGCGTCTTGAGCGTGGTCTACTTCACGCCGGAGGCCGAGAAGGATCTCGCGGAGCTCTGGGCCTTTATCGCGGAATGGCACCCCAACAACGCGACGCTTCATCAAGCGGGTGCGCGACAAATGCCGGTGGCTGGCCCGCTCACCGCTCGTTGGCCGGGCCCGTCCAGAGTTGTACCGCGGGCTGCGGAGCTGAGCGTTCGACCAGTACGTGATCTAATACATGCCGTTCGAGGGCGGGATTGCCGTCGCACACATCTTCCACGGCTCACGTGACGTCACCGGCGAGTTCTGACCGTCATCAGGTCGCCCGCGTCCGCAGATTATCCAACACATTCATGTAGTTGATGTACGCGTCGTACGGGCTCTCGTACGGGCTGAAGTACTTGTGGACATCGCCATCGGCCCAGTACTTTGTGCACATGTAGTAGAAATGGTCGCTGGTGGTGAGCTTGCGCCAGTCGTTGACGACGTGCGGGTACTGCTCGCGGGCGTGCGGCTCTCCGCCCTCGGCCCGCTGCTCCATCTGGCGCACCAGCCGCTCGACGCGGAAGGCCTCGTTGAGCGCGTTGCTCTGCATCGCGTTGCCGAGCCAGGCGCTCAGGTCACGCTCGGTGTCGGCCCAGCTGATGGCGTTGGGCACGTCGTAGTCGCCGACGGTGTCGTAGCGCTGCAGCGCCTCGTAGGGTGTGCAGAAGTCGTTGTGCCCGGGGTTGACGTCGAAGATCTTCTCCGGCAGCGCCTCGAGGAATTTGAAGATCCCCGTATCGGCCCACTGGTGCTCGCCGAAGGTCTCGTAGTCCATGAACAGGTTGCACAGGTACCCGTTGCCGTTGATCTGGTTCACCCAGCCGGCGAACTTCTCGGCGCTCAGCGGCCAGTCCGCCCAGCCGCGGTTGCTGAAGCGGAAGGCGATGTCGTCGCTCAGGCGGTAGTTCTTCAGCAGCGTGGCGAAGGGTTTGCCGAGCCCGCTGTTGCCGACGCCCGGCGCCTTGTACAGGAAGTTCGGCGAACGGTATCCGAGGATGTGGTCGGCACCCTCGCAGATGATCCCGGCAAACCGCGGCTTGCCATCGGGCGTCTTCATGTTGCTCACGAAGTTCGCCAGGTCGTTGTTGTAGATCAGCTCGGTGTTCCGGAACACCCGCGGCGTCTGCCCGAAGAGTTCCTGGATCCGCTTGGTGTGAGCATCCACCTGGCGAGTGAACTCCTCGCGCGAGTAGAGGAAGCTCAGCGAGTGGTAGTACGTCTCGCCGACGAACTCGCAGCACCCCGTGTCGGCCAGGCGCTTGAAGATGTCCAGCACGTCCGGGCAGAACTCCTGGAGTTGGTCGAGCACCACGCCCGTCATCGCGTAGCTCACACGGAAGTTCTGCTTGTTCTTCTTCACCAAGTCCAGGATCAACTGTGTCGCCGGGCGGTAACACTTGTCGGCGACCTTGCGGCAGATGTCTCCGTTCTTCTGCGTGTCGAAGTAGAACGGATCGGCATCGAACACCGAATACCGCCGCAGGCGGTAGGGCTGATGCACCTGAAAGTAGAAGACGACGCTGGCCATGGCGGTGGCATCGTACCCGATCCGCGTCCCCGAGGGCCGCGACGCTCAGGTCTTCACGCCGCTGGCCATCGCGATCGACAGCGGCCCAAGCACCAGCACCGGCAGGAATGACGCGACCCACACCGGCAGCAGGTCTGTCGGCACCGGCGCGGCGGCCCCAAGCACGCCGCCGAGGAGCGCCGTCAGCGCCACCGGCGCGGCCTTGAGCGACTGGATGACCATGTTCGACGGCTCACGTCGCAGGAAGAACGGCATCGCGATCACCAGCGCCAGCATCGTCGAGCAGAGCGTCGAGAGCCGCCCCCAGCCGATCCGCTCCATCTGCGTGCGCACCTGCTCGCTGAGGCCGGGCGTCGAGAGCACCTCCCCGATCTGTTTCCACGACAGCGACTGGCTGAAGCTCCGGTAGCGATTGGCCACCAGCGTTGTCGGGTCCAGGCTGCTGGTGATGGCGGCGATCGGCTCGGCCCTCGCCACGCGCGGGTCGTTGGCGCTGTTGCTGGCGATCCCCGCCGGTCGGGCGAAGCCCCCTGTCAGCTTCCACTGTCGGCCCGTCCACTGCGCGCTGTCGGCCACGATCTTCCGCTTGGCCTTGCCGTTCTCGTCGCGTTCCAGTGCATAAAAACCGCTCATCACCTGCGACTGCGGATCAAAGCTCGCCGCCATGATCACGCGGTTCTGACCATCGGGCGTCAGGGGCACCTTGAACGCCGAGAAATCGCGGCGTCCGGCGTCGCCCTTGTCTCGCGCCAGCAGCGGCGCAATCCGCGGGATGACGAACTCCTGGTTCGCGACCTGCACCAGCAGCATCGCACCGGCCACCACCAACACCGGACGCGCGAGCCGGAACATCGAGACGCCGCCGGCCAGCGCCGCGACCAGTTCGCGGTGACGCACCAGGTGCGTGTACGTGAACCCCATCGCCCCGACGAGCACCAGCCCGAGCAGGTAGTTGAACAGCTGCAGCAGCTTCGGCCACCACAGGTCCACGAACAGCCACAGTGCGATCAGGAACTTTCGCAGTCCCTCGGGGTGGTCAGGCGACTCGCTCGCGATCTTGAGGTACCTCGCAATGTTGAGCGACGCATCGACGACCAGCACGAACGAGAAAAGCAGCACCAGCAGGATGACGATGTTCATCACGTACTGACGCGCGATGTACCGGTCCAGCGTCGTCATGTGCCGAACCTCCTCACGCCCGTCCACGCCGCCACGATCCGCGCCGCCAGCCAGCCCACCAGCATGCCACCCACCACGTCAGAAAGGTAGTGCCCTCCGACCAGCAGCCGCGTCAGGCCCGTCCCCATCGCCGCCAGCACAACCACCGGCCCGCACCGCGGGAACAGATACGCCAGCGCCGCCGCGGCCCCCATCGAAACCGCCGCGTGGCTGGAAACAAAGCCCGTGTCGGACATCTTGGCAACGCGTTCGCCCAACGGCCAGAAACGCAGCGGGTCACCCAGCGATTCTTCCGGCTTGATCCGCCCGACCAACGGCTTCAACACCTCGGCGAGCATCCCCGCGAGCGTCGCCCCGCCGGCCACCAGCGCCCCGCGCGACCACGAGGGTGTCAGCGCTTGGCCGCGTCCCAGGTCGATCAGCCACAGGCAAAGTCCCGTGACCAGCCAGACAGGGAGGAAGCCGAGTTGCCGCAGCGTCTGGTACCAGTCGCGGCTATCCCACGACTTCACGCCCGGTCGGGCGCGCAGCGACGCAAACGCCTCGTTGACCGCGCTGTCCAGAGGCAGGCACCCCAACACCAGCACAAATGCGACTGCGAGCCACACCAGCCAGAACCGCCCACGCGGCCAACCGACCCGGTTGAGCACATCATCGTTGGTCATCGCGAGCCCCCCTTCGGCAGGCCCTTGAAGCCATATGCGACGAACGCCGCATTATCCGTCTTGTGCTCGCCTTGGAGCGGCTTGAGCTTCTCGACTCGATCGAACGCTACTTTCCAGTTGGGCTCCATGTTCGCCGGGCTCACGATGATTGCGTTGCGCCCCAGCAGCGCGGGGTCGTCCAAGTTGGTGTCGCTCCAGAAGTCTTGCTGCACGATCCGCCCGCCCGTGCGCGACGAGGCGCAGTGCACCACCGGCCGATCAGGCAAGTAGAAACTCAGCAGCGCCGCCCGCCCGTAGTGCGAGGTCATCACGAACGGTTGCGCGCCCGTTTTCTCAGTGACCATGTCGCGCTGCGTCTGGAGGCTGAAGGCGAACGGCCGTGCCGCCATGATGCGGCCGAGCGGGATCTTCGCCGCGGCCTGCGGCCACACCGCACCGAGCGCATCGGCCACCACGTCCAGCCGCAGCATCGCCACGCCGGTGACGACGCCGAAGATCATGGTGGTGCGCCACAGGTGCTTGGCCGCGCCGGTCCACGGTCGCGAGAGATCAGCCAGCCAGAGGGCGCCCGCCACCAGCAGCGTCGTCTCCGAGGCGATCGGCCAGTTCATCTGCGCCGGGGCGATGAACGTGACCAGCAGGTAGAACACCAGCAGCGGCAGGGCCACGCAGACCAGCAGCAACTCTGCCGCATGTTGAAGATCGCCTCCCGGGGTGGCGCGGCGCCGATTCGCCCGCCACGAGCGCACCATCCTCCACGCCGCCACAAACCCGATCACGATCCCCGGCCCGATCATGCCGATCTGCGCGCCGATGAACTCCAGCGTCCACTTCGGCTGGTAGCCCCACCCCTTTCGCGCGACATGCACGGTCTCATCGCCGCCGCTGAGGTTGAGGTGGCCGACGAGGTGCCTGACGGTAACCCAATCATGCTGAGCGTTCCAGATCACCACGGGTGCCAGCGAGAGCGCGAAGATCGCCGCTCCCAGCGACATCGCCCCGCGCCAACCCGACGCCAGCCGCAACCCCCCGATTCCTCGACCCATCCACGCGCCGAGCGCTAGCCCCGGAAGCAGCAACAGGATCGTGTATTTGAACAGAAATCCCACGCCCAGCGCCACGCCGAGCCACACCCACGCGCTGCGCGAGCCGAGGCACATCGCCCGTAGCGCCGCCCACGCCGCCAGCATCCAGCAGGCGATGTACGGCCCGTCGATCGTCGCCAGCAGCGCCGTCGCCTGGTACGCCGGCGCCAGGCTCATCAGCCCGACCGCGAGCACCGCCGCGGTCCGCATGACTCCCGCGCGCATGGTACCCGGCCGCGCTCCGCCGCGAGCGGCGATGCAATCGATCGCCATCCCCGCCGCGGCGATCCCCGCCGCCGCGCCGCCGACCGCTCCGACCATCCGCACCGCCCATGCCGAATCGCCAAAGACCTTGGTCGCCAGCCAGATCGCCCACGCGATCCCTGGGCCCTTGGTGTGATAGCTCCACGCCGGGTGCTGCGCCCACAGCCAGTAGAACGCCTCATCTTCGATCAGGTCGTACCGACAGAACCACAGCAGGTAGACCACGCGCGCTATGAGCAGCACGCCGACGAGCACCAGCGCGCCCGTCCACGCCCGTCGCCGCTCGACGTGCACTCCATCGGCGTCCGCGATGTTCGCCTCAGTGAATCGCAACCTTGCGGTACTCCACGAACGTCCACAGCGCCAGCACCACCACGCCCCCGTACAGCACGAAAAGCCCCGTGGCCCCGTGCGTGTGCGTCAACGTCTGGCCGCCGGCGATCGTGAACAACGAACCCAGCGCCGGCAGGAAGGACCACAAATACACCGCCAGCGGCATGCTGTCGCGCAGGCGCATGGCCATCACCGCGCCGGTGAGCACCATCACCAGGCACGCCAGGCTCGCCGCCACACGCTCGTGCTGCTTGCTGAGGATCTCGTTCTGCAACTGCGACAATTGGCGCGACAAGGCCCCCGCCTGGCGCGAGAGCGCATCCTCGTCCGTACCCACCCGTCGCTTCTGTGCCAGCGCCACCAGATCGCTCGACGACATCGCCAGCAGCGAAGGCAGCGGGTCGTTCGCCGGCGCCAGCCCGTTCAACCTGTACTCGTTCACCACGCCGCTCTCGTCACCCGCCGCCACCTCGTCCATCTCGATGGTGAGCTGGCTCGACTTGCCGTCGGGCGTCACGGGCATCGACAGGTACACCCGCGGCGAGCGGAATGTCCGCACCCGCGCATCGTCCGGCTGTGTGACGACCTCCACAAATTTCTCACGCCCCGGCGGCTCGATCAAGAAACCCTTGTCGCCGCCCGCGGTCGTCAGCCCGCGCCCGCGGATCACCACCGATCGTCCAGCCGGGTCCGTCAACGAAGCCCGTCCCTTGCCCTTGAGTTCCGCGGCCAATTGGTCGGCCGTTTCGCGCTCGGCCAGCCGCGCCGCCAGCCGCCGCCGGTCCGCGTCAATCCAGTCCATCCGCTCGGGACGCGCTTTGGTCGCTTCCAGTTCGCTCCACGTGTGGTACTTCGGGTCGTCGTTCAGCGACAGCGGCACCGGGTAGACGATCGTGGACTGCTCCATCTCCGGCACGCGCACGTTCTGGCGCTCCACGATCGAATCGCGCAGCTGCATCACCACCGTCGTCATCTTCGTCCGCCGGCTGTCGTCCGCCGCCGCAGTTCCGCCTGTCCCCGGGAAAAGCCACACCAGCGCATAACGCGACGAGACCTCGCTGCTCACCGTCCCGTTCGGCTCCACCTGTGCCGCCACCAGTCCCTGCAGCACAAAGTGCTTGCTCGCCGCCGAGCCCGGCGGCACCTCCCCGGGGATCAGCGCATCGGCGTAGAACATGTTCCGCCCGTCGATCGACAGTGCTTCGCCGCGCGAGAAGGAGTTCTGCATCAGCCGCATCACATCGTCGCTGATCAGCTCGCTCATCCGCCGCAGGAACCGAGGCATCACCTGGTCCGCCAGCACAAAGAGTCCCACCGCCAGCAACACGCCGGTGAAAGCCGCGGGCACCAGCACCGACTTGTGCGAGATACCCCCCGCGTAGCAGGCGTTCAGCTCATTCTCGCTCGACATGCGGTGGTACGCCAGCGTCGCGGCGAACCCCGCGGCGAACGGCAACGCATACTGCAGCATCGGGATCGACGCGAGCACCATGAGCTTCAGCGTGTCCAGCGGCCCCAGTTTGCCGTCAGCAAGCGGTTTGACCGCTACCGCGAAACTGGTCACCACCACGACCACCGTCGCGGTGATGAACAGCAGCCGCACCAGCTCACGCCAGAGGTACCACCAGATCGTTTTCGAAGCGTGAACCGACATCGGCCCCCAATCGTTCGCGAACCGCCCCGGATCGGCTACTTGGGATCAGCGCCGCGAGACTTCCACCTTCCCGCCCGCGACATCCTTGATCTGATACCCCATCGCCAGTAATTCGTCGCGGATGGCATCCGACCGCTTGAAATCCTTGGTCGCCTTGGCATCGCGCCGGGCGACGAGCTTCTCGACCACCGCGGCATCCGGCGAAGTGCCGGCGAGGAAGATGCCGATGTCGGTCTGCGCCGACTTGGGCTTCTCGCGCTCGAGCACGCCCAGCACCGCGTCAAGCTCGCGGAGCAGCGCCGCATCGTCCGCCGTCGGCTTCTCCACCGACCCGACCCACGCGTTGATCTCACCGATGGCGCCCGCGACGTTCAAATCCTCGTGCATCGCTGCAGCGAACCGTGCGCGGCAATGCTCTCGGGCCGCGCTGTCGCCGCCGGGACCAGTCCCCGCCGCCACGCGCCGCCACCGCTCCACCATCCGCTGCGAATCCGCAAGACCTTGGTCGGTGAAGTTCGCGTTGCTGCGGTAGTGCGTCTTGATGAGTTCAAGCCGGATCGCCGCGGGCTCGATGCCTTTGTTGAACAGGTCGCGCGCCGTGTAGAAATTCCCCTTGCTCTTACTCATCTTCATGCCGTTGATGAACAAGTGCCGCCCGTGGAACCAGTGGCGTGCGAACATGGGTGCGCCGCTGTCGCTGCAACTCTGCGCGATCTCGCACTCGTGGTGCGGGAACATGTTGTCCTCGCCGCCGGAATGCAGGTCGATCGTCCCGTCCGGCCCGGCCAGCCGCTCGGCGGCCATAACCGAGCACTCGATGTGCCACCCCGGGTACCCCGCGCCCCACGGCGAGTCCCACTTCATGATGTGGCTCGGGTCTGCCTTCCACAGAAGGAAGTCCGCCGGATGCTTCTTCTGCTCCTGGTTCACATCGCTCACGCGCCCGCCCGCGCCCGTGCGCAGCTTCTCCAGCGTGTTGCCGCTCAACCGCCCATATGCCGGGAACGACTGCACGCCGAAGTACACCACCTGCTTGCCCGCTGGTCCGATCGCGTAGGCATGCCCTTTGGCGATCAGCCGCTGGATCATCTCGATCATCAGCCTGATCTTCTGCGTCGGCCGCGGCATCAGCGTCGCATCCTGCTGCGCCTCGATCGCCACCTTCAGCCCGAGTTTGCGAGCATCATCCAGGAACCGCTGCGCGTAAAACTCCGCAATCGCGTACGGATCCGCGGGGTCGATCTTCGCGTCCGGCGGGAGCTGCCCCGATTTCTTCGCCTCTGCCAGCCGCCGCCCCGCCACCGCCATCCGGTCCTCGCCTGCCTCGCCCCCTTCATCGTCGTCGGTCATATGCCCGACGTCGGTGATATTCATCACGTGGATGACCTTGCGCGGCCCCTTATGCCCGGCGATCTCGCACAGCGGGCTTTCGATCCATCGGCGCAGCGTGTCCGCGGCCAAAAACGACCGGAAATTCCCTACGTGCGCATCGTCGTAGACCGTCGGCCCGCACGAGTAGAACGTCACACGCGCCGGGTCCGCCGGACGAAACTCCTCCACCTGCCGCGTCAGTGAGTTATACAACCGCATCGACATAGGGCCCATGGTATGTGGCACCGGCGCGGCACCGGGCCACTGCCCGATGTCCCTCGGACCGCTACCTTCCTTCCACGGAGCCCCTCATCCATGTCCACCATCTCGTTGTCGCCGTTGTTCCTCCTCGCCGCGCTCCTCGCCAGCGCCCTGTTCGCGGGGTGCGCATCGACGTCGCCCACCCAGACCGGCACGCTCTTCAACACCGTCAACGACGGCGGCACGACGCGCCCCTACGCCGTGTACGTCCCGCGCAACTACACACCCGCCGGCGAGCCTTGGCCCGTCATCATCTTCCTCAACGGCTCCGGCGAGTGCGGCACCGACGGCCAGCGCCAGCTCACTCAGGGCCTCTACCCCGCCATGATCAACGACCCAAAGGGCTGGCCCTTCATCGCTGTGTTCCCGCAGAAGCCCGAGACCGTCGGCCTCTGGCGCAAGTACGACCCATACGTCATGGCCTGCCTGAAAGATGTCCAGGCCCATTACGACACCGACCCCACGCGCGTGTATCTCACCGGCCTCTCGCAGGGCGGCGGCGGCACCTGGTCCATCGCCTCGCTCCACCCGAACCTGTTCGCCGCCATCGCGCCGATCTGCGGCGTCCGCGATGTGCAGCTCGACACCGGCGCTCTCAAGAATGTGCCTGTTTGGGCTTTCCACGGCGCCAAGGACGATGTCGTCACCCCCGACACCACGACCAAGATCACCGACGCCATCAAGGCCGCCGGCGGCGACCCGAAGGTCACGATCTACCCCGACCTCAACCACGGCAGCTGGGACCGAACTTACCGCGACATGAAGCTGGGCGAGTGGTTCCTCGAACACCGCCGGCCGGTGGCACGATGAGGCCGAGGTGCATCACAGAGAGCGCAGAGCATCACAGAGAAATACAAGAGACGATGGTTTGTATCACACAGACTTGAACGCAATCCGTTTGGCCTTCCTCTGTGTCGCTCTGCGCCCTCTATGGTGAAAACCCTCACCCCTTCGGTCCCTTGATCCCCAGTTGCTGGCCGATCTTCGCCGCCTGCTGCTGCTGCCCCGCTTCATCGAGCAGCGCCATGTAGCGGGCCCCGACGCGGAACCAGTTGCTGCCGCGCACGACCGACGGGTTGCTCTCGCCGGGCTTTTGCACCCGCTTGAAGGCCTTATCGTACATCGACAGCACGCGCTGCATCCCCGCGTCCCCGTCGTCCTTCATCATCATCTCGACCGCGCTCAGCGCTCCGAGCGCCGACGGTCCGCTGTTCATGTACTTGTCGATCACCTCGTCGTACATCGCCTTGGCCTTGGTCTTGTTCCCCGCCTTCTCGTACATCTTCCCCTCGCGCACCAGCACCTCCGACATCAGGTCGTGCCGGCTCTGCAGGCTGCGCAGCAGGTTGCCCCACATCGTGGCCTGCTCCTTGGTGTCGTCCACGCTCTGGATCACCGGCGTCATCACGTAGACCGTGAAGTCCGCGAACTTGCGGCCGCAAAGCTCGTCGAGCATCCCGCCCAGCTTCCGCCGCTGCTCGGTGCTGAGCATCTTCTGCTTGGCCAGGTTCGTCGCCGCCTCCCACGCCCGCGGGTGCGCCGCGCACTTGCGCAGGCCCCCCTCGAGCAGGTCCAGCATCTCCGACGGTGTCCCTGTCCGCGTCTTGTCGTTGGCCGCCACCGGCACGCCCTCGACCGGCTTGACCGCGCCGATCGCCGACGTCCGCACCAGCACCGCCAACTGCATCGCGGCATCGGTCATCGCCTGCGCCTCGTAGCGCAGCTTTGTGTCAACATCCGCAGCCTCGGCCGAGACCGCCAGCTGCGCATCCGACACCGGCACGCCCGCCTGCGGGTCCTCCACGTTGCCGCGCACGTTGCGGTACGAGTCGTACCGCCCCGTGTCGAAGTTCCAGACCGCGCTCGGACCCCATCCGCGCAGGTAGCCGAGCCACGCATGGGCCACGCTCCCGTCCGAGGCCGTCACGTACGCCGTCGGGATCCCGATCGATTTGCCGACCGCGCACGCGAAGTACGCCTGATCCGCGCACACCCCGCCGTACTTCAGCACGTTCTGCAGCGTGTACGACTGCCCCGCGATCTTCTTCGGCTTCCCCAGCTCGAACGAATCGGTGTCGTACGGCACATCCTGGTAGCGGTTGCCCACCTGCCGGTCCTTGCCGTACTTCTGCTGGGCCCACTTGAGTTCATCGATCGGCGTCGTGACATCGACCACGAACAGCAGCAGCTCCGCCGGCATGGCCTCGAGCTTGTTCTGCAGCAGCCCCTTCTCCGCCGACTGCGCGAAGAACTCGAAAACCTCGCTCGGCCCCGGCGCGGTCGTCATGTGCTCGTTGATCGCCCGCTTGAGCGGCTTGTCGTGCACCACGCACACCGCGGCCGTCAGCCCCGCGTACTTCTCCATCAGCTTGTCGTGCGCCTCGGTCGGCGTGGCGCCGCGCATCTTCGAGAGTGTGCCGTACACCCCGGGAATGTTGTCCCCCTCGCGCACTTGGAAGACCAGGGCCCCCGTCAGGTTCGGGCTCTTGCGGAGGAACTTGAGCATCCCCCCGCGCGCGTCCTTGTCCACGAGCATGAGCTGCATGATCATCCGCCGCGCCTGCGCCACCTCGCGGAAAGATGCCGTCTCAGACGCCGGGAAGTACACCACCATGTGGTCCCACAGCGCGGCGACATCCGCGTGGGCCTGCCGGAAGTCCTGCGTCTCATCGAGCTTCGCGAGGATCGCTTCCAGCCGCGCTTTGGCCGATGCAGTCCGATTCGGCGTTCCCGAGGGTTTCGTCGCCGGCGGCACGGGTGAAGTGGGGGTGGGGGTGGGGGGAGCCGGTTTCGCCGACGGCTGTGCCAACGAGGCCGAAACCAACGCCAATCCCGCCGCCAACGTCAAAATCGTGCTGCGCATGATCAAGAGTACCCCTGCAGCGACTTCGCTCTCTCCGCACCAAACATAATTCTAACGGAGCGATCGCGTTCTTAGTAGACGATTCCCGTTGATTGTGTGCGTCGACACGCGCACAAAAAGGCCGCGGCCAACCCCCACGAGAAGCCGCGGCCCTAGAGATAGACGAATCAGTTCAATACGCAAGCGAGCTATCGGCGGCGGCGGCTCATCGCCACCAGCCCCGCGATCGCCAGCACCGCCGCTCCCTCCGGCGACGGTGCGCAGATCGTGTCGATCACCAGCCAATCGATGTACATGAAGTTCTGCAGGTCAGGGTTGTGGATCGTGATGGTTTCCAGTTCGGGGTTGAACGGGAACTGCCACCCGCGGGCGCCGACCAGCCCGCCACCGACGCCGGGCGACGGCGTGATCGTCGGACCGTACGGCGCGGCCGCCACCCCATTGGCCGATGCGCTCGTCGCCGGCTCGGCCCCGGTTCCGAACCAGTGGTACTGGATCCAGATCAACTTGAATTCATTCGGCCTGGGGAAGTTCGGCACCGTCACCACCACCGACCCGCCCGGGACAATCGACATCACCCCTTGGCCGCCCGTCGGTGAAGTCGGCTGCCAAGTCCAGTCCGGGCTCGGCGCGATCTGCGGCGTGCCGATGCCGGTGCCCGACGTCGGCGTGCTCGCGGTCGCAGCCGTCGGGAAGTCCCAGCGCCAGTGCGTCGATTCACCGATGATCCCGGTTTGGCTCCAGGGCGGCAGCGTCTCGATCCCCGCCAGCGCCGGCCCCGCGGCCAAGCACACCGCCGCGAACATCAACGATGTCCATTTCCGTTCCATGCGTTTCCCACTTCGGTGCCGCGCGGCGAACGCACGCGCTTCTTTCCCGGTCGCCACGCCATTCCGGCGCGATCCCACAAGCGCCATCCGCGGCCATCGCCGCAGACGCACACACACACTCTCGCTCCCCGATTCAGTTCAACGTGTTGCCCGCCCTTCTCTCGCAGGCAATCGCGTCAATGGCCCCGTGGCCAAATCCCAATCTACTTCGTAAAGTGGGGCTGTCAATCGTCTCGCCATGCTTTCTCGCGAGTTCCAGCAAATTGTGGATAACCCAACAGCCGGAGCGCAAGAACGCCGCGTCCGGAGAGCCGGACGCGGCGTGTTTTCGCTATCAGGTCTGCGAACATCCTGCGATCAGCGCCGGCGGCGTGCCACGAGCAGCCCGCCGAGGCCCAGTATCGCCGCCGCACATGGGCTCGGTGCACAGATCGTGTTGATCTGCAGCCAGTCCAGGACCATCGGCGTCGTGCCGGGATTGAAGAGGGTAATGGTCTCGTGGTCCGGGTTGAAGGGGAAGTACAACCCCTGCGCCCCGATGCCGCCCTGTGGCGGCACAAGAATGGGCACACCCCACGGTGTCGCGAACACGGTGATCCCGGCCGAGTTTACCGCCGAGCCGCCGATCACCGGATCCACCGCGAACACCGGTCCGCCGACGATGTGGTACTGGACCCAGACCAGCTTGAAATCGTTGGGATGCGGGAAGTTTGGCACATCCATCACGATCGTCCCGCCGGCCGGGATCGTCAGAAACCCCGAGCCATCGAAGTTCACCGGCCCGCCCATCTGCGCCGGCCCGGATCCGACATTGGTCTCCGACATGCCCACCGGGTTCGAGATCGAAGTGAAGTCCCACCGCACCATCACCTCGTTGCCCACAAGCCCCGATCCTTGCCACGGCGGCGGGTTGGCGACGCCGCCCAGCGCGGGAACGCAAACAGCCGTTCCAAGGACCATCGACGCCACGATCGAGTTTGACAGCCGCATGCTCTCTCTCCTGCGGGCTCTCGCCCGCGTTGCGCCCCGCCCGACAAACAGCGCCAGGCGACTCCACAGCATACCACACACTCGCCGCCCACGCAAGCGGCACACAATCGCGCCATGCGATTTTTCACCACGTGAAAAGGGCCGCGGCCATGTACTGGCCGCGGCCCATGCGGGACGGGTCTCTCTCGCTCCAGTCTGCCCGTCCCAGGATCAGGTCAATGCGGATTCACCGACGACGCCGGCCCGCCGCCATCAGCGTCCCCAGGCCAAGCATCGCCGCCGCCGTGGGCGAAGGCGCGCAGATCGTGTCGATCGTGAGCCAATCGATGAACATCGGATTGCTCTGGTCGGGATTGAAGATCCTGATGGTCTCAAACGGTGGATTGAACGGAAGTCGCCATCCATGACCTCCAACCAGTCCCGGGAGCGGCGCACCGGTCGCGGGGTCGGTGGGGTGAGATGGTGTAATGACAGGGCCGTACGGTGCCGCCGCGCCTCCCAACACGAGTGTGCCAGGCTCGGCGCCGGCGCTGAAATAGTGGTACTGGATCCAGATGAGCTTGAACTCGTTTGGCTGCGGATAGTTGGGCACCAGGATGTCGATAAAGCCTCCCGGCGGGATCAGAATCACGCTCGTGGTGTTGGGCTGCGGCTCCATCGGATTGAACGGAAAGTATGCATGGTTTCCCGGAAGGATCGTCGGCACGCCCGGTCCATTCCCAGTCGGAACCGAAGGATCAGTCGACCCCGGCTGGCCGTCAAAGTCCCAGCGCCAGTGCGTCGAGTTTCCCTGGATGCCGGTCCCCGTCCACGGCGGCGGGAAGTCGATCCCCGCCATCGCCGGCGCCGCCGCCGATGCCAGCGCAACCGCCGCCATCACGCTCAAAAATGAAGTCTTCAGGGACATGCCGCTCTCCTTAAGTCTGTGCGTCTTGGTTGGCCCGGCGGCGTCTCTCCACCCCGCCATCGATAGGTCAAACGCACAATTGGCTGTCCGCGGCCTTCGCCGCCAACGCCGACGTTCTTCCTGCCTCCAGGATGCACACACGCGGTCCGCTGGTTTGAGCGATCTCTCTCCAGCGTTCCGAACGCCACAACAAAGGGGCGGAGCGGTCGCACGAACCCTCTGCATTGCAACCTACCCCAGTTTGTCGATCCGTCAAGGGTTTCCCCCGGCTTTTCTTCGCGAAATCTTCATGAAACTGATTACATGCTCCGCGTCAGCGCAAGATGCACGCACATTCGTGCGAACAGCCTGCAAACTCACCCCTTCGCCAGCTCTTCGACCTTCGCCTGCAGCCTCGCCGCGATCGCGTTCCACCCCTCGCGGTTGTTCGGCTGGTCCGCAAAGACCATCGGTGCCCCGATCCGCACCCGCATCTTTGTGGGACGCGGAATCACCTTCCCCGGCGGCATCGCCCGGAAAAGCCCCTCGAGGTAGCACGGCACCACCGGCACGCTCGTCCCTGCCACCATCATCCCGATCCCCGCCTTGAACTTCAGCATGCTCCCGTCGCGTGACCGTGCCCCCGCCGGGAACAGGATGTACCCGCAGTCGCCGCTGTGCAGCCGTGCCTTGAGATCATCCAGCGCGTGCGCCCCGACGGCCTTCCGCCACATCGGCAGCGCATTGATGAACGCCGCGCTGAACGCGCTCAACGCCGGCGTCACGAAAAACACGTCTCCCGCCGCGATCGGAAAGACGCGGTGCCGCATCGCCCGCGGCACCGCCGCGGCCAGCACAAACACGTCCAGATGGCTCTCGTGGTTGGCGATCATCACAAACGGCGTGTCCTTCGGCACGTGCTGCTGCCCCGTCACTTCCAGCCGGTGCCACACCTTCAGGCACCCATCGGCCAGCGCGCACGCCGCCCGCCGCGCGATCACGCTGATCAGCCCCGGCTCCCGCCGCACGCTCTTCCAGCGGTCGGCCGGAACCAGCCCAACGTCCGCCGCCGGTGTGTAGTGGAAGGGCTCCATCGCCTTACCCGCCCCCCGCCCCGCCGGTAAAGA
>JBOHNM010000090.1:0-17256 GCA_050730675.1 Phycisphaerales bacterium | reverse complement strand
GCCGACGCCCGCGTGTGCTTCAATGGAACCAAAGTTAGACACAACCGGCGAAGAACGATGCGAGGAACACCACTACGTCATCGGCCGTGAGTTGTCCGTCCGGGCTGGACGAACCGCCTAGACCCGCGATGTCTCCGATGGCAACGTTGCCGGCGAAGAACGACGACAGGAAGAGGATCACGTCGTCAGCGGTGAGCAAGCCGTCGGGCTGGGGGGCGCCGCCGAGGCTCGCGACATCCGCGCGGCTGCAATATGTCACGCCGGGCAGCGTCAGGAGCAGGCGCATGGACCCGTCGGTGGTGATGACCGTGAACAACAGCGCGCCGTTGTCGCTGAGCGAACTGGCCAAGCCATTGCCGGTGGCGTTGCCGATGAAACTGGGAGTGGTCGCGCTGCTGTCGAGCAGGCCGCTGGCCGAAACCGTGGCAGTGGCGCCGCCACCGATGTGGATGGGATCGCCCTCGCGTGCCACCAGGCGCAGGCCTAAGACCGGGTCCCAAAAGAACAGCGCGTTGTTGTTCGCCGCGACCACCCCGGTGCCCGTCAGTGTCGCGGTGAACGCGACCTGGCCGGCCGAGTTAAAGGCGAACGCGTCGAACGTGGTGATGTTCACGCCGGCCGGGAGCACCGCCGGGGATGTGCCCTTGCGGTGCACTTCGCGCATCGTGCCCCCGTGGTTGGTATAGAGGCCGACGTTGTTCGCCGCGACAACGCCGCCGCCGCTTAGCGTTGCCTGGAACAAAACGGCGCCGGACGAATTGATCTGAAGCTTGTTCCCGGCGGTGGTGAAAGCAGAGAAGTTGGCCCCCGCCGGCGCGTTGGGCGCCGCGGTGCCATTCCGCACCACCATCGCGACCGAGGCGGGCAGTCCGGCCATGATGGCGCGGTTGTTGGCCGCTGTGACCCCGCCGCCGGTGACCGTCACGTCGTAGGCCACGTGCCCCGCAGCGGAGAGATCCCCGGAACTGTTGATCGCGCTGACTGTCGCGGCATTCGGGAAGCCCGCCGGCGCGGGCGCTCCATCGCGGATGACGATCGCGAGATTGCCCGGAGTTCCCGTCCAGATCGCGGTGTCGTTGGTCCCCGCCACGACGCCGCCGCCGGTGGTCGTGCCGTAGAACAGGACGGCGCCGGTGTCGCTGAGAATGAGCGAGGTCGCCCCCGAAGTGGCGTCGTTCCAATTGGTGAAGTTCGCTCCCGCCGGCATCCCCGGCGCCTGACTGCCCTCGCGGGCGATCAAGGTCATGGTGCCGCCCGTATTCGCCCACAAGCCCGTGTCGGCGCTGGTCGGCACGCCCAAGCCTGTGAGCGAGCTCTGGAACGCCACCTCCCCGCTACCGTTGAGAGCCAGGCCGCTGAAACCGTTGAACAGTGCCCCGCCGGTGTCGGGCGCCGCCTGCCCCTTAAGCGCCACCAGCGCCGGTGCGCCAGGCGGCCCGGCCCAGACCCCCTGGTTGTTCGCCGCTGTCACACCCGCCCCGATAATGGTGCTCACGAACGACACTGTCCCGGAGCCATTGATGCCCATCTGCCCGAACGTCGAGTAGTTGACGCCGGCGCCGATCCCCGCCGCGGTCGACCCCTCGCGTCCCACCTGTACCAGGTCAAACGGCCCCGTGCCGGAGTAGATCCCAAGGTTGGTCGTTCCCGACGTTCCCGTGCCGGAAAGATCGATCCGGTTGAAGACCACGCCGGTACGACTCAACACCGCTTCGTAGAAGTTCTGGAAATTCACGTTCGCCACACCCGCCGGCGCCGGTCCGCCGCGGGCGGCGACCGTCTTGGCATAAAGCAATTGCCCCGAAGCGGCGCTGGCCAAAGTCATCCAGGTACCTGCGCAAGCGACGATCAAAGTCATCTTCCGATTCATGAGTCCTCCCGTGGCTCGTTTCGCCGTGGGCGAGCGCAACGAGCGCGTACAAATCAAAGGGTGCCGATAACCGAGACTACAGAAAACAAGGAATGATGCCACCTTACTGGGTGATGTTTGTGCAAGGTTTGGATATTGGAAGGTACGTCAGTATGAGGTTGTTTGAAGTCGCATCAGTGGAAGCGATAAGTTCGCACTTGACGGCCAAAGTTATTCCACCCCCAACTGGCCCCTGATGGTGGGTGTGGTAACCTGATGTCAGCAGAGGTGCCAGTGGTTCGGGTAGCGATTGCAATGCATGGATCTGACCCGAGCCCACCGGGTGCGTCCAAGGGGAGAAGAGCAATGACATTTGGTCGATTTGTTGTCGCGGCCTTGGCTGCAACGTCGGTTGCTTCCGCCGCTTTTGCCCAGTCAACCTGGACCGGCGCCGGCGACGGCACAACTTGGACCAGCCCCGCCAACTGGCAGGGAGGCGTCCCGGGCGCCGGCGACAACGTCATCATCAACTCCGGCACACCGACGCTCGCCGTCCCCGCGAGCATCAACGGGCTGACCGTCACCGGCGGCACGCTCACGCTCAACGCCGGGCTGACCATCAACGGTGCCGCAAATTTCGCCACCATCAACACCATCGTCGGTACCGGGTCGATCACCCTTTCGTCAACCGCGGCGGTTGTGATCGCGGCCGGCGCCGACCGCCAGATCGATGTCAGCCTCATTAACGGCGGCATGATCGAATTGATGAACGGCAGCGTGCTGGCGATCAACGGCACATTGACGCAGTTGGCCGGCGGCTCAATCCAGACGCACGTCGACGGTGTCGCGCTGAGCCAGATCGGACGCATCGCCACCGCCGGCACCGCGACACTCTCCGGCACGGTCCGCGCGGTCTACGACAACGGCTTCACGCCCGAGGACTGCATCTTCACCTACACCGTCCTGACATCACAACTGGTCGTCCCCGAGCCGGGACTCACGCTCGTTGCGCCGGTCACCCTGCCGATCTCCGCCAGCATCCACCGGCGCGCCACCAGCCTGCGTCTGGATCCACACAACCTCGCGGATGTCGCCGGTCTCGGCGGCTCGGTCGGTTCTGACGGAGCGGTCACTGCCGACGACCTGATCGTTTACCTCGACCGGTTCTTTGCGCAGGATCTCTCGGTGGCAGACGTCTCGCAACTCGGCGGCACCGCCGGCGCCGACGGCCTCCTTACCGCCGACGACATCATCGTGTTCCTGAGCGCGTTCGTCAGCGGCACGTGCTCGGGCGCCTGACGCCCGCTCCGGCTCTTCGCTGAAGCCGCGCCTGCAGTTCACGCGAGTTCTTGTCGCGCGGCTGTCTGCATGTCCAAAGTTCGACGCACTGTGGATGATCCATCCCGGAGCTTCCCCATATTCCATCCGATCATCATCGGCCTCGCTGTCCCAGCGCCAACGTCGTCATCACCTTGACACGATCGAGCGACGTCGGTGCTGAACACATTCTTCTCGGCCCATCCGCGAGCGAGAAATGACCGGCTCGGTCTCATAAGCCCGGAACTCTCCCTTCCGTATTCAATGCCCGCTGGCCTCGATCCACAGATCGGGTACCTTCTCCAGATCGCTTGCCGAATATGCACCGCCACTTGATCGCCATCATGTTCGCTCTCGCTGCTGCCGCTCCTGTGCTCGGCCAGTCGACCAACGTTGATGTCGAGGACAAGTACTCCTGGGGCGAGAACATCGGGTGGATGAACTGGCGTGACGCCGGAGCGCCTCCCGGGAGTCAAGGTGCGCGGGTCCGATCGAGCTTCCTCTCCGGGTTCATCTGGTGTGAAAATGTCGGGTGGATCACCCTCGGCAGCGCGCCGGCAAGCGGCGTTGCCTACGCGAACGACTCCGGCGCTGACTGCGGCGTCAACCGAGACCCCTCGACGGGCAACCTCAGTGGCTTCGCCTGGGGTCAGAACGTTGGCTGGATCAATTTCTCCGGCGGCGCGCAGGCAACCCCGGCGCAGCCCGCCAAGGCACTGAGTGGCCGCCTCCACGGCTTCGCGTGGGGCGAGAACATCGGCTGGATCAACCTCGACGTGGCGACGGCGGGTCAGTTCGTTGCTTACCAGCTCAAGTGCAATCCGGCCGACGTCGCCACTCTGGGCGCGACCGTCGGCGCCGATGGAATACTGACGGTTGACGACATTGTCGTGTACCTGCAAGTGTTCTTCGCAGGCGATGTCGCGGTTGCCGATCTGGTCGGCTTCGGCGGGGGTGCAGCGCCGCCGGACGGGATCGTGAGCGTCGATGACCTCGTCTACTTCCTCAGCAAGTTCTTCTCGCCATGCGACTGAGCGCCGACCGCTCGACTCACCCATGAGCCGCACACCTCCGAGCAAGGGCCGAATCGTGGCGCAGTGGATCGTCTTCCTCGTCTTCGGCGGCTTCGGGATCGTGCTCGCCTACGTCGGCGTCACGCAGTCGATCCTGCAGCGGCGCATGCTCGCCGCGGCACAGCCGATCGTCGCAACCATTGTCCATTCGGAGGTCTTCAAGTCCACATCCAGCGACACCGACACACGCTTGGGACGTGATAACTCCACAAGCTCATACCGGCCCGATGTGCGCTTCCGCTACTCGCTCGCCGAAGTCGAATACGAGAGCGACCTGCTCTACCCCACGATCATCGTTCGTGGCTACGCATCGGCGGAGGACGCCGCGGCCGAACTGACGCCCTACCCCGTGGGCGCATCGGTCATGGCCCACGTTGACCCCGCCAATCCCGGAAAGGCGTTTCTGATCGCCGAACGAACCTCCCTGCCCACGGCGTTCATCTGGGTGGGGCTGGGAATCGTCCCTCTGGCATGGTTTGGATCCAAACTGGTGTAGCCGCTTGGCTGGTTGAGGGCGCACTGAACGGGGTATCGCCAACGCCAATTCACGGCGGAGTGCTGCGCGGCCGTGCCACCAGGCGCTGCCGCGGTCTTGGATTTGCGGGCAGCTACCTGCGTCTCGGGATCGGGCACCGTGGCCAACCTTCAATATCTCTATTCGGAGACGACGCCGCTCCCGGGTAATCATCAACCCGGGTTCCAACGGATTCGCAAGCATGACCCCCGGAGCAACATTGCCTATTCGTTGCTTTGCTGTCGGCAAACCTCCAAATTCACATGCAGATCCCCCAAACGGGCACGAAACCTCTGGCCTTTTTCCGCGAATCGGTTACGCTCTCTGCACTGCGAGAATCCCCTTATGAAGCGCCAACTCTTCGCCGTCGCTCTCCTCGCCCTCGCCGCCGCCCCCGCGCTCGGTCAGGCGACCAATGTCGACGCCACCAACAAGTACTCATGGGGTGAGAACATCGGCTGGATGAACTGGCACGACGCGGGCAACCCCGCCGGCAATCAGGCCGCTCGGATCGGCACCAACTACCTCTCCGGATTCGTCTGGTGCGAAAATGTCGGCTGGGTCAACCTCGGTGATGGCACCCCCGCCAATGGCACCGCCTACGCCAACGTCAACGGCACCGACTTCGGTGTCAACCGCAACCCCGCCAACGGCAACCTTTCCGGCTTCGCTTGGGGCGAGAACATCGGGTGGATCAACTTTGGCGGCGGTGCCCTCGCCACGCCCGCCCAGCCTGCGAAGGCTTTGGCCGGACGCCTGAACGGATATGCCTGGGGTGAGAACGTCGGCTGGATCAACCTCAACGTCGCCACCGCCGGTCAGTTCGTCGGCTACTTTGGCAAGTGCAACGCCGCCGACGTCGCCAGCCTCGGCGGTAATCTTGTGCCCGATGGCCAGCTGACCGCTGACGAC
Source organism: Phycisphaerales bacterium (assembly GCA_050730675.1). Taxonomy (GTDB): domain Bacteria; phylum Planctomycetota; class Phycisphaerae; order Phycisphaerales; family UBA1924; genus JBOHNM01. The sequence continues at coordinate 11,591 of JBOHNM010000090.1, read as the reverse complement.
ATCGTCGCCTATCTGTCCGAGTTCTTCTCCGGCAACCTCGCCATCGCGGACATCGCCTCCCTCGGCGGCAACCCTACCCCCGACGGTGCCATCACCCCCGACGATCTGGTGTACTTCCTCAGCAAGTTCTTCTCGCCCTGTGATTGATCCTGAGTTGTTTCCACATTCCCCGGTTGAACGGCCGCCCCCTGGGTGAACCCTGAACCGGCGGGGCCACGACGGACCAACGCCATGCGCACCCGATCGTGTGTTGCCCTCATCGCACTCGCCTCCCCAGTCGGCCCTGTGCTGGCGGATCCCGCAATCTCCGTTGTCGCGCTGTCGGGCACACCTGCGCCGGGCGCTGCGGGGGCCGTGTACCAGTCATTCTCACACAACATCGTGCTTGGCCATCGCCCCGGGTTTCTCGCCGCCGCACGGGATGCGGACAACTCGGTGTTTAACGGCATCTGGGGCTCTGCGACAAACCTCACGCCGCAGTTGTTCGCCCGCGAGGGGGGGACGGCGCCCGGGACCAGCGGCGGGATCTTTCAGTCCCTGGCGGGCCGCGATCCGCACGTGCGCGGCACGACCACGCTCTTCAGCGCGACACTGACGCCCGGCATCGGCGACGTCACGATCCTGAACACCAACGCGATCTTCCGGCTCGGAGCGTTCGACAGCACCTCACCCATCATCGCACGAGTCGCCGGAAACGCCACCCCGGCCGGTGCCATCTTCTCGACAATCGGCACGGTCACTCCCATCGATTTCACGACCACACTATTGGGCATTCCAGCGTTCAACGCCGTCCTCGCCAACGGCCCCGGCGGCGTCACCGAAGTGAACAACGCGGGTGTCTGGGGCCAATCCCCAACGACGATGTCTTTCACGATGCTTGATCGCGAATTTGATTTCGTCAACATCCCTGGCCGGCCCTCCGCGCGATTCACGTCATTCTCGCAGCCGGTGCTGACATCGGCGCCCAACGCCAGCCTCTTCCGCTGCACCGTGACATTCATTGGCGCGGGTGGGACCACCGAAGCCCTCCTGTTGCTGGGGGCTGCGGCCGCTGCGCCGAGCCCGGGGCAGGTGATCGCCACCATCGGCGGCATGATGGTCGGCAATCAATCGCTCATCGGCGGCGCCACGGTTTCGGCGATCAACTCGTTCGCGCTCGGCGGCGGTACCAACGTCAACCAGCAGTCGTGGGCGGTCGTTGTCACCGGGTCGAACGGCGCGACCCACATCTACAACCAATTCGGACGGCTCTTCTCTACCGACATCGCAGCATCGGGCGTCCGATTCTCGAATTTCGATGCCCCGGTGCTCAGCCCCAGCGGTGACACGGCGTTCCGGGGCCGATTGTCGCTCCACCCCGCCGGCATCAGCACGACGACGGACGATTGCCTGGTCTTTGTGCATACGGCCCTCCCCAGCCCCAATGACCCAGTGCTCGTTGCGCGCGAAGGCTCCCAGGCCCCCGGCTGCCCCGACGGCACGCTCTTTGATATTTTCTCTCTCCCCAATATCAACTCCTCGGGCGCGGTGACTTTTGTGGGCACCCTCCGCGCCGGCACCGGGGATGTCACCGCCGCCAACAACCGCGGCATCTGGTGTTGGTTCCGCCCGCCTTCCACCCAGCAGGGCGACCCGACCCTGCGCCTAATCCTGCGCAACGGGCAGCAGATCGAACTCGCGCCGGGCGACATTCGGACCATCCAAGACTTCAACATCCTCACTGGCTCCGGCACCGACGACGGCCGACGCAGCAGTTTCGCGGACTCGGGCGCACTGGCCGTCTGGGCCCGCTTCACCGACGGCGTCGAGGCGGTGCTGACCGTCCAGGCCGCCCCGGCCACCGCAATCTCTTTCCCCACGCGGCTCGGCAACGTCGTCTATCTCCGCTCGGGCGACACCGTGAGCGGCGCATCCCTCTCCAACGGGTTCGCCCTCGGCGCCAGCGCGCGCATCATCACCTCGCCGCAGCCGCCGGCGATCTATCGCCACAGGCTCGTGCTCACCGCCGACTTCGGTCAGGTTCCCGACGGCAAGATCACCGGACTCCCGCAGCAGGACGGCGCCGTCCAGTCCCTCGCCCCCTCCGCCACGCCCAACTGGCCCTACGTCCAGGCGGCTTCGGCCTTCACTCCCACCGAGCGATACAACCAGTGGTACGGCTTTGGCCGCTCCGAGATCATCCCCTGGATCGGCACCGCGCCGCTCATGGGCACCTACGTCACCGGCACGCTCCACACCCAGGTCGTCACGCCCACGAACCTGGGTCAGTTCCGCTCCGGCCCGCTCACTATCACCACGGTGGATCAGGGCAACACCTTCGTCAACACCGAGCTTCTGGTCTACGACGCGACCCTCCATCCCATCCCCGATGCCATCAACGACGACGCTCCCGCTTCCTCCTGGTCCACCCTCAACCGCAACTTCACCTCCGGCGTCTACTTCCTCGCCGTCTCCAATGCCCCTACCGCCTGCAACCTCCCCAACCCCCCCACCGACGCCATCCGCAACACGCCGGTGATGGAATACCCCGACGCCCTCGTCAACGGCTCCGCCGAGGCCTCCCTCCCTCTCAACTTCGCCGTCACCGATGCCAACGGCGTCCACCCCTTCACGGCCACCAAGACCGAGCCCTTCGAGGTCCTCTGGTTCCGCTTCACCGTCGCCGGGGCAATCTGCAACGTCGCCGATGTCGCCGGCCTCGGCGGAGCCATGGGCCCCGATGGCCAGAACACCCCCGACGACCTCATCGCCTTCCTCGACGCCTTCTTCGCTGGCAACCTCGCCATCGCCGATATCGCCGGCCTCGGCGGCTCGCCGACTTCCGACGGCCAGCTCACCGTCGACGACCTCATCCGCTTCCTCGATCAGTTCTTTTCCCCCTGCCAATAAGCCGGTTTCTCTCCCTCGCGACGTGATCGCGTCGATCCACCGGCATGATCCCCGTACTCGCGCTACTCGTCGCCGCCGCGGCCTTGGCCGGTCCATCGGTTCCCGTCACGATCACCGAGGTCGAGCCCAACAGCACCAAGGCCGCCGCCACGCCCGCGACGCTCGCCCCTGGCGGAGCCGTCACGGGCACCAGCGCCGGCAGCGACTCCAATCCGGTTGCGACCGGTATTTCCACCGTTGACACCTATTTTGTCACCCTGCCACAGAACCCCGGTATCTGGCGGCATCGCCTCACCCTCACCACCTCCGGCCCCATCGGCCACGCCCTCTCCATCCGCGGCCTCACGCAAACCAACGGCGTCGTTGTTGCCGGGACCGACGTCGCCGCCGTCACCTCCAGCGGCACCACGACCCCTGCCCGCTTTGTCCAGTGCTACGGCTACGGCGCGGCCGCCCCACAGATGTACATCCGCGTCGCCGGCATCGGCGCGACCAGCTCCCCCTACCGCGTCACACTCGCCAGCGAACGCGTCCAGTGGTCGCGCTTCCCGCGCGTCATCCCCCCCGGTCCCGTCACCATCTCCACCGTCGGCCAGACCACCGCCGACACCGAACTCATCCTCCTCGACTCCGCCTTCAACCTCCTCCCCGGCGCCGTCAACGACGACACCCCCGCCGGTCCCGGCACGCCCGCGCGCGTGCAGTCCACGCTCCACCCCACGTTCACCCCCGGCCTCTTCTACCTCGGCGTGACCGATTTCGACGCCGTCACCTCCGAGCCCTCCCCCACCGACGACGCCAACCGCTCCAGCCCTCTTCTCGACTTTCCCGGCATCGTCGCCACCGCTAGCACTCTCGCCAACCTCAACCTCGCCTTCGCCATCACCGGCGCAACCGGCCCCGCTCTCCTCCCCGCCGCAGGAACCACCACCAAGCTCGGCGCCTTCGACATCCTCTGGTTCCGTCTGCGCGTCACCTGCAGCCTTGCCGATGTCGCCTCCCTCGGCGGCACCCACATCCCCGACGGCGCCATCACCCCCGACGACCTCATCGTCTTCCTCGGCGCGTTCTTTACCAACGACCTCGACTCCGCCGATGTCGCCTCCCTCGGCGGCGACCCCGCCCCCGATGGCCGTACAACCCCGGACGACATCATCGCCTTCCTCGGCGCCTTCTTCGCGGATTGCCCATAACCCCGCGCAGCATTCCCCCCTCCACAACCGTACCGTCGTCATTTCCTTGGCACACCCGCGACTCTGGTGTACGTTTGTATTCTGTCAGCACGCCGCGGCCCCGCGGCCGTGTCGTCACATCGGGAGATCTCCATGCGCACCCCCGCCCTCGCCCTGCTCATGCTCGCCACACTCGCTGGCTCCGCCATGGCACAGACGTACACCGTCCCGGTCAATTCCGTCAACAGCTCGATGAGCACGAACGTCCAAGCCGGTGCGAACACCGCCGGCTCATTCCGCGGCAACTACATCCAGGCCACCAACCCCACCGGCACGCGCGTGGTCAACCTCGTGATCATTGGCCAGCCCGCCGCCGCACCGACCAACCTTACCAAGACCTTCACCGCCCCGATCACCGCCAACACCACCTCTCCGATCCAGACGCACCCCACCGGGCGCTACGCGCTCGTCATTAACGAGGTGACCCGTCGCTACCGCCTGCAGTGCTTGAACATCAACCTCTTGGGCGACACCAACCCCCGCCCCACCGTCCCCGTCAACGCCACCATCTCCTACCAGTCGTTCTCCACCGTCGCCCCGCGCTACGACTACCCCTTCCTGTTTCCCATCCCCACACCCTTGGGTGAGGCGACCGTATCGACCCTCACCGCCGAACAGTCCGGCTCGGTCTCCGGCACCCTCACCCAGACCGGCCCCGGCACGTACACATTCTCCGCCAGCGTCCCATGCATCCTCCGCGCCGAGCTTGATTTCTCCGGCAGCCCCATCGACTCCGGCCCCATCGCCCAGTCGCTCGCCGTCAGCGGAACCGTCAATATCGGCAATGCCTCCATCTTCTCCACGTTGACCATGGACCTCGGTGCCACGCAGACCAACAACACACCCGTCGTCGGTACGCCCGACCAGCCCTTCGCCTTCCCCGCGCCCCCCACCGCCCCGGCCAATTCGCCGCCCGCGAACATGCTGTTGACGCTCACCATCAACAGTTCCACCGTCACCACCAGCGGCTCGACCACCCTCCCCGCGAACGGCCCCGCCAGCAACCTGGCCGACGTCGCTGGCCTCGGCGGTGCCCCTTGCCCCGACGGCCAGCGCACCGCCGACGATGTCGTCGCCTTCCTCGCCGCCTTCTTCTCGAGCGACCCGCTCGCCGACGTCGTCTCCCTCGGCGGCGGGTTTGGACCCGACGGCCAGTTCACCGCCGACGATGTGGTCGCCTTTCTCTCCGCGTTCTTCTGACCCCGCCCTCTTCGGGGCGTCCGGATCTGTGTTACACACCTTCCGAACGCACGCCGCGCACATGTAAACGCTCGCATCCGCGCAAGCCTGCAACCGCCGGCCGTCGCGGGCGAATCTCTTAGCGGCCGGCCCGCCCACAGCGGATTTCTCCGGTGCTTTTCTCCCGTTCCAACCACACCACGCTCTCTCTTGCCGCCGCGGGCCGATCGCTTTCGGCCCACGGCTTTGCTCCCGTACGCGTCCACGCTCCCGATAACCCGGGCCGCGGACGCTTCTCTCGAACGTGACGCTCGCGCCGCTCGCGCTGCTTGCCCACGTTCGCGCCCATTCGTCGCATCGCCTTGGCATTCCCGCCGGCTCTATCGCAGACTTGTGTTGTATCGCCCCGCTGGATCGAGAGACGAGATCAGGGACGGAAGGAGTCCGCACATGTCCAAGATCAGTGCAAACGCCCGCGCTTCGGGCGCGGCCGTGCTGTCGCTGCTGGCGACCGCCGCCCTCGCCCCCTCCGCAATGGCCGACCTTGGCTACCAGAACGCCTTCATCAAGGACATCGGCGAAGAGTGGTCCGCCGGTCAGATCGAGACCTCCCCAACCGGCGAGATGTTCCTCGGCGGTCTGCGCAACCAGTCCGCCACCCTCACCGTCCCCAAGCTCAACCGCCACTCGCACCTGGTCATCGCCTTCGACCTCTACATCATCGGCGACTGGCGCGGCCGCAACGGCAAGGCCCCCAACGCCTTCTCCCTTATCCTCGACGACGGCCAGCCCCTCATCGACACTTCCTTCGCCAACCCCGACGCCGAGAGCGGCTTTGTCCAGGGTTACCCCGACCGCTTCGACGATGGCAACCACGTCGGCGGCGAGGGCGCCTTCAACTTCAACGCCCTCGGTTATGTGGACGGCGCCACCAGCCTTCCCCGCGACAGCGTCTACCGCATCGTCATCACGGTCCCCCACGCCGCATCCAAGGCCGCGCTCACCTTCTCTGCCCGCGACCTTCCCGAACTCGGCGATGCCACCTGGGGCCTCGACAACGTCGTCGTCGAGACGTACGACATGGACAACGACACGACCTCGTCCGCCTTTGAATCTTCCTCCGGCATCGGCTGGGACATCGGTTCCAACGGCTACTCCGGACACAACTTCGGTGGCGGTGGCGGTGGCGGCGGCGGCGGCGGCGGTGGTGGCGGTGGCGGTGGCGGCGGCGATCCGCCTCCCCCTCCTCCCCCTGATGTCCCCGCCCCGGCTTCGGCCCTGGTCCTTGCTCTCGCCGGCGGCGTCGCCGCCCGACGCAAGCGCTAAGTCTGCTCAAATCTGAATTCACTCCACAGTGGGGGCGGCCGGCGTAGGCCGCTCTCTCTGCTTTTGCGCCGCGCGTACCCTCCCGGCGTGAGTTCATTCCCCGCCAAACCCGCTGCAACACATGCCCGCGCCGCCAACCCCCTTCTCCTCGCCGCGGCGGACATCAAGCTCTCCCACTCGATCTTTGCCCTCCCCTTCGCGGTCCTCGGCGCATTCCTCGCCCGTACCGCCGACGCGACGGGGGGGTGGGCACGTTTCGCCCAGCAGCTCGCCCTGGTCATCGTCTGCATGGTCCTCGCCCGCACCTGGGCCATGATGATCAACCGCCTGGCCGACGCCCGCATCGACGCCGACAATCCCCGCACCGCCCGCCGCGCCATCGCCTCGGGCCGCCTTGCCTACCGCGACGGCCTCCTCATCGCGGCCGCCGCCGCCGCCCTCTTCGCCGCCGCCGCGAGCTGCTTCGGCTGGCTCTTCGGCAACTGGTGGCCCGCCATCCTCGCCTTTCCCGTCCTCGCCTGGCTCGCCTTCTACAGCTTCGCCAAACGCTTCACGCTTCTGTGCCACGTCCTTCTCGGCAGCGCCCTCGCCTGCAGCCCCCTCGCCGCGGCCATCGCAGTTGATCCCTCCGCCCTCTCGCGCACCCCCGCCCTCTGGTGGCTCGCCGGCATGGTCGTCCTCTGGGTCGGCGGCTTCGATGTCATCTACGCCCTGCAGGACGTCGACTTCGACCGCTCCACCGGCCTGCACAGCATCCCCTCGCGTCTCGGCCCCCGCGCTGCCATCTGGCTCAGCCGCGCCATGCACGCCGCCTGCGCCGCCTGCCTCTTCATCGCCGCCCGCTCCGACCCGCGCCTCGGCACGGTCTTCTTCGTCGCCGCGGCACTCGCCACCGCCCTGCTCATCCTCGAGCACATCATCCTCGACCGCCGCGGCCTCGCCGGGCTGCCGATGGCCTTCTTCACCGTCAACGGCGTGGTCTCTTGCGTCGTCGGCGTGCTCGGCGTGATCGACACACTGATGTGATTTGCGTCCGCACCGTTACCCACCATCCGTGCGCCCCTGGCACCAGGCCCGCCACAGCCCCCGCACCCCACCCTCGAATCGTCGCGCAAACGCCGGCCCGTCGCACACCACCGACCCCGCCAGCCGCGACCGCAACGTCCGTCGCAGCTCGGCAAGCTTGGCCCCGTCGCCCGCCAGCCCAGCGGCGATCTCCACGTACGCGTCGGCGGTCGGCGCGACCAGCTCGTCCAGCCCCACGCCCCGCAGCAGCGTCATCCCCACCCGTGCTCCGTGCCGGTCCCCCGCCAGCGTCACCACCGGCACACCCATGTGCATCGCTTCGCACGTCGTCGTCGTTCCGTTGTACGGCGTCGGATCCAGCGCCACATCCACCCGCCCGTACAGCGCCAGGTGCGGCGCCGTCCCCGGGGTTCGCCCGATCAGCTCGAGCCGCTGACGATCCACGCCCAACGCCGCGAACCGCGCCGCAAACTGCTCGCGCGCCCAGGCATCGGCGAACGCCCCGCCCTTCAGCAGCAGCCGCGACCCCGGCGTCGCCTCCAGCACCCGCGCCCACAGCGCGGCCGTCGCGTCCGAGAGCTTCCACAACGAATTGAACGAGCCAAACGTCGGCGGTCCCTCCGATCGCACGGGCACATCCGGCGACACCCCCGGCGGCTTGTAGCAGATGAAGCACGGGTCCAGCCGCACCAGCGGCTCGCTCGCCAGCCGCTCGGACCCTGCCGGGTCCGTGCTCGAATCCACCAACCGCCCCTCGAAGCACCGCAGACCTGTGCTGTGTGGGTACCCCAGCCAGTTGACCTGCACCGGCGCCAGCCGCGAACGGAACATGAGCGCCGCGCTCCCGTCGGTGTGCCCCGCCAGGTCCACCAGCACGTCGATCCCGTCGTCGCGCACCCGCTTGGCCAGCGCCGTTTCCGATAGCCCGGCCACCATCCGGTGCGACTCGGCGTGCCCGCACAGCCGCTTGGTCATCTCGTCCCCGCGGTCGCAGTTGATGTACAGCGTGCTCCTCGCCCGCGTGCGGTCCAGGTGCTCCAGCAGCGGCTCGAGGAAATACGCCACCGGGTGCTCACAGATATCCGACGACACAAACCCGACCCGCAGCACGCGTTCCGGATCGGGCGCGTTCCGCAGCGGCTCCGCGGCTCCAGGTGGCAGCGGCCACCCCGCCACCTCATCGCCCACCCGTCGATGCACCGCCGCCAGCTCCTCCGCGCTCAGCCGCGAGCACGCGCACGCGTAGTACGCCCACGGGTTCACGCCCTCCGGCCCGGCCGCCGCCGCGGCCGATGAACCCAGCCGCTCGTACAGCCACTGGTCGCACTTGCCCAGTTCGGCCATCAGCGCCGTCCGCAGGTGGAACGCCGGTTCCCCCGGCGCCAGCCGATCCGCTTCATCCATCGCCGCGATCGCCTCGCCGTAGCGCTGCCGCGATGCCAGCACCGACGCTCGCGCCAACTGAGCCGCCGGGCTTCCCGGTTCGATCGCCAGCGCCTCGTCCGCGGCCGCGAGCGCCTCGGCCGGCTTCCCCAGCGCTGCCAGCACGCGGCTGAGCGCCACCCGCGCCGTCACAAACCGCGGCGACAACTGCACCACCTTGCTCAGATAGAACTCCGCCTGCGGATGGCGCGATGCGCCGCTCAGCATCTGCCCCAGCGCCCAGTTCGCCTGAACGTTCCCCGGCTCGGCCGCCACCGCCCGCTGCGCCATCTTGATGGCTTCCTCAAGCCGCGCTGCGCGGTACAACTCCTCCGCCCGCGCCAAATAGTCTGATCCGGAAGCCATGCCCGCGATTCTAACGATGTCGCCGCAGGCCACCATCACTCAAACGCGTCGTCTCACCATCCGACGGCCTTCATCCTTCTGCCCTCCCTCACCCGTAATGCGACACCGACCGCACGATCTTCGCGCGCGCGTTGAGAAAGAACACTTCCGCGGCCAGATCCCCCGTCATCCTCCGATACACCAGGATCACGCTCTCCAGCCCCACCGTCACGTGCATCGGATCAAACCGCAGCGTCGGGTTCCTCTGCAGCGCCCGCCCGAAGTAGTCCCGCACGTTCTCGATCCCCCGGATCGCCGTGTCGTCCGTCCCGTTGTACCGCTTGATGAACGGCGACGAATGCTCGATCCCCGGGTCATAGCACGCCATGATCCCATCCAGATCATGCGCATTCCAAGCGCGATACCACGCCTCAGCAAACGCCGCCGCCGTCTCAGGTGTAATCGTCATGCGCCGAGCGTAGACAACTGCCTTGGTATGGGTGTTTGGGATCGAGTGTCTTGGTATGGGTGCCCCGCCCCTACGTTGCTTTGAACGTTGGGGCGGGCGGCGCGAAGCCCTGACTTGAAACGTGAACCCGGGTCGCTCTACCCCAACCGCCCAATCCCCAACCGCTCCCGCATCGCCTCCGCTCCCAACGGCAGCGCCCGCCCACGCGATTCCATATACCGCTCCCACTCGTGGAACTCCGCCCGCACGAGTTCCGGATCGTCCCACCGACCCGTCCGGGGATCCGCATCCATCCACAAGCAACTTTCCATTCCCCAATACCACCGCGCCGACGACCACCGCCAATCGGTGAACAGCTCCACCAGCCCACGTCGCACTGGATTGTTGTGGATGTACCGCCGCTTCTCGTCGAACTCTTCCGCCGAGAAGATGTTCCGGTCATACCCGCCACCCGGCTGCCAGAACCGAACCCGCCCCTCGCTATCAACAAGCTTGTCCAGCACCGGCGCCTTTAGCTCCCGCCACCGCTCGATCGCCGCTTCCGCGACCGGCCCCTTGATCTCCCCCAACGCCCGTCCCAGCGGATGCTCCGGCAAGCCAGGCTCGACCAGCAGGTGAACATGCTCAGGCATGATCACCCACGCGAACAGACTGAAGTTCGCCTTCAGCCGCACCTCTCGGATCCGTTCGACGAGCAACTCACAGATCCGGTCGTTCATCAACAACGGCAGCCGCCGATAGCACGAAAACGTGATAAAACGATAATGCCCCGGCACCTCCCAACGCCTCATCCGGCTTTCCGAAGGCTGGAGCCCCATTCCGACAGAATAGCTGAATCAACCGCTTTGGGTGCATGCCTTTGCACGAGTGTCCGCTCCCACGCTGCCCTCAGCGTTGGGGCGGGCGGCGCGAAGCGAATGCCCCCAAGCATCAACAGTGGTCCGCTCTACCCGACTCGTCAATTACGCTCAAACCCCTCCCCAACTCCCCAACTCCCCAACCCACCCCACGCTCGCCCGACCCGCCGCGGGTCGGGGCACCCGATCCAAACGACAAACATCTGGGTCATGCCACCCACCTCGGATGCCTTGGTACGGGTGCCCCGCCCCTACGCGGCTCTGAGCGTTGGGGCGGGCGGCGCGAAGCCCAGTCCTCCAAGCACCCGGAACAGTCCACTTCATTCGGGCGCCCAACTACGCTCGATCCCACCCACGAACTCCACAACCCACCCCACGCCCTCCCTACCCGCCGTGGGTCGGGGGCGCCCGACCCCAAGGCAAGCATCTAGGTCAGACCACCCGCCTCGGACTCTTGAAATGATCGGACCTGCGCACCCGGCACGAGTCGCACTAGCGCACTGGCTTCGCACACGATGGGAGGTTTTCTATCGGGCGCGTGGCCGTGCGCTCTGTTAGGGGCGATTGTTTGATACGTCATGATTCAAACATGCCCGCCATATGTCTGTGGAGTGATTACAAGCACTCCCTACCGAATCAAGGTAAGTCCTGGCCACATCATGCACAAACTTCTCAAGATCGCGCTGAACCAGGGACGTGAACAAGTACGCCGTCCGCGATCGCTCGAGGAGTTAACCATTTTTCCGCTCCATGTTGTTCGCACGCACTTCAAAACGCACACAGCGGAACGACCCCCATTTGGCAAGTTCGCCGGTCGTATGTGGTGTCCAGCTCACACGTGCAACG
>JBOHNM010000089.1:0-17267 GCA_050730675.1 Phycisphaerales bacterium | reverse complement strand
CAGTGAACGGCCGCTCGTAGGTCGAGTAGTAGTACGGCGTGACGGCCGCGAACTCCGCGGCGCACGTGTCCACCAGCTTGTACACCGGCTCGACGCCCAGGCTCTTGCGGTGCTTGCGGACTTCCAGCACGGTGTCGGGCTTGATCGTGCCCAGGAACAGGTTGGCGAGCTGCGCATCGGAGAAACCGAGCTGCTTGGCCCGCCACATCATTTCTGCAGAGACGTTCGTCAGTTCGCCGCACTCGAGCAGGTCATCCTCAAACGCCACGATCGCGGCGATCTGGTCCACGAAATACCGGTCGTAGCGCGTCAGCGCGCAGATCTGCTCGACGCTGTACCCGAGTTTGAGCGCATACCGCACGTAGAACAGCCGCCCCTGCGAGGGCACGCTCAGCTTGCGCTGCAGCTTGTCGTCGGGGATCGGCCACTCCACGATCTCGCCGTCGGCCGTGCGCACCTCAGGGACAATGCCGTCCTGCACACCCGCTGCCGCGGCAGAGCCTTCACCCTCGCCCAGCGGCAGCGCGATCTCCGACTCGGCGTCCCACGGCAGCGAAACGTGCTGCTGCGCGCCCAAGGCCCTGATCGCCGTCAGCCACTTGTCGTTCTTGTCGAGGCCCAGCCCGAACCGCTTCACTTCCGTCGAGCGGATCGCCTTCTGCAGGCTCTCTGCAAAGGTCCGGCCGATCGCCATCGCCTCGCCGACGCTCTTCATCTGTGTCGTCAGCGTTTCGTCGGCCTCGGGGAACTTCTCGAACGTCCAGCGCGGGATCTTGGTCACCACGTAGTCGATCGATGGTTCGAAGCACGCGCTGGTCGTCCCCGTGATGTCGTTGCGCAGCTCGTCGAGAGTGTACCCCACCGCCAGCTTCGCCGCGATCTTGGCGATCGGGAAGCCCGTCGCCTTGCTCGCCAGGGCTGAACTGCGGCTCACTCGCGGGTTCATCTCCACCACCACCATCTCGAACTTGCCGTCCGCCGGCTTGGGGTTCACCGCGAACTGCACGTTGCTCCCGCCCGTCTCCACGCCCACCGCCCGCATGATGGCGATGGCGGCGTCGCGCATCGCCTGGTATTCCTTGTCGCTCAGCGTCTGGATCGGCGCAACGGTGATCGAGTCGCCGGTGTGGACGCCCATGGCGTCGATATTCTCGATGCCGCAGACGATGACGCAGTTGTCCTTTTTGTCGCGGACAACCTCCAGCTCGTATTCCTTCCACCCGATCACGCTCTGGTCGATCTGGACCTGCGTGATCATGCTGGCCCGCAGCCCGCGCGTGCAGATATCGACGAACTCCTCGCTGTTGTACGCGATGCCGCCGCCGGTGCCGCCGAGTGTGAACGCGGGGCGGATGATCGCCGGCAGGCCGATCTCCTTGAGGAATTCCTCGGCCTCCACTAGCGTCTGCACGGTCTTGGCCTTGGGGAGCTTGAGCCCGAGCTTCTCGCAGATCTCCTTGAAGATCTGGCGGTCCTCGGCCCGGTGGATGATCTCGCGGTTGGCGCCGATCATCTCCACGCCGAACTTCTGCAGTGTCCCCTCGTCCCACAGCTTGCACGCGCAGTTGAGGGCCGTCTGCCCGCCCAGCGTCGGCAGCACCGCGTGGATCGGGTCGCCGATCTCCTTCTGCCGCGCGATGATCTTCCGGACCGCCTCGGGCGTGATCGGCTCAATGTACGTCCGGTCGCTCAGCTCCGGGTCGGTCATGATCGTCGCCGGGTTGCTGTTCACCAGCACGATCCGGTACCCCTCGGCCTTGAGCGCCTTGCACGCCTGCGTGCCGGAGTAGTCAAACTCGCACCCCTGCCCGATGACGATGGGGCCCGAGCCGATGATCAGGATCGTCTGGATATCCGTGCGTTTGGGCATTTGGCGTCCGGCCGAGGCGGGTGTCGGGTCCCGCGGCGGCATTGGAGTTCCCTGGCGGCGCCGGGGTCGGCGCAAACTCGCGGACAGTACGCGCGGCATCGCGCGCTTGCCAGCGCCGCGCCCTCGTCGCGAGGAGATTCACGGGCAAACCCGCGCGTCGCGCTTCGTATTCGCGTCTCGCGCATCCGTTGGCACTCGCACCGTCAGGTCGAGGGCCAGAACCGCGCAGCTCAAGTCAGATGAACAGGTCGGATGCTTCTTACCGGACCGCCAGGAAGACAAACCGGCGTCCTCCCAACCACGCAGGCCTGACGGGGTCGCCCAATGCACCCCATGGACCGCCCGAACTTTGTTCGCCCCCCGACCCGGAAACGTCGATCACCAAGTCTGTCCCCAACGTAAACTTGCACTCAGGCCCGACGCCCACAGACCCCGAACGCAAGGCCAATCCCTATGTGCGGAATTGTTGCGTACCTCGGCCATCGCCCCGCTCGCCCCATCCTCATGGAGGGCCTCAAGCGCCTCGAATACCGCGGGTACGACTCCGCCGGCCTCGCCATGATGGTCAACGGCAAGCTCAAGGTCGCCCGCACCGTCGGCCGCGTCAGCATTCTCGAAGAACGCCTCGAGCAACTTGGACAATTCAACACCGGCACCCTCGGCCTCTGCCACACCCGCTGGGCCACCCACGGCGGCGTCACAGAAGTCAACGCCCACCCCCACAAGGACGATCGCCATGGCGTCGTCGTTGTGCACAACGGCATCATCGAGAACTACGCCGCCCTCAAGACCTGGCTCCAGGACAAGGGCCACACCTTCTCCAGCGAGACCGACACCGAAGTCATCTCGATGCTCATCAGCGAGCTTTATGAGGGCGACCTCGAGAAGGCCGTGCAGGCCGCCCTCCGCGAGGTGACCGGCGCCTACGCCATCGCCGTTATCTGCGAGAAGGAATCCGACACCCTCGTCGTCGCGCGCAAGGGTTCGCCCCTGCTCGTCGGCGTCGGCTCGGGCGAGTACATCGTCGCTTCCGATGCCGCGGCCATCATCGCCCACACTTCGCAGGCCTTCATGCTCGACGACTACAACGTCGTCAAGATCTCGCGCGACGGCTTCCACACCACCGACATCCACAACACGACGATCTCTCCCAAGATCTCCCAGCTCGAGATCGACCTCGAGCAGATCGAGCTCGGCGGCTACCCGCACTTCATGCTCAAGGAGATCTTCGAGCAGCCCAAGGCCCTGCGTGCCTGCATCAGCGGGCGGCTCGACGAGCGCGACGGGCGTGTCGTCCTCGGCGGCCTGGGCGAATTCGCCAAGGAACTCACCCGCGCCAAGCGCGTCATCCTCACCGCCCAGGGCACTGCCCTGCACGCCGCCATGATCGGCCGCTACTTCTTCGAGGATGTCGCCAAGGTCCCCGCCCAGTGGGAGTACGCCAGCGAGTTCCGCTACCGCAACCCCATCATCGAAGAGGGCACCGTCGTCATCGCCGTCTCGCAGTCAGGCGAGACCGCCGACACACTCGCCGCCCTCGCCGAAGCCAAGGAGCGCGGCGCGCTCGCCCTCGGCGTCGTTAACGTCGTCGGCTCATCGATCGCGCGCAGCACCGACGCCGGCGTCTACCTGCGAGTGGGCCCCGAGATCGGCGTCGCCAGCACCAAGGCCTTCACCGGCCAGGTCGCCGCGCTCTCGATGATCGGCCTGTTCATGGCCCGCCGCCGCCTCATGAGCGCCTTCGACTGCACCAAGTTCATGCAGTACATGAACGAGCTGCCCGCCAAGATCGAGCGCATCCTCGAGCAGGCCGACCGCATCAAGAAGATCACCGAGAAGTACGTCGAGCGCGAGAACTGGCTCTTCCTCGGCCGCGGCTACAACTACCCCGCCGCCATCGAGGGCGCCCTCAAGCTCAAGGAAATCTCCTACATCCACGCCGAGGGCATGCCCGCCGCCGAGATGAAGCACGGCCCCATCGCCCTCATCAACGAAGGCCTCCCTGCCGTCTTTATCGCCAACCGCGGCAAGCAGTACGAGAAGGTCATGTCCAACATCCAGGAAGTTCGCTCGCGCGGCGGCCACGTCATCGCCGTCGCCACCGAGGGCGACACCCACATCAAGAACTACGTCCAGGATGTGATCTACATCCCCGATGTCATCGAGCCCCTCAGCCCGCTCCTCACCGTTATCCCTCTCCAGCTCATGGCCTACTACGCCGCCGTCGCCCGTGGCCACGACGTGGACAAGCCGCGCAATCTGGCCAAGAGCGTGACGGTCGAGTAATGACGCGGCCGCCTCAGGTGGGAATCGATGCCACGCATCCGGGTGCCCCGCGCCCTCCGGATTCGGCTGGCCTCGCGTCGTCGATGCGCCGTACGCTCCGGCCATGCTCATCATCTGGGGAACCAAGGTCCAGCGCAAGACCAAGGGCTACGTAGCGGAAGTGTGCCCGAATTGCATCGGTGTGCGCGAGATCAAGCTCGACGTCGTCAGCAAGGTCAGCCATCTCTATTACATCCCGCTCGGTGATGGCACGGTCGTTGGTTACGTCGGAACCTGCGCGGACTGCCGCGGCGAGTTCGGGCTCAACCCCGACGTCTATCCGTTCTACGCGCAGTCGTCGGGGTTGGCGATGGGCGATCTTGTCCAGCAGACCGGCCGCGCCGGGTTGACGGACGATGCCGTCGAAGCCGCAGGCTTTGTCCACCGCGTGAACACCGGCCAACTCTCCGCTCAGGACCGAATCGGGATGGTCGTGCGTTCGATCACCTCCGACCCCGAGGACTGGAAGCGCAGCAAGGACATCCACATCGACCCGATTTCCGGCGTGCTGCTGGCGCTCACCTTTGCCGCCGTCATCTGGACCTTGATCGAGTTTGCCTCCCAGGGGCCGGCGACGCCGTGGCGCTGGATCGCGCTGGCGTTCGCGATCGTGGTCACGGCAACGATGATCTGGTCCTTCGCGACCGCCAACCGCCGCTACGCGGCCGGTAAGATGGAGCCGCGCATCGCCCGCGAGTTGATGGCGATCAAGCCCAAATCACACGAGATCAACGACGCGTGCCAGTTGGCGATCCGGGCCGGCCTCCGCATCGCGCGGCACATCGGGCCCGCGCGGCTCGAACGGCGCATCGGCGGCGTTTGAGGGTCCATCCGAGATTCTTGTCAGAATCGCTCCCTGATTGGACTAGTCATAGGTGGACGCGCCCTCGGGCGCGGGGTGTGCCATTGACCCTCGCGGCTCTGCCGCTCCCGGGTCTCGCACTGCGGGTATCGCCCGTTGACCGCACAACGCGGCGCCCACGCGAGGAAGCCCCGACTCCGGTCGGGGCTTTTTCTTTCCGGCCGCCCCCGCACCGACGCCAACGAAAAAGCCCCCGGCGAGTCTTCGCCGGGGGCTCGGAGATGCTTCAAATTTCTCGAATCAACCGGAAGTCCCGATTACTTATTCGGAGCGACGTAGTTGACCGACTCGTCGTTCTCAGCCACGAAGGGGATTTCCTTCGCGCTGGTCTGGGTCTTGAGGTGCTGGTCGCCCTCCTTGGTGCCCTTGGCGATGATGTTGAACGAGAGGATCTGGCCCGCCTTGACGGTGCCCAGAGCGATCTCGAACGACTTGCCCGTCACCTTCGGCGCCACCAGCGAGGTAGAGCTGACGTAGTCGAGGCCGTCGGTGAACGTGCCCTTGAGCACGACGTTGGTCAGGTCGATCATGCCCTGGTTCTTGATCTGGTAGCGGAACTCGTGGTTCTCGCCAACGGCGGGAACGCCCGTGTCGTCCGTCAGCAGGGTGCCGATGTCGGGCACGCCGATGACGTCGGTCTTGCAGCTGGTCGTCACAGGAGCCGCACAGTTGCAGGCCGCCTGTGCGGAGATCGAGATGTTGCCGACCGCGGTGCTGCGGTAGGTCACGCGGACGGTCTTGGAGGCGCCGGGGGCCAGGTTGCCCACACGCCACATGGCGCTGGTGCCGGTGCCGGTGCCGCCCTCGGTGGCGTTGACATACGTCATGCCGGCGGGGTGCGGGCAGGTGACCGACACGTCGCAGGCCGCATCACCCTTGTTCGAGACGGTGATGTCGAAATCAGCGTTGCGGCTGGCGATGACCGAAGCCTGCGACTTGCAGTCGATCGCCAGGACCGGCTGCTTCACGACGGTCGAGACCGTCTGTGAGCTGGCCGTCAGGCCGCCGTCGGCCGTCGCTGAAGCCGAGTTGTCGAACTTGCCGGTCTTGGTTGCCTTGAGGGCCACCGGGAAGCTCTTGCGCTCGCCGCCGGCGAGGCTGCCGGCGTTGATCGTGACGGTCTGCTTGCCGTCGGCCGTCGTCAGGCCGGCGGGCAGGTTGTCGGTGATGGTCACGTTGTCGGCCGCGCCGCTGCCCGAGTTGAAGACCTCAAGGGTCGTCGTGATCGGGCCGCAGGTCAGGAGCGACTCGGGCGTGATCGTCTTGGTGATCGCCAGGGCCGGCGCGACCGCGTTGGTCTGGGCGCACAGACTGGTGTTGAAGATCGCCGACAGGCAGTTGCCCACGGCGCCAACGGCCGTCGGGCGGCCCTTGATGTTGATCGTCTGCACCTGGCCGGGGTTCATGTCACCCAGGTTCCACTCGTAGCCCTTGGCGGTCTTGTTGCCGGGGGGGGTCGAGCTCTGGACGTCCCAGTTCTTGAACGCCTCGGTGACCACGAAGACCGACAGGGCCTGAGTCTTGCTGATGTTGGTGACCTTGATCTGGCCGTCGAACGGCTGGCCGACGCGCACCTGGCCGGGGAGGAACTCCTCAACCAGCAGCGTGCTGGAGGAAGCCTCGCCAGTCGGGAAATACATGCGGGCCACGTTGCCGGTCATCGGCTGGGCTTTGGCGGGGGTCGGGGCTGGCTTCGCCTCGTACATGTCCGGCTGGTTCCGAGCCCAGCTGCGCGGCTCGGTCGTGGGGGGGTAGCCCTCCGGCGCCTCGAACGTCGCGCGCTTCTCTTCGGTGCAACCGGCGACCGCCGCCATCGCCGCCGCGGTCAGGATGGGAGCCCAAGACTTAACGAGGTAATTCATGCATCATCTCCAGTTCAGTGTGATCAGTGGTTCGGTGGGACAAAATTCTGCAACGCTTGCGTCAGCACACCCCCGCGCAGCGGGCCGTAGGTTAGGCTTAATGGTACACCAAAACCACGGGTTTTTGCCTGTCGGCCAAATGCCTCAACCGCTTATCCACAGTCCCGAGCGGAATTTGCGCCATCACCGCCCGTTTTTCGTGCCACAAACCCCCATCACGTCGAAACTTGCGCAATCATCTCCACAGCACGGATTCTCCGAAAGAACTCAAGTTTTTTTCTGGATTCGACTCCGCCCCGACGCTACCCAACCCGCCACGAGCGTGCGGCGACAGTTCGGTTATCCTGTGACTCACCACTCATGCATGGAGGCGACATGGCCCTGACCGTTCCCGCGAAAAACTCCGCCGACGTCGGCCTCATCGGTCTCGAGGTCATGGGCAAGAACCTCGCCCTCAACATGGCCGACCACGGCTTCAAGGTCGCCGTCTACAACCGCACCACCGCCAAGACCGAGGGCTTCATCGCCGAGAACCCGGCGAACGTCATCGGCCCCGGCGGCGCCCTCGTCCCCGCCGCCGACCTCAAGGACTTCGTCGCCGCCATCAAGCAGCCCCGCCGCATCGTCCTGCTCGTCAAGGCCGGCGGCCCCACCGACGCCACCATCGACGGCCTCAAACCCCTGCTCGCCAAGGGCGACATCGTCGTCGATGGCGGCAATGCCGAGTGGACCGACACCATCCGCCGCGAGAAGGCCCTCAACGACATGGGCATCCTCTTCGTCGGCTCCGGTGTCTCCGGCGGCGAGACCGGCGCCCGCTTCGGCCCCTCCCTTATGCCCGGCGGCCACACCGACGCCTGGAAACACCTCGAGCCCGTCTGGACGGCCATCGCCGCCAAGGTCGATGCCAAGACCGGCAAGCCCATCGAGGGCGCGGCCCCCGGCAAACCCGTCACCGGCGGCGTTCCCTGTACGACGTACATCGGTCCCGGCGGCGCCGGCCACTACGTCAAGATGGTCCACAACGGCATCGAGTACGGCGACATGCAGCTCATCTGCGAGGCGTACCACTTCATGCGCGACTCGCTCGAGATGACCAATGGCGACATGGCCAAGGTCTTCGACGATTGGAACAAAGGCGACCTCGACTCCTTCCTCATCGAGATCACCGCCGACATCCTCAAGCAGAAGGACCCGATCACCAGCAAGGACTTTGTGGATGTCGTCCTCGATGCCGCCGGCCAGAAGGGCACCGGCAAGTGGACGATCAACAGCGCATTGGACCTCGGCGTCCCCGCGCCCACCATGGCCGAGGCCGTCTTCGCCCGCAACATCTCCGCCATCAAGGAAGAGCGCGTCGCCGCGAGCAAAATCCTCAAGCCACCGGCCCGGCACCACCACGACCACGGCCAAAGCGGGAGTGGTCCACAGAAGGACTGGGTCGGCTGCGTTCGTGATGCCCTCTACTGCTCCAAGATCTGTTCCTACGCCCAGGGCTTCGCCCTCATGCGCGCCGCCGGCAAGGCCAACAACTGGAACCTCAAGCTCGGCGAGATCTCTATGATCTTCCGCGGCGGGTGCATCATCCGCGCCCGCTTCCTCCAGAAGATCTCCGAGGCCTACCAGCGCTCCGCCGATCTCCCCAACCTCCTCCTCGATCCCTACTTCGCCGGCGTCATCGAAAAGAACAGCGCGAATTGGCGCGCCGTCGTCGCCCGTGCCGCGGTGGACGGCGTTCCCGTCCCCGCCTTCAGCAGCGCCCTCTCGTACTTCGATTCCTACCGCTCCGCTCGTCTCCCGGCCAACCTCCTCCAATCCCAGCGCGACTACTTCGGCGCCCACACCTACGAGCGTGTCGATCAACCCCGCGGCAACCACTACCACATCGACTGGCCCGACCCCAAGCGCCCGCAGACGAAAGTCTGATCAGTACACAGAGGAACACAGAGGCCGAGGCAAGTAGTTATGCAGTCGCGTGTCCTCAATCCGAAGCAGTTGTCGGTTTGTGGCACCGATTGAATCGGTATTGCTCCGCCCTTCTGTCTTCTCTCCGTGTGCCTCTGTGTCCTCTGTGTACAAACTTCTTCTC
Source organism: Phycisphaerales bacterium (assembly GCA_050730675.1). GTDB lineage: Bacteria > Planctomycetota > Phycisphaerae > Phycisphaerales > UBA1924 > JBOHNM01. The sequence goes on along the minus strand of JBOHNM010000089.1, from coordinate 8,259 downwards.
ATGCCCGTCGAGCTCCGCACAAATCGCCTCCTCATCCGCATCATCCGCGAGGACGACGGCCTCGCCTGCATCACCGCCTTCACCGACAGCCGCGAGTTCTGGCGCCCGTGGATGCCCACCGTCAACAACGGCGATTCCCCCGAAGTCCAGTTCGAGAAGCGCATCGAGCGTTCCGCCAAGGGCTGGTCCGACGGCTCGGCCTTCCGCTTCGTCGCCTTCGCCCTCGACACCGGCGAGTACGCCGGCGACTGCGGCCTCAATAACGTGGTCCGCGACTCCTACCAGAACGCCGACATGGGCTGGCGCGTCTGCCGAGGCCGCGCCGGCAAGGGCTTCGCCCGCGAGATGATCCGCGCCGTCCTCACCTGGGCCTTCACGCCGATGGGCGACAACGAAGATCTCTCCCGCGGTGCCGGCCTCCACCGCGTCCGCGCCAACATCATCCCCGCTAACGAGCCCTCCCTCAAGCTCGCCCGCGCCCTCGGCTTCCGCGAAGAGGGCTACGCCAAGGCCATGCTCCACCTCGACGGCGCCTGGCGCGACCACGTCATGTTCGCGATCGTGGCCGAAGAATGGAAGCCGTGAGACGTGGTGCCACTGGTGACGCCGGCTCGGAGGCGGCACCAGTGTTCCCACCCGCCGCTCCCGCGCCACCCCAACCACCCGCCCAACCCAACGCGCCCAATACGAGGCTCGGGCGCAAGCCCGGGATCGAGGCGTCACCGATGACTCCAGGCCTCGCAATGATGCGGCCAAGCCACATCTTCACTGTACAATCCAACCGTGACGTTTCGCCGCCGCATCACCCTCACCCTCGCACTCGCCGTCGGGCCTTTGCTCACGGTACTCGGCGCCTGGGCGTGTCGGTTGTTCCGGGAGTCGCCAATCGCTGATCTGCGGCACAGCATCAGCGGGGAATATTGGGCCAAGAATCGACCACCTACTCAACTGCTGCGCGACGACATCATCTATCTGCACCTCCCCAGCTTTGCAACGCGCTCGATCGGAACGGAATCGTGGTACCTGCAGCGCCGTGGTGACGAGCCGCCCGATGCAACGCCCGCTTGGGCAGATCGACCAACTGACGAATATGCAGGCCGAGAAACGCACGCGGCCGGTTGGCCTTTCCTTGCACTTCGTGATTTGGACACCCGGCCGGCTTGCGAGATGCAGTTGCAATCGACTTCACCCATTCGCACAAAGCTCGTACCAATCCGCCGCCGCTCCTCCTTCGCCGAGATCCTCGACCTCCGCCGCCCCATCTTCCCCGGCTTCCTCTTCACCGCCGTCTTCTGGTCCGTCACGGCCTTCACCCTTCTTTCCATCCCCGCAACACTCCGCGCCGCCCGCCGCACCATCCGCCATCGCCGCGACCAATGCCCCACCTGCGGCTACACGCGCACCGGCCTCGCCCCCTGCCCCGAATGCGGGCAACCGGACGCAGCACACAGTTAAGATGAACCGACGTTGACTTGCGGCTGTAAGACGCCATGAATGGCCAAGCACCGTCCAGCACCAAGGTCAACGCCGATCGATCGCCCGCGCCGTGTATGCATTGTCATTTTCGCTCTCGGCGTTGTCTTGTGGCTCGTTTCTGGTTTCACTGCCGTGCATTTCCGCGAGCCCAAGTGGAGTCTCGACCTTGGCGCCGGAGAGGCACAACTGTTCATTCCCGCGCCATCGAACAAAGCGCACGTCTTTCTCAACTCCGTTCTCGGTCAAGTCTCCGCGGATCGCCGCTCGTTCAATCTCCCGATTTGGCCGCTCTACGGCTCGATCTCCGGGCCCGGGGGCGTGTTCCATGTCGTGCCCCTCTGGCCGATTTGCGCGATCACCGGGCTCCCGCTTGTTGGGCTGACCTTGCGTCGTCGCCGCCGTCGGCGGCGCATCGCTCGCGGTCTGTGCGCAGCCTGCGGCTATCCGCGGCCAAGCCTCGCCTGCTCCGCTCCCTGTCCCGAGTGCGGCAACCCCGCTCCGATCTGACCCCGCGATCCGGCACCCTAACGCCACGTAACAAACCAAAAAACCCGTCCGCCAGAACCGGCAAAAGGACGCTCCGTTGCGCAATCTGTGGGCCCTCCCGCGCGCAACCCCTTGCAATCCCCCCGCGCCGCCGCATCATTTCCCCCATGAACCGCGGCACACAAATCACCGTCACCCACCCCAGCCACGACCGCCTCGTGCAGCTCAAGCTCCAGGGCGCGCTCCACCTCGCCAAGGTGCTCGAATCGCACCCCTCCGACGCCATGCGCTTCAAAGCCGCACTGGCCTTGGCAAGACTGGCCATCCCACCCACCCCGCCAAGCCATCGGCTTCCACCCGATGCTGTGCCACTGACGACGCCGCGGCGTCAGTGCTCCGGGGAGGGGCCGCAGAACACGCCGACCTGCCCCGAGCGACAGGTCAGTGACACACCGCCCACCAAGCAGCCCGAAGCGCCGGCTTCCATCACGCCGTCTACTAACGACATGCGTTCCGCCAATGAAGCTCACGCGAGTTCTCCTCCCGCCCGCGCTCGCGCCCCTTCAACCTCGCCACCCCCACCCGCGCCCATCCTCACCCGCGCCACCGCCGCCCTCGGCATGCTCACTCGCGCCGGCGCACCTCCCTGACCCAGCTTGCTTGGCGCTCGCACCGTCTTCTTGCTTCCTCTTCGCCTCTCTCTGTGTCCTCTGCGTACTGACCTGTCTTGGTCTTCTCTTTGACAACCGCAAACCGCCTCCCCTCACACCGTCTGCAACCGCAGCCGCACGAGCAGTTCATTCAGCCCCGCCCGCGACTTCGGATCAACCTCCTCCGGCAGCGAAGTCGCCGCCCGCGCCTCATCCAGCACGCCCACCAGCCGCGCAAACTCCCGTTCGTGCCACGCCAGGTCCTGCCCCTTCGCCTCGGCCTTCTCCGCCCCGGCGATCTTCATCGCGATGAGGTCATCCACAAATCCAAGCTTGAACTCCCGGTTCAGCACCCGCAGGTTGCTCTCCACCCGGCCCGAGCGCATCAGGTGAATGCCCGCCAGGATCACGCGGTAGGTGTACAGCAGCCCCTTGGTCGTCGGCCTGCCGCCCTTGACCACCAGCTCCCACTGGTTCTGCGCGAAGCTCAAAAAATGGTGCCGGTGATGCCGCGTGATGCACCCGACCGCCAGCGCCTTCAACTCCTCAAACTCCGGTGCCGCCTGCACCACCAGCGGCGAAAAAACCTGCTCCAGCACATACCCGTTGTTCTTCAGCAGCAGCGTGAAGAACTTGCGCGCATCGTGCGTCACCAGGTCCATCTCGATCGCCGGCGGCGGGGGCTTTTCCATCACCTCGATCGTCTCGCCCGGCGGATCAAGCCGGAACAACTCCCGCGCCGTCGTGACATGGCACCCGCGCAGGTCATAGTCCGAGTCCGGCGAATCGAACCCATACAGGTGCGCCCCGCTCACGGTGACAAACAACAGCGGATAGCGCTGTTGTCCCAGGTGGCGATCGATAACCGTGCGATCAAGATTCATGCATTCCAATGTTCGTTGTGTGCTGTGCGATGTTTCCGTTTTCTCCGTGCCCTCACGCCCCCCGCGTCACCGTCGTGGCGGCCCCCGGCTTCCCCTCAATCTGCTGGCGCGGAGTCATCGCCACCTGCGTCGGCATGGCAAAGTCGATCCCGCGCGAACGGAACGCCTCGACCAACTCAAGGTTGATCCCCTGCTGCGCATTCATGTACGCCATGTAGTCGCCCGTCGTCACAAAGTACACCGTCTCGAAGTCCAGCGAATACGCCGCAAGGGTCTTCAAATGGCACCGATCGAACCGCGTCAGCTTCTGTTTCTCCACCGCCGCGCGGATCAGCGCCGGAATCTCCCGCAGCCGCTCCACCGGCGTGTCGTACGTCACGCTCGTGCCGAACGCGATCCGCCGCTGCTCCAGACGCTTGAAATTGTGCAGGCAGTTCTTGGTCAGCTCGATGTTGCTGAAGACCAGTTGCTCGCCGCTGGGTGCCCGCAGCCGCGTCGTCTTGATCCCGATCCGCTCGACCGTCCCTTCCTTGTCCCCGACCTTGATCGCATCGCCCACCACGAACGGCTTGTCGAACAGGATGGTCATCGACGCGAACAGGTCGCCGAGGATGTTCTGCGCCGCCAGCGCCACCGCGATGCCGCCGATCCCCAGCGAGGCCAGCAGCGGCGTCACCTGGATCCCCAGGTTGTCCAGCGCCAGCAGGATCACCAGCGTCGCCACGATCGCCGCGACCACGAACCGCATCACCCCCAGGCTCGTCTCGACCGCCGGGTCCGGCCTGCCGTCCTCGTGCGTCGAGCGGGCGATCAGTTGCCTTGTGCCGAAATCGATGAACAGCCGGCTGGTCAGGATCAGCTGCGCCGCCAGGCACGCCACCGCGATCCCGCGCATCCACAGATGAATGGTATAGCCGATCTGCAGCCCGCCCGCCCCTACCAGCACCGCCAGCGGCAGAAACAGGAACCACTTCAGGTCCAGCAGCGCATCGACAATCACGTCGTCCCACTTGGTGGTGGTCCGCTCCGCCAGCGACTTTACCCGCGTCACCAGCAGCCGGCGCACCAGCCAGAAGACCAGCATCGCCGCCGCGACGGTCACCACCATCACCAGCCAGTCGAGGATCGTGTTCTGCGATCCCAGCACCGGCAGCGAGAGCGTGTCGTACAGCGACGGCGACACAGCTTTGACCTTTTCGAGCAGCCAGTGGTGCATCGAGGCGCCCATGTTCTCAGCCGCCGCCGTGGCGCTCGACGTGGCCGAGGGGTTCGCCCGGGCGGCGTCCACAGCCCCCGCAGCCTGTGCGGTATCAACATTCGCGATGGTCGTTTGCATGACGCGGTGACATTAGGCCCCCGCTCCGCGCTACTGCCCCGGCCGCGGCTGGATCACCGGCGGGTCCGTCGGCGGGTTCACTGGGATCGGCATCGGCCCGGGGCCCGGCTCCGGAGGCGGCGGGGTGATCACCATCCCCGGCAGCGGTTCCAGCACGCCGTCGCGCGACACGCGGAGCTGTCCAGTCGAGAGCAGGTAGTCCAGCACCGCCAGGCGCAGGTCCACCAGCGCCGCGTCGCGGGCGTTCTGCGCCTCGCGCAGCGAGTTGGCCGTGTCCACCACCTGCTGCGCCGTCACCTCGTCGGCCTTGAGTTCCTGCTCCTGCTTGCGGCGCAGGTTGATCTTCACGCCCTCCTCGGCGAGCTGCAGCGCAAATCGCGTGCGGTCGATCTCTCGCACGCGCGAGCGAGCCTCGACCACCACGTTGTCACGGAACTGTGTGTAGTTCCGCAGCACCTGCTGCTCCTGGATCGTCGCCTGGCGCAGCTGCAGCCGCTCGTTGGTCCGGTCGAGCGGGATGCCGAAGACCACCCCCGCCTGGTACGTCGCGGGGTCGGGGGCGATCAGCCCCAGGTCCGCCGCTTTCTGCACGTTGCGGTTGAGGTTCGAACTGGCCACGATGTTCAGGTCCGGCAGCAGCCCGTTCTCGGCGTTGCGCACCGCCCGCTTGGCGTCGTCCACGATGTCGCGCTGCGTCTGCAGGTCCAGCCGGTACTCCAGCGCCAGCACCGCGGCGTCGGCCGGCGAGATCGACGGCTCGGGGATCTCCGGCGTCTGCAGCTTGACGGTGATCGCCTCGCTCACCGGCAGCCCCAGCCGGATCTTGAAGCGGTCGGCCGACAGCAGGTACGACTCCTGCAGCCGCGCCAGCGTGCTGGTGGCCCGGAGCAGGTCGCTGTTGGCGATGTTGAGCTGGAACTCCGCCAGGAACCCCGCCTCGACCAGGGCACGGGTCCGTGTCACCAGCCAGTTGAGCAGGTCGATCTGGTTCTGCTGGTTGGCGATCGCCTGGCGCGCCAGCACCAGCGACAGGTAGTCGCGCGTGATCGACACCAGGTAGCCGCGCCGGAAGTCCTCGAACGTCCGCGAGGCGTACACCATGTTCCGCTCGGCCTGGATCAGGTCCTCGCGGGCCACGTCACCGGCTCCGCGCAGCAGCGGGATGTTCGCCGCCAGGATCAGGTTCGAGGCGCTGGTGTACCCCTGCGTCGATGCGTTGCGGAGCTGCTCGGTCAGCGCGTAGACGTACGTCGCGGCGATCGTGCCGCCGTACGGCAGCTTCTGCGTCACCGACAGCTCGTTCACCACCGTCAACGCTGTTGTGGACGGCGTCCCCGACGAGTTGAACGCGATCACTTGCGGCGAGATGCTCGCGAAAAACTGCGGGTCCCACGCGTGCCGCTCCAGCAGCAGGCTGATCGCCGCCAGGATGTACGACTCCTCCGCGTTGAGCAACTCGCGCCCGGTCTGCTGCGACTGCCGCAGCGCATCACCGAGCGTCAACTCGCGCGCATCGGCCCCCGGCTGCAGGTACGCCGCCAGACGCTTCTCCAACTCGCGACCTTCGGCCGCCGGCGTGAACTTCAGTTCGTCCGCCGTGGGATTGACCGTGGATGGGTGCATCTCGCGGACCCCCGCGGCATCCACGCCCTCCGGCTCACCCCGCGGCCGCGACGGAACCGGCACGCGCAGGAGGCTGGACCGCTCCTGAATGATCTTGGCGGTGGCTTCATCCACATCGGCCATGGAGTTGAGGCAGCCGCCGGCAACCAAACACGAACCAGCCAGAGCGGCAACAATGGCCGCGAGGGTCGTGTGTGTCAGGGACCGGTTCGCCATTACGGGGATGCCTTGCAAGCAAAACGAGCCCAAAGCATACCGGCAAAGCCCGCCGGCGTTGTAAAAGCAATCGCTAACTCCTAGAGTAGCCCTCATGGTCGATCCGGCCGATTCGTGTGCCGGGTCTACGGTGAGTTAGTGTCCCGTTTGGGTTTGCACTTTCCCACCGCCCCCATCCCCGGCCCCTCGGAGAATCGCTCCCGATGGCCTCGATCACGTACGACGGTCAATCCTTCATGCTCGACGGCCGCCGGATTTGGCTGGTCTCGGGCACGATCCGCTACACACGTGCGCCGCGGGCACAGTGGGCCGAACTTATCCATAGCGCCAAGCTCGCCGGGCTGAACTGCATCACGACCGACGTGGTGTGGGCCCGCCATGAGGTTCGCGCGGGACAATTCGACTTCACCGGCGACAACGACATCCGACACTTCGTGTCGCTGATCGAGAAGGCGGGACTCTACTGCATTTTGAGGATGGGCCCGTATGTCGGCGGCGGCATCGACCTGGGCGGGATCCCGCCGTGGCTGGCCGCGCAGGCGGACATGAAGCTGCGCACCAACCACGGGCCGTTCCTGGAGGCCGCGTCGCGGTTCATCGGCGCGGTGGCCAAGCAGGTGCGCGACCTGCAGGCGACGGCGCCGATCGCTGAGGAAGCGGTCGAGGGCGAGGACGCTCCGCGCCAGCCCAAGGCCGGGCCGATCATCCTGGTGCAGAACGAGAATGACTGGACGTGCGGCTCCGACGACATCGCCCCAGGGTACCTGGGCGAGCTGAACCGCTACCTGCGCGAGTCGGGCTTCGAGGTCCCGATCGTCAACTCCAATAATCTGTGGCAGGGCGTCGAGGGCGAGATTGACGGCTGGACGGGCACGGGCGACATGATCGCCAACCTCCGCCAGCTCGCCCGCGTCCGCGGCAACCAGCCCCGCGTGGTCACCGAGTACCGCGTGGGCGAGCAGGAGCACTGGGGCGGCCCGGCGGCCCCGGCCCCGAGCCCCGACGACCTGCAGCGCGGCCTGGCCGAGGTCCTGGCCTCGGCGGCGCAGTTCAACATCGAGCCGCTGCACGGTGGCACAAATTTGGGATTTCTGGGCGGCCGGCTGGCCGGCGGGCTCGACCACTACGCCTGCACGCGCAGCGACGAGCACGCGCCGATCGGCGAGTCGGGCGCACGCGGCACGCTCTTCCCGTCGGTGCGGCGCGTCGGCATGTTCGCCTCGCGCTTTGCGCGGCTCCTCTCGCACCTCGATCCGCGCCAGCAGGCCGCGACGCTCCACCCCGGCTCGGTCCACAGCCGCGCGGGGGCGCGCAAGGGCATGCTCGTGAGCGACCAGCTCGCCGGCGCGCCCGTGGTCGTCTACGCCTCGGGGGCGCAGGGCTCGATCGCGTTCGTCTTCAACGGCTCGCGTGTCTCGCACGATCCCAAGAAGCCCGCCGAGCACACAGCGGCCCCGGTGCTGCTGGCCGATGGCACAGTTCTTCCGGTCTATCTGGGTGAGAACCCGGTGGCGTGGTGCGTGCTGGAGATGCGACTGGCCGGGCGCTCGACGCTCGACTACTGCAACCTCAGCGCGTTCGCCCTGGT
>JBOHNM010000088.1:0-17276 GCA_050730675.1 Phycisphaerales bacterium | reverse complement strand
GGTCGAAACGACCGATGGCTACTGGCATGTTTGCGTTCTGGATGACCAGGACAAAGAACTCATCGAACTGCTGGAAGAATGCGGCTTCGCGCAAGACCCCGACGTCCTCGACACCTGGTTCTCCTCCGCCCTCTGGCCGATCTCCACCATGGGCTGGCCCGACCCGGCCACACACCCCGCCGGCGACGACTTCGCCGGCCTGCTCGCGGCATTCAACCCCACCTCCGTGCTCTGCACCGCCCGCGAGATCATCACCCTGTGGGTCAGCCGCATGGTGATGTTCAACCGCTACTTCATGGGCGAGGGACAGGGCAAGGGGCCGCTCCCGTTCGACGACGTCTTCATCCACGCGATGATCCAGGACGGCCAGGGCCGCAAGATGAGCAAGTCCCTCGGCAACGGGGTGGACCCGCTGGACATCATCGAGAGCCACGGCGCCGACGCCATGCGCTTCACGCTGGTGCAGATGACGACGCAGACGCAGGACGTGCGGATGCCGGTGCAGAAGGACTCCAAGTCCGGCAAGAACACCAGCCCCAAGTTTGATCAGGGCCGCAACTTCTGCAACAAGCTCTGGAACGCCGCCCGGTTCACGATCCAGATGCTCGAGCCGCACCAGGGCGCGGACTCCGGTGCCGCGGCGATCGACGCGGCGAAACTCTCACTCGTGGACAAGTGGATGCTCTCGCGTCTCGCCCGCACTGTGCGCGAGGTGGAGGCCGCCATTGCCAACTACGAGTTCAGCGGCTACGCCACGGCGATGTACGACCTGCTCTGGCGCGACTTCTGCGACTGGTATCTCGAGGCCGTCAAGCCGACGGTGGGCACAAGCCCGGGCCAGCGCGCCGTGCTCCTGCACGTGATCGACGCCATCACGCGCCTGCTCCACCCGATCATGCCCTTCGTCACCGAGGCGGTGTGGGAGCACCTCGGCAAGCTGAAGGCCGCGGCGATCACAGGCATCACGACCACGGCTCCAACTACAGACAATCTCCTCTGCACCGCGGGCTGGCCCAAGGTGGACGAAAAGCTCCTCGACCCCGCCGCCGAGGCCGCCTTCGGCGAGCTCGGACAACTCGTCGAAGCAATCCGCCAGGTCCGCGCCCAACACAATGTGGCACCCAAGAAGAAGATCACGCTCCACGCCCCGGCCGACCTCATCGCCAAGTGCAAGCTCGCCGGCGCGGCCGTCGAAACGCTCGCCGGGCTGGAGACGATGACCGCAGCCGCGCCCGCGGCGGGCACGCCCGCGGTGTCCGTGCGCCTCGGGGCCGTCGAAAGCAAGCTCACCAATCTCGCCGACGCCGCCTCAGGGAACGGAGCGGTTGACAGCAGCTCCGAACGCGACCGCATCGCCAAGTCGATCGCCGACAAGGAAAAGTCCATCGGCGTGCTGCAGGGCCGCCTGGCCAACCCGGGGTACGCGGACCGCGCGCCGCCCGCGATGGTGCAGCAGACCAAGGACCAACTCAAGGCCGCGCAGGATGAAGTCGAAGCACTCAAGGGTCAACTCGCCGGGATGAACTGAGGCACGATGCAAAGCCCAAAGCTCGAAGTTCAAGGCTCAAAAATGTTCCAATGGGCACGACTCGGCGCTTTCACAGCGCTCGCGTGCGCCGCCGCCCTCGTCGCGTGCAGCGACTCCGGTTCGGGCTTGTCCCCCACCGCCGCGTCGGGCACCCCGGCCCCCGTCGCGAAGGCCGACTCCACCACCGCCCGCAGCGACACCCCCGCCTCCCCCACCGTCAACCCCGCCCTCCGCGGCGCCGCCGCCTTCGTCCGTGACACCGCCCCGTGGAGCTTCGACAACGCGGCCGGCCAGATCATCAAGACCGACCACTTCACCATCTACACCACCTGCAAGGCGCCAGCGATCATGGAACGCCTCCCCGGCTTCATGGAAGCGGCCCTCCACAACTACGTTTCCGCGCTCGTCCCCCTCGAATACCCCGACTCCTCGATGGAGTCGTACTTCATGGCCAACCGCTCGCAGTGGCAGCAGGTTTCGATGCAGATGCTCGGCGCCCGCGCCAAGCCCCTCACCCAGATCCAGCGCGGCGGCTTCGCAACCATGGGCCGCGGCTTCTACTTCGATATCGGCGCGTTCGATACTCTCGCCGTCGCCGGTCACGAAGGATGGCACCAGTTCACCCAGCGCACCTTCCGCGAGTCGATGCCCATCTGGCTCGAGGAGGGCATCGCCACGTACATGGAGGGCCACCGCTGGCAGGGCGGCTCGCCCAAGTTCCTGCCGTGGGCCAACGTCGAGCGCTTCGACCGCCTGCGCGACATGGCGAGCAAGAAACAGCTCCTCTCCCTCCAGGACCTGCTCGGCGCCAACTCCGACCGGCTGATCTCCGGTGGTAACTCCGGCGTCGGCCTCACCTACTACGCCCAGCTCTGGGCCCTCGTCCACTTCCTCAACGAGGGGGAGAACGGCAAGTACCACGACGCGCTGCAGCGGGTTGTCACCGACGCCGCGGCCGGCAAGTTGGGCCAAAACGTCTTCGCCAAGCTCGGCACACAGGCCAACCGGCCGCTGGCCCGGGCCGTCGGTCCGAGCGTCTTCCTCGCGTACTTCGACACCGACATCGGCCGGGTCAACGTGGAGTACCAGGCCTTCGTCGCCAAGATCGCCGCAACCGGCTCGCGCGAGGCAGTCGTCGAAGGGCGGTCCCCCTTCCAGCCGCGGCCCGGTAACTGACCCGGCCGGCCGGACCATTGGAACCCCTCGCTCGCGTGGTTTGGTGGGGGGGCAATCGACCGAACTCTGCCGCCGTTACGCCGTTTTGTTTGCGGCCTGTTCGTTTGGGCTTATCGTTTGGTTCTGACCACCTCACCCCGATCCAATATGCCGCACCCGCATTCGTTCCAGCCCAACGCGATCTCCTCGCGCCCGAGTCACCCGCAACAGGGTCGGGCGCTCGCGTTGCTGCGCCCGTTCTGCCTCGCCGCGGTCTGCGGCAGCGTCATCGCTCTGACCGCGCCGGTGACGGCCGCGGGCGACAACCCCGTCTTCATCCAGTGGTTCGAGACCAGTTGGACCAACATCGAGAACCGGATGCCCGACGCGTTCATGTCCGGGTACGCCGCGACGTGGATCCCACCGGTATGGAAGGCCAGCTACGGGTCTGCTGGATATGACTGCTTCGACCGCTTCGACCTGGGCTCGCCCGACAGCCCGACGATGTACGGCACCGAGGCGCACTTCCGCCAGATGGTGATGGAGTTCCACAAAGCCGGGATCGACGTCTACGTCGATCTCATCATGAATCACAACAGCTCGCGCACCACCAATTCCGCCTTCCTCGCCGATGGTGGCTGGCCCGGGTTCTACCTTCCCGCCAGCGGCCCCAATTTCTGGGGCGACTTCCACGACGGCACCAAGCAGTCCCAGGATCCCAACAGCGGCAACTACGATCTGTGGACAGGTGACCTGGTCAGCTTGATCGATATCTCCCACGAGTCCAATTTCCAGTACATCCGCCACCCGGTCACCAGCGGCGCGAGCAACCTGCCCCCCGGCAACATCCGCAACCAGCCCAACCCGGCCAACGCGCGTTTCTACCCGGACCCGACGCTGACTCCGCTCAACTTCGTCAACCCCGCCAATGGCCAGGCGTGGTCGATCAAGCCGTTTAATAACGCCAACCCCAGCGCCGGCGTTCCGTACGCCGAGAACGCCACGGGCATGCTCACCCGCTCGGTGCAGTGGATGCTCGACGAGTTCAAGGTGGACGGGTTCCGTCTCGACGCCGCCAAGCACATCCCCCAGTGGTTCTGGAACAACTACTTCGACTCGGCGATGTACCAGCGCCGTGTGCTCCCCAACGGCACACGTGCCAACCCGTATTCGTTCGGCGAGATCGTTGACAGCAACTCGTTCATCCAGACCTACATCCGCAAGGATGGTTTCGCCAACCGCGACGCCCTCGACATCTCCGAGGCCGGCGGCCTGCGCGACATCCTCAACGCTCGCGGCTTCGGCACGTGGCAGGATGTGCTCAACCGCTCGGTGGACAACCAGGACAACGGCGCCAACGACGGCAGCCAAGGCGTCCACCACATCTTCTCGCACGACAACGGCTCGGCGGGCAACGGCGGCTCGGCCCCGCCGCTTCCGACGATCTCTCAGCAGGGACTTGTGGAAAACTGCTACCTGCTCTTCCGCGCCGGCGGCCCCATCGTCTACCACAACTCGCGCGAGATGGCCACCCGCTTCGGCAGCCGCGGATTCTGGCCGCGTGAGGGCAACCCGTCGGCGCTCGGCAACACCGATACCAACATCACACGCCTGGTGCAACTCCACAACGGCTACGCCCGCGGCGGGTTTTACGTCCTGAACTCCACCGATCCGGTGAACCAGTCGCTCAGCGACGTGCTGGTCTTCGAGCGCTCCAACGGCGTCGCCGCCAATGTGCTCGCCGCCGTCAACGATCGCTACGACAACGGCACGCAGGCCCGCAGCGTCCAGACCACCTTCCCCGCCGGCACGCGGCTCCGCGAGCTGAGCGGCGTCGCCGCCGATCCAGTGGCCAACCTGGGCGGCGCGGTGCAGCAGGTGCTGACGGTGGATGCCAACCGACGCGTGCTCGTCACGGTGCCCAACAACACCAACAGCGGCGGCGTCCAGCACCACCGGGGCTACGTCGTGTACGGCCCCGCGGCCCCCACCGCCGCCATCTCGATTACTTCACCATCGAGCACCCTCCCGGCCGACGATGCGAGCGTGCCGACGTTCAAACGCCGACTCACGCCCGTGGATGTAGTCAACACCACCACGTTCGAGATCCGCATCGACACCACCAAGACCGATCCGCTCGACAGCGAATTCGACGACTTCGCCGCCTTCCGCATCGACCAGGGGTGGGTGGACTACAACGCGAGCGGCGGGGTCGATATCACCACCGGCACAGTGGACGCGGGCTTCGAGACCTTCCAGACCCAGTTCTCGCCGATCTCCGGTCCCAGCGGCACCGGCGCCACCGGCGTCTACCGCCAATCTATCAACACGGCCCAACTCAGCGAGGGCCTCCACTACATTACCGCCAACGTCTACCGCCGCCGCACCGACGGCGGGCTTCCCATCTTCGCCGAGGTCCGCAAGGTCATCTACGTGGATCGCTCGCCTCCGCAGACAACACTCCTCGACGCCGCGGCACCGGTCGGCGGGGGCAATTTCGAGTTCCGCGTGCAGGCCGCCGACGGCACCACCAACCGCATCTACATCGTCCCGAATGTGCCCAGCAACCTGACGCCGGCACAAGTCGTTGCCACCTATGCCGTGCCTTCCAACCAGGCGTACCAGTACGATCGACGCGAGTGGCGCCGCAATGTCGGCAACCTCCCCGCCGGCAACAACAGCCTCACGGTCATCGCTTTCGAGCCGACAGGCAACTTTGCCGTTTCACGCTACGAGAACATCCAGGTCACGGTCGGCTCCGGCGATGTGAACCTCGACGGCTTTGTGAACCTCGACGACCTCTACGCGTCGTGGGTCCTCAGCACCTATCGCGCCGAGGCGGACCTGAACCACAACAGCCTGCTCGATGTCACCGACCGCAAACTGCTTGAGAACCTCCTGCGCCCCAGCGAGGGGATCAGGATGCGCGGCGGCCAGCGCTGATCGATTCAGGTTTGCGCTCACTCGCCAAGCTGTTTCGGCAGGTCGCCCGAGGGCGGCTCCGGCGTCACGCCGAGATAAGACAGGCTCCGCTCCATCGCCCGCCGAACCACCGGCCCGGCGACCAATGAGCCGTAGTGTGTCTTGGTCTTGATCCGCTCCGGACCCGGGTCGTCGATCACGCACAGCATCACCAGCCGCGGCGTCTGCACAGGACCACCCGCGACGAACGACGAGGTGTACTGGCCGCGGTAGTAACCGTCGGAGCCCTTGGGCCGCTTCTTGCCCGGCGGCGGCAGGCCCAGCGGCGTCTCGGCCGTCCCCGACTTGCCGAACAGCTCGTACTGCCACCCTTCCTCGTGCTTGAGTTTGAGCTTCTCATCGAGCTTGTGAGTGACGCCGCGCATCGTCTGGCGGGTGAGTTCGGCCACTCGCGGGTCGATCACGCGTTTGGTAGCCGCCTGGGCAGCCGCGTCTTCGGCAAGCAGTCGCAACTGTGGCTCGGTGCCCGCCTGCGGCCCGGTGCGGCAAAACGCGCTGAAGGCCCGCGCCATCTGCAGCGGCGTGACGCCGACCTCATGGCCGTACGCCACCGATGTCTGCGTGAACTTGCTCCACCGTTTCATCGGTGTCACGATGCCCGGCGATTCGCCCGGCAGCCCGATGTTGGTCTTGGTGCCGAATCCGAACCGCAGGATCGCGTCGCGCGCCTGCTGGAACGACAGCCGCGCTACAACCTGCACCATGCCGATATTGGATGAGTTGACCAGCACATCAGTCCAGGTCTGGTGGTCGCGCTTCACCACATCGGCCAGAGGGCGGCCGTCGGGCGCGTTCCAGTGGCCGCCGAAGGTGTTGAGCACATCGGTCGGCTTGGCGACGCCGGCCTCGGTCGCCGCGGCCCACATAAAGGGCTTGAAAGTCGACCCCGGTTCGTAGAGATCCTCAACGACTCGGTTACGTGCCAGCGCTGGAAACTGCTTGGCCGCCGGCGGGTCGGCGAGGATGACCTTGTACCGGGTGCCGTTGCCGCGCGTATCGCGCGGGATGATCGTCTGCCAGTCGTAGTTCACCGTGCCCGGCACATCGCGCCGGATGTCCACGATCGCCAGCACCTCGCCGGTCACCGGGTCGATGGCGACCAGCCGGCCGCCCTGGGCATCGGCTTCGACAACTCCGCGCTCGAGTTCCTCGATGCAGATCCGCTGCACTTCGGTATCGATCGCGAGCTTGACGTCCTGCCCGCGCTGCGCGGGGGTGTACCCGCCCGGCTCGACCCACAACGGCCGTCCGAGCGCGTCGCGGACGTACGAGAACTTGCCATCAGTCCCTTGAAGCTTGTCATCCAGCGTCAGCTCGCTGCCCATCAGGCCCTTGTCTTCGACACCGACTTTACCGACCAGCGCGGCAACCAGCTCCGAGCCGGCAACGGTGCGGACCTGTCGCAACTCCACATTCACGCCGGGAATCTTGAGCTTGCGCACCGCGTCGAGCGTCGCATCGTCGATGTTGGCGATCGGGATGTAGCGGCAGAGGATTGGGCCCGCGTCAGTGACTTCGGCGTCAGGGTCGAGCGGTCCCACCGGGCCCATCCACGCGCGCTCGTTGGCCGCCATGCGTGGGACGATCTTCTCCCCCAGCTGCGCCGCAGGAATGCCCAGCACGGTTGCCAACTGCACGATCGCCTCGTCGGTGTCCTTGGCCGCGAACTTCTCCGGGTCCACAAAGACCCTGTGGCCGAAGTGCGTGGCGGCCAGCAGGCGTCCGCGCCGGTCCAGCACGTCGCCGCGCCGGGCCGGCTCCGTGAGCGTGCTTGTGCGGGAGCCGATGTGAGAGGCAAGCGTCACGCTCGGGGCGGCCTGGAGCTGCACGACGCGCCCGAGCAGCGCCAGCATGGCGATCGTCAGCAGCGCGATCACCAGCAGGATGGTGCGGTCGGTGCGGCGAAGATCCTCGGTGCGTCCCTGGAAAGGCGGGGGGGGGGTGGAGAAAGCTGACATCCGGGGGCTACCTGTGATCGTGTCTGCGGTTGGAAGAGATCTACGTCTCAGCGTTGTGCCCGCGGCGGCACACGCCCGGGCGTCGACGGCGGGGTGCGCCGTGTCGTATCGGCCTTGGCGATCGCCTGCGGCTCCGGTGTCCCGGGGCGCTGCGGCAGCGCGAAGCGGATGGGCTCCAGCGGCGCGATGCGGGCCGCCAGCAGTTCGACCTGGTTGGGCATCACCCGCGAGGCGATGCGGGTGCGGATCTCGTACAGGTCGCGATCGCGCTCGGCGATGCGGGCTTGGGCCACCGCCAGCTCGTGCACGGCGTCCAGCCGCTGCTGACGCAGCACCAGCAGGGCACACGCCGTGACGCCAACCGCGAGAATCAAGATGGACAGTTTGCCAAACACGCGAAGTTCCGAGAACCAGGAGGGGCGGGGCTCGGACACGCCGCTTGACCGTTGCGGCAAGTCCGAGGGATCATCGCGGCGCGAGGTCGCGCCGTCAGTTCTTGGGGGGCAGCTTGAGCACGGTTCCGACGACAAGTGAGTCGGGGTCATCGATCGCCTTGCGGTTGAGATTCAGGATCTCTTTCCACCGCTTGGAGGTGCCGAGTGTCTTCTGCGAAATCACACCGAGCGTGTCGCCTTTGACGACTGTGTAGGTGCCCGTTGTGGTTGCCGCGGCGGTGTTATTGCCACGTGGTGCCGGGGTAACGACCGTCGAACCTGTGCCGCCCCCCATCGGCGTGGTGCCGCGAGTGGAACTCGGCGTGCCGGTGCCGGAGGTGATGGCGTCGGGGGCCAGCGTGGCCTTGCCGAGCAGCACGTCCTTGGGCGGGATGCGGAGCGTCACGCCATTGCGGAGCGTTCCGTTGGCGGGAAGGCGAGACTTGTTGTACTCGACGAGCTTTCCGGCAAGTTGGCCGTCGCCGTAGTACTTCTTGGCGAGGGTGAAGGCCGTCTCGCCTTGGACGACCGGGTGCTTGACCTCTTTGCCGGGGGAGACGGGCAGACCGCCGCCAAGGACCGGCGCGGGCGGATTGACCGGGCTGGTTGGCGTTCCGTTGATCGTTGGGTTGATGGTCGTCCCACCCGGAACATAGACGAAGCCCGGGATCGGCGACGGTGTGCCGGTTGTGTTCGCCAGCGCCGTGCCGCTGTTCAATGCGACGGTCGAATTTGGCGTGGCAGCCGGATCAGCCGATTCTGGCGTGTGCATGGTGATGTACACGGGCTCGGGCGTGCCGACAGCCGGGATGGGCGAGGGAGTGCTGCCGGTAGCGGCGAGCGTCCCCGTCTGCGGCATCGGCTCAGGATTCGCGTCGGGCTGGATGGTCGCCGGCTCGGGCGTCCGCATCGACAGCTCGGGGTTCACCTTGCTGGCGCGAGCCTTCGAAAAATGGTCGCTCACCAGCAGGCCGACGAAAACGACAGCCGCGAAACCGAGGATCAACGACAGTTTGTGCTCGCGTGTCACGCGGATCTCATCCTTGAGCGATGGGTTTTCTACCGCCGCGGAAGGCTCCGCGGCCACTGCGTCCTTGCAGCCCCTCCAGCATCGGCGTTCACCCGATTCCGCGATGAAACTTCCGATCGGACTCAAGTGTCGGACTTGGCCGTCCCGGAGTCAAGGCGGAGAAACGATCCGGATGACGCGAAGCTTGGCGGAGCGACTGCGCGGATTCTGCCGCAGTTCATCGTCCGAAGCCGTGACCGGCTTGCGGACCACGTGCTCGGCCGCGCCCGACTCCACCAACTCGGCAAATGCCTGTTTCACCGGGCGATCTTCGAGCGAGTGGAAAGAGATGACGGCGATGCGGGCGCCCGGGCGCAGCCACGCCCGCGTCGACATCGGTTTGGCCCCGTTACGGACGGATGCCAGTAATGCATGGAGATTGCCCAACTCGTCATTCACTGCGATCCGCAAGGCTTGAAATGTTCGTGTTGCGGGGTCGATCCCCCCCGAGCCGCGCGGGCCGACGGCGGCCCGGACGATACCGGCGAGCTGGTCAGTGGTGGTGATCGGACCGGACTTCCGAGCCTCGACGATCCGTCGGGCGACCAATCGGGCGTGCCGCTCCTCGCCGTACTCGTCGATCACCCGCGCCAAGTCGATTTCGGATGCGGCCGCAACGAACTGGGCCGCCGTCAACGCCCCCGCAGGGTCCAGCCGCATGTCCAGCGGTCCCGGCCGGCTGAACGAGAGCCCGCGAGCTGGGTCATCGACTTGGGTCGAGGCAAACCCCAAGTCCGCCAGCACCATGTCCGCCCGTAGACCCTGCTCGGCCATCCGGCCTGGAGCCTCGGCGAAATTCCCCCGCATCGCCACCACTCCCGACGGCTTGGACAGGCTCCGGATCCGAGCCTCCGCCCGCTCCAGGTTCGCCGCATCCAAATCACAAAGCACGATCGTTCCGGGCTCCCCCACCGCCGGGGCAATCAGGGCCGCGTGGCCGCCCAGACCTGCCGTGCAATCCAGATAAACCTCGCCTGCGGCGGGTGCCAGATGGGCGACCACCTCGGCGGCGAGGACCGGAATGTGGCCGGAAGGAGGCACGGCGAAAGGTAGCGGCGGGCGGCCGAAAGAAAATTTATTGATTTCCTCGGTCCTGTTATCCCGTCGCCTCGCCGTTCTCGCATTGACATCTGGAGAGTGTGATCTGTTTCGCCAACCCATACAACCGCTTGGCACCGCATCCCCTGCCAAGCGGTTGTGCTTTTGACCCCGGTATGCTGGGCCCATGAAACACGCCGTAGTGCTTGGCGCAGGGATGGTCGGTTCGCTCATGGCCGTTGACATGGCTGATCGTCATCGCGGCGGCTTCCGGGTCACGTCCCTCGATGCCCGTCGCGAATCGCTCGACGCGGTGCAAGACCGGGCCAAACGCCACGGCTGCGAAGTCGCTACGCGCCAAGCGGACCTCTCATCAGCCGCCGAGTTGAAGAACGCCGTCACCGATGCGGACATCGTTCTCGGCGCCCTCTCCAGCCGCATCGCCTTCAGCGCCCTGCGCACGATCATCGAAGCGGGCAAGCCCTTCTGCGACATCTCGTTCATGGGCGAGGACGCGACCGACCTTGACGGGCTCGCAAAGAGGCACGGCTCATGCTGCGTTGTCGATTGCGGTGTTGCCCCAGGAATGAGCCACATGCTCGCGGCGTACGGCGCCCACCAGCTCGACGCGTGCGATTCCGTCGAGATCTACGTCGGAGGCCTGCCCGTCGAGCGCCGCTGGCCCTTCCAATACAAGGCCGCGTTCAGCCCATCGGATGTCATCGAGGAATACACCCGCCCCACGCGCCTGGTGGAGCACGGGCGCGAGGTCGTGCGCCCGGCGCTCAGCGAGCCGGAACTCATGGACTTCGAGGGCGTCGGCACGCTCGAAGCCTTCAACACCGACGGCCTGCGCTCGCTGGTGAAAACCCTCGCCGCCAAGTGCCCGAACATGAAGGAGAAGACCCTCCGCTACCCCGGGCACATCGAACTGATGCGCGTCCTCCGCGAGATCGGGCTCTTCGGCGAACAGCCCGTCAAGCTCAGCACTGGCGAGGTCATCCCGCGCGAACTCATCGCTAAGCTGATGTTCCCGCAGTGGACCTACCAGCCCGGTGAGGCCGACCTCACCGTCATGCGTGTCCTCGCCAGGGGTCGCCGCTCAGGCAAGCCAACCACCCTCCGCTGGGACGTCCTCGACCGCTACGACCCCGCTACGGGCGCCACGAGCATGGCCCGCACCACCGCCTTCCCGTGCGCCATCGTCGCGCGGCTCATCGCCGATGGCCGCTTCCGCGAGCCGGGCGTCCACCCACCCGAACACGTGGCGCTCGTCCCGGACCTGCTCAACACGATCCTCGCCGAACACACCGCCCGAGGCATCCACTACATCGCTTCTCACGAGTAACCGACAGGCCAAGGGTATTTCCCCCCGGCAAAACCCTCCCGGTGGCGGACCGATTCGCGCGGAAGCCGCGCCGATCGTTCCCCAAACTGCCCGCATCATCTATACTGCGGATGTCCTAAGGCCACCCCTAGGGAGCCGCACGATGCCCGTCCGCACCGCGTATTCGGCCAAGATCGACTATCTCCAGATCCTCGACGAAAACGGGGTGCTGGACACCTCCATCGCCAAGCCCGGCGCGCCGGGGATCCTCACCGATGAGCAGGTGCTCTTCCTCTATGAGCGCATGGTCGAATGCCGCAAGCTCGACGAGATGGCCTTCACCCTCCAGCGCTCGGGCCGCATGTACACCTACCCGCAGAACAAGGGGCAGGAGGCCGCGGCCCTGGGCTCCGGCTTCGCGATGAAGAAGGGCAACGACTACCTCATCCCCTGCTACCGCGAGAACGCGGCGCTCTTCCTGCACGGGCTGCCGATGAGCAGCATCTACCTGCATTGGATGGGCGACGAGCGCGGCAACATCATCCCCAAGGGTGTCAACGTCACGCCGATCGCGATCCCCATCGGCACACAGATGCTCCACGCCACCGGCATCGCCTGGGCGTACAAGATGCGCAAGGAAGCTGACCGCTGTGCGATCACGTACTTCGGCGACGGCGCGACCAGCGAGGGCGACTTCCACGAGGCGATGAACTTTGCCACGGTCTTCAACGTCCCGATCATCTTCTTCTGCCAGAACAACCAGTGGGCGATCAGCGTGCCGCGCGAGAGCCAGATGGCCAGCGAAACTGTCTGCCAGAAGGCTCTCGGGTACGGGGCCAATGCGATCCAGGTTGACGGCAATGACCTCTTCGCCGTCTACAAGGCCGTGAGCGAGGCCCGCGAGCGGGCGATCAATGGCGGCGGCGTCACGATGATCGAAGCGTTCACCTATCGCCTCGGTGACCACACCACCGCCGACGACGCGCGGCGTTACCGCGACTCGGGCGAGGTCGAGAGCTGGATGGCCAAGGACCCGATGATCCGCACGCGCAAGTACCTCGAGGCCAAGGGCCTCTGGAACGACGCCAAGCAGACCGCGGCGGACGAGCGAGCCAAGGCGATGGTCTCCGCCGTCGTCAAAGAGTGCGAGGGGATCGCCCCTCCGAGCACCGACGAGATGTTCAACTACCTCTACGCCGAGATCCCCGAGGAACTCCGCAAGCAGCGTGACACGCTGCGAACGACGTCGCTCGGCATGGAGCCGAGCCAGACGGGATTGAAATCGACGGCACAGCCCGTCTGATAGCGTGTCGGTGACACATTTATGAATCTCCTCGCCAAAGCATTCCGCGCACTTCTTCTAACGGCGACAGCCTTCTGTTTGTCGGCGTGCGCAGCTGAACCCCAGCTCCATCACACCGCCGACGATGTGCTTTTCGCAGCGCCTGACGCCGTCATGACGCCCGAGCCCGACACGTGCCTTGAAAAGCTCGCCGGTCGCCTCCAGAAGGGGTTTGCCGAAGAATTGGAAATTGGTAAGAGTGGAATCACTCTCCAAAACACAATTGGTGTGGGTTTACGACGTAGCGAAGTTCGATGCGAAACGGCAGGGTGTGGCGGCGCCTTCGGCTCGAATGGCCCAGGCGACCTACGACCTCACGTTGAAGGACGGAGGCAAGAAGGGCACTATCGCGGTCAAGATTTTTGACTTGTCGGGCGGCGAAATTCGCAACAACGAGAAACTCAAGGCGACCGCGATTGAGATCGGACTGAGCCCACTGATGAGATAAGACATAGATGGGCTTCAACCAGCAGACATTCCACCGGGACCTCCATGCCACGAACTGAGAAACAACAAAAAGAAGGCCTCACCCTTGTCGACGCCATCAACGAGGCGCTCGCCCAGGAGATGGAGCGTGACTCGCGCGTCTGCTGCCTTGGTGAGGATGTCGGCCTCAACGGCGGCGTCTTCCGCGTGACCGAGGGTCTGCAGAAACGCTTCGGCCCCGACCGTGTGATCGACTCGCCGCTGAGCGAATCCGGGATCATGGGCACGAGCATCGGTCTGGCCATGAACGGCATGCGCCCGATCCCCGAGATCCAGTTCGACGGCTTCCTCGGCCCGGCGTACGACCAGCTTGTGAACCACGCCGCACGGTTCCGCAACCGCACGCGCGGCTCCATTACGGTGCCGCTCGTTGTCCGTGTGCCTTGGGGCGGCGGCATCCACGCCCCCGAGTTCCACTCCGATTCGCCCGAAGCGATCTACATCCACAGCCCGGGGATGAAGGTCCTCTGCCCGAGCACACCCTACGACGCCAAGGGCCTCTTGACCGCGGCCATCCGCGACCCGGACCCCGTGGTCTTCTTCGAGCCCAAGCGCGTCTACCGGTCCTTCCGCGAGAAGGTCCCCGAAGAGCAGTACACGATCGATATCGGCAAGGCCAAGATTGTCAACGAGGGAAGCGACGTCACGGTCATCTCCTGGGGCGCGCAAGTGTTCCAATGCCTTGAGGCACTCGACAAGCTTCCCGAGGACATCTCCGTCGAACTCATCGACCTCCGCTCACTCCACCCGCTGGACTGGGACACTGTCTGCGCCAGTGCCGAAAAGACCGGGCGCGTCGTCGTCGTGCAGGAGGCCGTCAAGACGTGCTCTCTCGGTGCCGAGATCGGCATGACCATCATGGAACGCTGCTTCCTCCACCTCCAAGCCCCCGTCCAACGCGTCTGCGGCTTCGACACCATCATGCCGTACGCCAAGCTGGAACTTGACTACCTCCCCAACTCGGAAAAGATCGCGGAAGCCATCCAGCAGGTCGCCAACTATTAGGCGGCGATTGGCTTGGTAAAGTCCTGCATCCCCTCCGCTGAAGTTTGGCCAATTGGCCCCTTGGTCCTTTGGTAATTTGGATCTCACCCATGTCGCACGCCAAGTCTTCAGCCAACCCCAACGACTTCATCCTCCCCGACCTGGGCGAGGGTGTGCACGAGGCCGAGTTGATCAAGTGGCGAGTCAAGGTCGGTGACGTCATCAACGAGCACGACATCCTCGCCGACATGGAGACCGACAAGGCCTTGGTCGAGGTCCCCTCGCCCCGCGGAGGCAAGATCACCGTTCTTCACGGTGCCGAGGGCGAGATCCTCAAAGTTGGCAACCCGCTTGTCTCGTTCGAGGGCGCCGGCGGCAGCAATGTCGAAGCCAAACCCGCGCCGAAAGCGGCGGCCGACGCTGGATGTGATATGGGGAGCCAGATTGCCGCGAACACGCCGACCGCCGCGCCCAAGGGCGTCGGCAACAACGGCAAGCACGGGCACACCCCTGCGCAAGCGGCGCAAGAGCGAGAGGATGCAGGCACCGTCGTCGGAGCCGTCGGCGGCGAACTCGCCGGCGTCTCGCGCGGCGACGGCAAGGCCCTCGCCACGCCCGCCGTGCGTCGCCTCGCCCGCGATATGGGCGTTGATATTGACAGCATCACCGGCTCCGGCATCGGCGGCCGCGTGACCGACAAGGACGTGCGTGCGGCAAGCTCCGGTGGCGGCGCGCCCGTCCCACATGCGGTCACGCATGAGCCGGCTCCGTCGGCCCCCGCAAGTCGCCCCTCCGCCCCCGCGCCCACTGCACGCCCCCCCGCTCTTGCCCGCAACGACGCCGCGGCCATCGCCGCCGTCGCCCCTCGCGCGGCCGCTTCGCTCATGCCGCCCGGCCAGGAAACCGTCCGCATTCCCTTCCGCGGCGTCCGCCGCACCATCGCCGACCGCCTGCGCGAGAGCGTCGGCAACGCCGTCCACTTCACGGTGATGGACGAGGCCGATGTCACGGCGCTCGATGGGCTCCGCCGCAAACTCGCCGCCGCCAGCGGCGAGAAGATCAGCTTCCTGCCCTTCGTTTCGTCAGCGGTCTGCCGCTGCCTGGCCGGCGAGTTCGCTCAATTCAACGCGACGACCGACGATGAAAAGTCCGAGATCGTCCGCCACCGCGCGGTGCACCTGGGCATCGCCACCGACACCGACAACGGTCTGATGGTCCCGGTCATCCGCGACTGCGACAAGCTCGGCGTGCTGGAGATCGGCCGCCACATCTCGCACGTCGCCGAGAGCGCCCGCAGCCGCACCGCACCGCGCGACATGCTCATGGGGAGCACCTTCACCATCAGCAACGTGGGTAGCCACGCCGGCCGCTTCGCCACGCCGATCATCAACTACCCCGAATGTGGAATCCTCGCCGTTGGTCGCGCCCGCGACGGCGTCGTCGTCCGCCACGGGGCGATCGCCGTCGGAAAAGTTCTGCCGCTGTCACTGGCCTGCGACCACCGGGTCGTGGACGGCGCCTCGGCCGCCCTCATGCTTGCCCGCGTGATCGAGATGCTGCAGAAGCCCGAAGACCTGCTGGGCCCGGCACGGGGCTGAAATATTCGAATTTACGATCTGTCGAGTGATCTTCGGGAGGATTATCGTCCGCTCGAAGTTGTGGCGTTTCCACATTCCGGACAGACCGCCCCGGCCGCGAGTCCTACGAGCGAATACCCGCATGCCGGGCACTTTCCCGTCACTCGAAGCCGGCGCACCCGCCGCCAGTACCACGCGCACGCAAGACCGACCGTCGCAACAGCCATCGCGGGCACCCAGATCGGCATGAGCACAAAGTAGACGCTCTTCACCGGCGTCCAACCTACACGGTGCCAGCCGGCATCGAACGACCACCACTTGATCGTCGGCTGCGTGAACTCACGAAAGTACGCGTCCGGCACCGTCCAGGGGGTGTCGTCGCGGTAGACCCACGTGTACAACAGTCCGTCACGCCCCGTGAACGCCACGCGGCCGAAGGTGAGCGCACAATCGCCGCGGGTGGACGCCACGAGCAGCATCAGCATCCCAGCCAGCACCACGGCACAGCCGATGGCGATGACCGCGGCAAGGGTGTACAGGCGACGGCGCATTGCACAGGATAGTGCGGATGTTCCCGATCCGGGACTCCGCCGGCGGCGTACGTGCCCGATGGTCATTGCCTGGAGGGTCAATCTTCGGGCACGCATGGCCACGGCGCTCTTCTGCGCCCTTTGCGTGGCCCTCGGCCTCGCAGCCCGCACGTGGCTCGATGGCTGGCCTGCCAAATACCTCGGGGTCATGCTGTGGTGCTGGGTGGTCTACGGCGTCGTGCTGTTTGTCGCACCGCGGCTGCGCCCGCTCGCCGCAGGGACAGGGGCGCTCGGTTTCAGTTGGGCCGTCGAGTTCGCCCAACTCACGCCCGTGCCGGGATATCTGTCGCGTCAAAGCATCTGGCTGCGTTGGGTCTTCGGGGAGACGTTCAGCGTGTGGGACCTGCTCGGCGCAGCGGTGGCCGTCGTGGCCATCACCGTCCTGCACACCGCCGCGCTGACCGCCCGCGACCGACCCGCTACGCTGGGGCCATGACGACGGGCCAAGCTGCCAGTGCCAATGCAATCCGCTACCGTTGGACGCTCCTCCGCGCCGGCGAGTTCCGCCTCGATGCCGGCACGATGTTCGGCGTCATCCCGCGCGTGGTGTGGTCGCGAACGTGTTCGCCAGACGACCGCAACCGTCTGCCTGTCAACCACAACTGCCTGCTGCTCGAGCGCATCGGGGATGCGCCCGCCAACGCCAAGCTCCCCTCCCCCAAGCTCATCCTCATCGAGGCCGGCACCGGCGACAAGCTCGATGCCAAGTCGCGCGACCTGTTCGCACTGCAGGACCGCACGATCCTCAACGCCCTGCACGAGGTGAATTGCGATCCGAAGGACATCGGCGCCGCTGTCATCACCTC
>JBOHNM010000087.1:0-17330 GCA_050730675.1 Phycisphaerales bacterium | reverse complement strand
AGCTTCTCCTCCAGTTCCAGCAGGCCCTCGGCGACGAGGAACTGCGGGTAGTAGCGCTCACCGACGTTGTGGACATCCTGCTTGTGGTACAGGATCGCCAGTGCGCTGACGAGGGCATCATTCATCTCGTGCGTCTTGGTGGTATCGCGCGAGAGCTGGTCGGCGGGGATCGGGAAGATCCTGTTGTCTTCGCGGGCGAGGTGGCGTATGAAGTGATCGTACGGCGTGGGCTTGCCGAGGTAGGTGGCCATCTCGGTGCGGGCCGTATCGTCATCGCCCACAAGTTCGAGCAGCCGCGGGTTCTTGTTGCCGAGCAGGAACTCGACCTTGCGGAACTGCACGCTCTGGAAGCCGGAGGACTTGCCGAGGCTGGTGCGGAACTTGGCGAACTCGCTGGAGAACATCGTCTCCAGAAGCGGGATCTGCTCGATGAGCAGGTTCTGGATCTTGTGGATGCGGTTGAGGAGCTGAGCGGCACGCAGGGGTTGGTCCTTGTCGAGCCAGTCGCAGACCCCGTGCAGCTCGTGGAGCATCTGCTTGAACCAGAGTTCGTAGACCTGGTGAGAGACGATGAACAACAGCTCGTCGTGGTGGGCCGGCGTGCTCAGCGGGTGCTGGAGGTCGAGCAGCTGCGGCACTTTGAGGTAAGAGCCGTAGGTGAGCTTTTCGACCCGCTGGGTGGGCATGCCGGGGTGGGAGGTCATGGGCAAAGGTAGGGGGAGAAGGGATCGAGCGAGGAACCGGCCCGGGATCGGGCCTGGGCGAGTTGCTTGTCGGCGCGCGCAGTGCTCTGATTGGGGCCTATGCCCCCCACTGCCCGCGTCGCCCTGGAAACCACGCTCCTGCTACACGGTGTGCCGCGGGGTGAGGCGTTGACGCTGGCGGCTGAATTGGCGGCGATCGTGCACAAGCAGGGGGCAACACCAGCGCTGGTGGGCGTGCTGAGGGGGCAGCCCGTCGTCGGGATGTCCGACGCGCAGCTCCGCGATCTGCTCGTCGAGGTGGATGTGCCGAAGCTGAACACCGCGAGCCTGGCCGTGGCGCTGGCGCGGGGCGGCAACGGTGCGACAACGGTGAGTACGACAATGGAGTTGGCAGCGGGCGCGGGTGTGCGCGTCTTCGCCACCGGCGGGCTTGGCGGCGTCCATCGTGGGCTAGCGCAGCGGTTGGATATCTCGGCCGACCTGGTAGCCTTCACGCGTTTTCCAGTTGCGGTCGTGACGGCCGGTTGCAAGAGTCTGCTCGACGTTGTCAATACTCGCGAGATGCTTGAGACGCTCGGAGTGCCGGTGATCGGCTTCCGCACCGACCGCTTCCCGGCGTTTTACACGCGCGATGGCGGCGTGGGCGTGGATGCTCGGTTTGATGATGCCGCGGAGCTGGCGAAGTACCTTGACCGCGAGCTCAATCGCACGGCGCGGGGCGTGGTGGTCTGCAACCCGATCCCTGAGGCCGACGAGATCGACGCGGTGAAATTCGACGCATGGCTGAAACAGGCCGAGACGGAGGCCGCGGCTGGCAGGGCAAGCGGACGGGGCATTACGCCGGCGGTGCTCGGGGCCCTGCACCGGCTCAGCGGCGGGGCGACGCTGCGGGCGAACATCTCGCTGGTGAAGCACAATGTGGAGGTGGCGGCGGAGTTGGCGGTCAAGATGGCGTGAACCACAGTGAGCAACTCACAGCACACCGCACACATCCGAGCAACTTGCCGCCTTGGTGCGCACTGTTCGTTGTGCCGCTGTTCGTTGTTCCCTTCTCTACGCCCCCACCGGGTGCCACACCGTCTTGAACTCAACGAACGGGTCGATCCAGTACGGTGAGCCGCATTCGTTTTGATCAAACCAGTCGGTGTCGCGCCGGAGCTTCACGCGCTTGAGGTTGTCGGCGGTGCCGAGCTGGATCTCCTTGGCGAGTTCCGGCGAGACGCCCGCGGCATGGATGCCGTCCACATCGCGGTGCTTGGCGAGGATCGGCACCAGTTCGTCGTGGGCACCTGTAAGAAGGTTGATGATGCCGCCGAGGAGGTCACTGGTGGCGCACACCTCACCAAAGCTGCTGACGACGGGAGCGAAGGCCGGCGAGATGACGATGCAGGCATTGCCCGACGCGACGACGGGCGCGACGAGCGACACGAGCGCGAGCAAAGCGTGGTCCTTCGGCGTGACGATGCCGATGACACCCGTCGGCTCGGGAACGGTGATGTTCCAGTACGGAGCGCTCACGGGATTCTGGCATCCGAGGATATGGGCGAACTTGTCGGCCCAGCCCGCGAAGCAGACCAGGCGATCGACGGCAGCGGTGAGTTCACGCTGGGCGTCGGCGGAGGAAGGGCCTTGTGGGGCCGCGGCGAGGAGTTCGACGAACTCAGGCTTTCGGCTCTCGAGCATCTCGGCCATGCGGTAGAGGATCTGGGCACGAAGATAGGGCGTGGCGGCACGCCATTTGGGCTGGGCCCCACGCGCGGCGACAACGGCCTCGCGCAGGTCCTTGCGGCTGGCTTTGCAGGAGTGGCCGAGGGTCTGGCCGTCGCGGTCGAGGATGGGATCGGAGCGGCCGGACTCGGAGCGTGGGAACGCGCCGTTCACGTACAGCTTGTAGGTCTTTTGGATGTCGAGGCGGGTGGTCATGATGTGTCATTCCTTCTACTTCTCGCTTCCCGCGGCGTATTGCACGCTGACGGTGGCCCAAACCTCAATCTTGCCGGGCACTACCGCGTCGCTGGGCCCTTCACCGCCACCCCGCTCGCCCTGAACTTGTGCCATGTTGCTGTACATCCCGCGGCCAAGCCACGGGGTGGCGAGACCGCTGCTGGATGAAGCTGTCACCAACCGGCCGAGCTTGACACCCAAGCCATCGGCCAGAACCTCGGCCTTGCGCTTGGCGGCCCGGGACGCGAGACGGAGAGCCTCTTCGCGGGCTTCGAGCGCCTCGCGGAGTTGGAAGCTCACACCCAGCACCTGATTGGCGCCGGCCGCCAGCGCCGTATCGATGATCTTCGCGCACGCTTTCAGGTTGGTGGTGCGGACACGCAGGGTCATGCTCGCCTGGTAGCCGATGATGGTCCGCAACTGCTCCTCTCCCTGCTCGTTGTGGAACCGCGAGTAGCGCGGCTCCAACTCGACCGTGCCGGTTTGCAGTTCAGCGCCCGCGAGTGTCAACGCGGTCGTTTCGGCGACGACCTGCTCCATGGTCTTGTTGGCAGCGGCCTGTGCCGAAGCGGCGGTCTTGTCCTGCACGACCACACCGACAACGACGTCGACAAAGTCGGGCGCGCGGAATACGCGGGCGGTGCCATCTGAACTGACGGTCGTCTCGGGCAACGCGGCGCCAGTCATGGCGGGCTGCGACGGCACGAACGGCGCGGAAAACGCCAGGCCGGAGATGACCAGTGCACCCGCTACGGCGACGAATTTGAAACGGTGGTTCATATCATGCTCCTGGAATCGTGCTCTCGCTTGCATGGTCAACGCTCGCCGACGGCACTTGGATGTCACGCCGATGTCACGCGTGTTGACGTGGCGGACAACTCAAACCTCCACATACGCCCGCAGGCCATGCACCCCGCCCTCGCGGCCGAAACCGCTTTCCTTGTAGCCGCCGAAGGGGGATGCGGCATCGAACTTGTTGTAGGTGTTGCACCACACCACGCCCGCCTCGAGCTTGCGGGCAACCTCAAGGATCTTGCTCCCCTTGTCCGTCCACACGCCCGCGGCCAGGCCATACGGCGAGTTGTTGGCACGCTGCAGACCCTCTTCGGGCGTGCGGAAGGTGAGGATCGCCAGCACCGGGCCGAAGATCTCCTCGCGGGCGATCACGTGGCTCGGCTGCACGCCGGTGAAGAAGCACGGGCGGCAGAAGAAGCCCTTCTTGGGCAGATCTCCGCGGCCGGGCTCGTGCAGCTCGGCGCCTTCGTCGCGGCCGACCTGGAGGTACTGGTTGATCTTGGTGAGCTGCTCGCGCGAGTTGATCGCGCCGACATCGGTGTTCTTGTCGAGCGGGTCGCCGACGCGCAGGCTCGCCAGTCGGATCTTGATTTTGCGGACGACCTGGTCGACGACACCCTCCTGCACGAACAGGCGGCTGCCGGCGCAGCAGACGTGCCCCTGGTTGAAGTAGATCCCTTCGATGATCCCCTCGACGGCCTGGTCGATCGGGGCATCCTCGAAGATCAAGTGGGCCGACTTGCCTCCGAGCTCGAGCGTCAATCGCTTGTTGGTCCCGGCGACGGCCGCGGCAATCCGTTTACCTACCTCCGTCGACCCAGTAAACGCAATTTTGTTGATGTCCGGGTGGTTGACGATCGCGGCACCGGTCTCGCCCGCGCCGGTCACCATGTTCACCACGCCTGGAGGCAGCCCGATTTCTTCAAAGATCTCGGCCAACCGCAGCGCGGTGAGCGAGGTGGTCTCGGCGGGCTTGAGCACGCACGTGTTGCCGCACGCGAGCGCCGGCGCAAGCTTCCACGCAGCCATCAGCAGCGGGAAGTTCCACGGAATGATCTGGCCGCATACGCCGATGGGTCGCGGCGTGCGCCCGGCAAAGGCGTACTGGAGCTTGTCGGCCCAGCCCGCGTGGTAGAAGAAGTGCTGGGCGACCAGCGGGATATCGACGTCGCGCGATTCCTTGATGGGCTTGCCGCCGTCCATCGTCTCGAGGATCGCCAGCTCGCGAGCACGCTCCTGGATGCGCCGGGCGATCCGGAACAGATACTTGCCGCGCTCGGCGCCGCTCAGAGCCGCCCACGCGGGCTGGGCTTTGCGAGCGGCGTCCACGGCGCGGTCGACGTCATTGCTGGAGCCGAGGGCGATCTCGGAGAGCGTCTGCTCGGTCGCCGGGTTGATGGTGGCGAAGTGCTTACCGCCGGAGGGCTCGACGAACTTGCCGCCGATGTAGTGGCCGTAGCGCGGGGCGATGGTGACCTTAGCGGTCTCGGGGGCAGGGGCGTAGTCCCAGCCGCCGGTAGCCTTTGCGAGCGCGGCTTTGGCGGGAGCAGGAGCGTGAGCCTTCCCATTCTGGTGCGCGACGCCGTTGAGGTGCGGCGTTTTGGCGGCCGGGCGGGAGCGTGCTGAGGTCTTGCCCATAGGCCGATTGTAGAAGTTCGCCGCCCGCAGCGAACTCCGCACGAAAACACGGCGAATTGCGGTGAAATCAGCGGCGACGGCGGCCGGCCAACAAGCCCGCCCCGCCCAGCAGTAGGGCCGCGCCGGGGACGGGGACTGGCGTATACGTCAGCGAGTCGATCGCGATGGCCTGCGAGCTCTCGCCCGTGGTGCCGCCGCCCATGACAAAATAGCGGAAGCCGATGCGTCCGACGGTCGGGGCGGTGAGGCCGTCGATCGTGATCGAGAAGTCCGTCCACGTATTTGGATATGTGGAGTTATCGGGATCGTCGGTGCGGAAGGCCGGGGCATCGAGCTGGTGAGGATTGATCTCGAGCAGCAGCCGCGAGAAGTCGCCGACACCGAAAGCGCCCTCACCGAGGTCGAGGCTGTCCCCCGCCTCGCTCATCCGGACCTGCATCCGATCCGGGAAGATGATGCTGGAGACCGTGCGCGTCGAGAACGAGAGCACATCGCCGTTGTGCATCAGCAGTGTCGGCGTCACCAGCCAATTGCTGATGGTGCCCGTGCCCTGGGCGCTCTCGAATGTCACGACGATGAACGAAGTCGATGGCCCGCCCTGAGCGCCGAAGAACGCCGCAGACCCTTGACGCCACGGCACTCGCGCAAGGTCGGTCCCCGGCGGCTCGCTGCGGTTGCTCTGCGACCACGGGTTGTCGCCGGTGAACATGCTCGGAACGGACTCGAAGCCCTCATCAAGCGAAATCCGTGGCGACTGCGCGTGCGCGGTCCCCACCACCGCCGTCGCAGCGATCAATACGAACACACACGCGATGGCGCGGCAAGGTGCGCAGGGCACGAACGATCCCTCCCAACTATCAACCAACAGCGACGATCTGAGCGACGGCGAATCCACGCGCCGGCACGACAACTCCTCTGGACGGGACACTATTCGATGCGTAACGGCGGTCTGCCTGTCGCAAGGCAGGGAAACAATGGCAACTCGACAGAATCAGCCACTTAACTCCGGTGAATTCCCTAGCGCCCGACCGCATTCGACGCAGACTTCACCCGTCCCGCGGGGATATCCACACCCCGCACACCGGCCACGCCAGTGTCGGAGCCGTCCGCGGCACCATCGCAGCCCCTTGACCAAGCCCCAGCCGATCACGCCGAAGGCCAGGATGTCGATAACGATCCCGGGCCAGACCGGCAGGGCCGGCACCGGTTGGCCCGCGACCCAGTCCGGCAGGTAGACCGTCTGTGGCAGGGTGACCGAGTGCTCGCTGACTTCCTTGTTGGTGGTGGGGTCGGTCCAGCGGACCATCTCGAGGGCGCGCATCGGCCAGCCGGCGGACTGGATGAAGACCATCTCGTTCTGCATGGAGCGCGACGAGCCGCCGAATGCCGCATACAGCTCGCCCGAGCGCCCGAAGCCGCGCGAGGCATGCCAGTAGCCCGGCGCGTTGATCGACGCTTGGAACTTGGAGGGCCAGTCACGCCTGCCGCCGGTCGGATCGACATCGACGATCGAGACGCTCGAGCGGATCTGGCAGAGCCACGCGACCAGGACGGTCACCACCAGACCGAAGAACGCGGCAAAGAGGAGCGCGGTCCCTTCATGGCGAAGGCGGGTGAGCAGGAGCGGCTCCGGTGTTGGAAGCGACTCAGGAGAAGTCGTCAAATCATTAGATGCGCGGGGCGGGGATGGGTTCACCGCATTCGGTGCAGAGTGGAGACGTTCCGATCGGATAATTGCAGCGCGGGCAGAGACCGCGGCCAACGCGAACATGTCGGCAGAAGCGCCGCGCGACACGCGTCGTCACAAGCCACACGCCGACCGCGAGCATGCCGTATATGCACGTGTTGAGCATAAACCCGAGCCACAGCGGGACGAGCGGTAGCGGATGGGTGACGGATCTGTCCCAACTCGCAAGACTTCGTTCTTCATTTGTCGGAAAAGGCCAACCTCCGCGCATGCCGGCTTCACGTCGCACTCCCCACTGCTGCCGCGGCGTGAGATCCGACCATCGTTCTTCTACCCGTTCGAGCGAACGGAACGGAAGCCCAAATTTCAAGTACGAATAGGTGTGAGAATCCGAAGTCTCGTGATCAAACCATCTGGCGTAGCGATCGGTCGTGTGGGTCCAATAGACAATGACCCATCGATTCAGTCCCGTTCTTCGATCCGGAAACCGGCTTGTGTACGCCGGATCATTGATGCACGCTTCGGCAACCGAGGGCATGGAATCAAGCGAAGCGTCGCCCACAAAGCTCAAAGTTCTGCTCTTGAACTCGAGCATCGCGCATGTCCATGCGGCAAGTATGTTCAGCACCGCGCCGACCGCGATCCAAACCATGATCGGCACCGCACAGCTCGCTCGCATGACACAAGATACCCGTTCGCGAATCGACGGATTCACGCCTCCGCAAAGTCGTACCGCGCCGAATACCGCCCCTTCTGCATCCAAGCGATCTGGCGGCAGAGGTCGTTGACGAGCGCTGAAGCGCCGAAGCGGAAGAGGTCGGGCGAGAGGTACGCGCCGTCCTCGATCGTGCCCAGCGTCTCTTTCAGCATGACGAGGTAGTGCAGGGCGGACTTGGAATTGCGGATGCCGCCGGCGGGTTTCATGCCGACCAGCTCGCCGGTCGCGAGCCAGTGGTCGCGGATGGCCTCGAGCATGACGAGGGTGACGGGCATGGTCGCCGCGGGCTCGACCTTGCCGGTGGAGGTCTTGATGAACCCCGCGCCGGGGATGCTCGTCAGCCCGGTTCCGTGCATCACCTCAATGGCGAGGTCGCTGGCCTGGCGGGCGTTGTCGAGCGTTTCAAGCTCGCCGGTCTCAAGGATGACCTTGAGGTGCGCGCCGTGCTTGGTTGCGGTCGGCTTGGCGGCCTTGCGAGCGCCGGCCTTGGGCATTGTGAACGCCCACCCGCAGGCTTCGACCGTGGCCGCGATCTCGTCATGCACAAGCTTGCGGTCGCCGGAAAGGAACGCGCCGCGCGAGATGACCATGTCGATCTCGTCGGCGCCGGCATCGACGGCGCGCCGGACATCGTCGAGGCGACCGCGCAGCGTGTACTGCCCGCTGGGGAAACCCGTGGCGACGGAAGCGATCTTGACCCGACCGGCGACGCCGAGCTTGGTCAGTTCTTTCTTCGCCGCGGCGACCATCGTCGGATACACGCAGACGGCGGCCACCGTTGGCAATTCGCCCAGAGCCATGCCATCGCCGGGGCTGGCGGCCTTGCGGCAAAGACTGCGGACCTTCTCCGGCGTGTCCTTGCCCTCAAGAGTCGTCAGATCCACCATCGACAGGGCGAGCTTGAGGCCCGAGAGCTTGGTGGAGGACTTGATCGATCGCTTGGTGAACGACGCCGCGCGGGACTCGGCCATCACTTTATCGACGGTGGTCTTGGTCACGGTGGACATTGTAGTGGGGTGGACTGTCGGCATGAAATGGCCGTTTGCCATAGGGCCGACGGGTCCTGTAGGGCTCAGATGTCGTATTTCTGTGCTTACTACCGTTCGACCTTGTCTTCCCCGGCAATCTTCACCGGGTTGGGACCGTCGCCGTAGGACGGGGCGTCCACGAGCTTGGCGTTCAGCAGCCGGGGCGCTCGCAGGGGCTTGCCGTCGGGTCCGGAGACGGGCGTCTTGGCGATGGCGGCGATCACGTTTGCCCCATCGATCGTCTGAGCGAAGGCGCAGTACGCGCCGTCGAGCGGGCGCGCCCCCTCGCGCGAGAGCGCGATGAAAAACTGCGAGCCGTTGGCGTTGGGGTTGCGCGGCTCGCGGGCCATGCTCACGGTCCCGAAATCGTGCTTGAGCGTGCTCTCTTCGAGATTGAAGTGAAAACCCGGGCCGCCGTTGCCGGTGCCGGTAGGGTCGCCGGTCTGGATGATAAAGGGCTTGCCGTTGCCGTCAAGAGCGATGACGCGATGGAAGAGCACGTCGGTGTAAAGGCCGCCGGCGACGAGTTCGCGGAAGTTCCAGCATGTGTTCGGCGCTGCGTCCGGCCGCAGACGCAGACGGATCTCGCCCTTGTCGGTGGTCAGCAGCACGTCCTGGTCCACGTACGCGCGAAGGCCCGAGTGCGTGCGCTCTCGCTTATCAGCCGGCGGGAAGACCACCTGCGGCGCCTGCGGGTTGCGCAGGTCCATGCTCGCTGTCACCGGCGTGAGCATCGGTTGGAGCACCACCGGGGGGCCGAGCTTGCGCTCGCCGACAACGAGCTGCGCGAAGACCAGCCGCGGCGCAGCGGTCTGCCAAAGGTCGGGGAAGAGTGCCGCCAGATCGACCTTGCCGGGCATGGCCGAAGCGCGGGCGAGGGGCTTGGCGGTAACAGGTTCAAGGAGTTGAATCTCGATCGGCAGCGCCGGGGGGGGCGCGGGCGGTGGCGCATCGGGCGCGGCTGGGGTCGAAGTGGCAGGGGCTGCGGCGGGCGGCGCCTCGGGGACCTTCACCATCATCGGAATCGCCCGCCCCTTGCCGTAGTACACCCGCTCGGGCACGAGTTGGGCTCTGGCGCCGGTGTGCAGTGCCGCCAAGAGCATGAAGAACGTCAGTGAACGCCGGATCGTGCTGGTCATGGTGGGCCCTCGCGTGCGCGCAGGGACAAGTGTTGGCGCGGCGGCGCGTCAGGGTGACATCCGCTTGCGGTTGATAATCTCAAGGCAGCGGCGGCGGAGAACTGGTGCCAAGCTTGGCGTCCAGTTCGATCCATGCGTCGCGGACCTTCTGATCAGCTTGAGCGTCAACATCCTTGACGGGCAACTGAGCCAGGAACTGCTTGCTCTGGTCCTCGAACCAAGCGAGGCTCATGTCGGCCAGCAGCACGTTGGAGCCGATTTTGTGGTTGAAGTCGGTCTGGGTCAGACCATCAGTCACGAGCGCGAAGCCGCGCTGGGCCGGTGAAGGCAGACGGGTCTGGCCGTTGGGGGCCGCGCCACGGTACTGATAGTTGCCGTAGATCTCGCCGGTGAGCGAGGCCCACTGGTTGCGGTATTCGTCGAAGCGGTGCTCGGCCAGGTGCGACGGGCAGTAGAACACGCCAGGCGCCGCGAGGTAGTCCGATGCGAACAAACGGCCGAGGCCGTCGAAGTGCTCGGTTGGTGTCACAATCCGCAGCTTCATCGTCAGCCCGGGCTTGGGC
Source organism: Phycisphaerales bacterium (assembly GCA_050730675.1). GTDB lineage: Bacteria > Planctomycetota > Phycisphaerae > Phycisphaerales > UBA1924 > JBOHNM01. The sequence continues at coordinate 7,114 of JBOHNM010000087.1, read as the reverse complement.
TGGGTGGTGACGCCATTGGGAGCGAAGCGGCTGTACGGGATGACGTCGCGGGTGTCCTGCGCGTACATCATGATGCCCAAGCCGACCTGGCGCACGTTCGAGGCGCACACAACCTTGCGTGTGGTCTCGCGGATGGCGGCAAGGCTCGGCAGCAGCAGGCTGATCAAAACGACAATCACCGACATCGACACAAGAATATCGATGAGTGTGAATCCCCGGCAAGGCACGCGACAGCGTGGTCCCCGGATCGGAGATGGGGGTGAACCTTCGCGCGTTTGGATCGTGACCGCCACGGAATGGCTCCCACGTGGACCGAACTGCTCCCGTCAGTCTACCGGACCTTTGATACTTCCGCCAGCCTCGGGAGTTCTCCATCGGTTAAAATGTGGACAAACGACCACCAAACGATCGGCAAACAAGATGTTGCGTGCCTGCGGCCGATTCCATGATAAGCTCTTCATGCAGGGCTGGCCTGGATGCAACCGACAAGCCCGTTCTGCCGTATCGGAGGCCGTGAGAAACTCGCACACAGGGATTCTCCCGGTGTGTCTCGCAGCCTGTGGGGAACATCATGTCCGCCTCGCCGGAAAACCAGAGTATCGATCTGGCTCTGATGCAAGGCGTTGCCGGCGGTGATCCCAAAGCGGTCGCTGGCCTCTATGACCGTTTCGGTTCCCTGGTGTACCGCATGGCGTATCAAGTCCTTCCCAATCGCGACGAAGCCGAGGACGCTGTCCAAGAGGTCTTCGTCCGCCTTTGGAGGACTGCCGGGCGTTACGACCCGCAGCGGGCGGCCTTGGTGACTTGGGTAATGCTCATCTCGCGGCGTTACTTGGTGGATCGCCTGCGGCGCACACGCTCGTCGCTCAAGGCCTCGGCCCTCGACGAGAAGCAGGTGAATCTGCAGAGCGGCGAGTTCCCCTCACTGCCGTCCGAGAAGCGCGAGAAGTTTGATGCCTTGATGAACCGTATCGAAAAGCTCCCGGAATTGCAGCGCACGGTCGTCACCCGTGCGTACCTCAACGGCCAGACATTGCGCCAGATCGGCGAAGAACTCCACACGCCCCTGGGCACGATCAAATCCGCCCTCAGCCGCGCCCTCGTCCGGCTGCGTGAGCGTGACTCAGACTCGAACGAAGAACGGAAGGTCGCAGTATGAACCCTCAGCAACTCATCGAACTCGCTTCACTCGACGCCTTCGGCCTGCTCGACGAGCAGGAGCGCAAGGCTTTCGAGACGGCGTTCGCCGCCGCGCCCGACGCCGTCAAGACGCAGGTGCGCGCCCAGCAGTCGCGCATGGCCGAGATGGACCACCTGCTCCCGCAGGTGCAGCCCGCCCCGAGCCTGCGCCAGCGCGTCATCGACGCGGTGATGGCCGCGGCCGGGCAGAGCATCCCGCAGCGCGACGTCATCGGCCGCATCGAGCCCTCGCTCATGCCCAGCCGCACGGTCAGCCCGGTCTGGCGTGTGCTGGCGATCGGCAGCATCGCTGCGGCCGTGGCATTCGGCTTTGCGCTGATGCAATTCCAGTCACAGCAGCGTGAACTGGAGACGGCGATCCGCAGCGACACTTTTATCAAGAAGTTCAATGAGGAGTTCGGCTCGCGCTTCGAGCAAGCACTGATGAACAACAAGACCGAGTTCATCAAGTTCGACGTCGCCGCCGGCGGGCAACCCGGCGCGCAGGCTCTTCTGCTCCTGGACCCCGCAACCAAGACCGGCCAGTTCTTCTGCCGCAATCTTCCCTCGGACCTGGGCGCCTACCAACTCACGGTTGTCACGCCCGATGGCAAGACCAGCGACGTCGTTCTGACGTTCCAGGCAACCACCGGTCACCGCGCGGCGGAGGAGATCGCAGGCCTGTCTATCCCCGTCGGCAGCCGTCTGGTGCTCAAGGCCTCCGCGTCAGACGCCAAGCCCGTGCTGCAGAGCATGAGCCTGTGATCGGGCGGTTTGGCTGATTTCATCTCGCAAAAACACACAACGCCCCGGCCGACCGGGGCGTTGTTCATTGAATTCAGTTGTGTGTGCTCAGAACGCCGCGAGCGCCGCGCTCTCACGCTCGAACTTCGCCTTCGACCGCGCAAGGAAGCGGTAGATGATCGCGCCGATGAGCAGCGCGATGATCGTCCCCGCCCCGCCGATCCCCGCGACGTAGATCAGTCGCTGGTCGGCCAGCGGCTCGGACCCGGCCTTGACCGGCTCCTTGAGCAGCGCGCCCGCGCCGTCGGCCCGCGTATCGCGCTGCTGGTTCGCCATCGCCGTCGCGGCGATCACGAACGTCTCCAGTTCACGCGAGGCCCGCTCCGAGCCCGGCGAGCGCAGCTCGAAAGTCACCTCGCCCGCACGATCGGTGAAGAGCGTCATGTTCTGCTTGAAGTGGTCGCGCACAGCGCCGACGGTGGAGAGCCCCACCATGCCGCGCTGCGAGAACCGCTCGGCGGCCAGCTGCGCCAGCCCCGGATCGTCGGTGAGCTTCTCCATGCTCTCGGTCCACGCCAGCGCCTCGTCGTGCGTCAACTCGCGCCCCTTGGCATCGGCCACGAGCGTCGCGCGGGCCGCGAACGTCGCCGGGGCCACTTGCCCCGCGATCGCCCAGCCGAGCGCGCCGATGATCGCGACGGTCGCGAAGATGCAGAACGTCACCAGGGCCGCACCGCCCTTGGCTGCCTTGGTCTGCACCTTCTGCTTCTCCAGTTCCAGGCTCGCCGCCGCCTCGGAGATCTTCGCCCGCTGCGCGATCACCTGGTCGTACTGCTCGGCCTTGCGTTGCATCGCGGCCTTGGCCTGCATGATCTTGCGTGACTGCGCGCCGAGCAACTGCTTGTAGAGCTTCAGCCTGCGCTGACGTGTGCGGACCTTCTCGATCAACTCTTCGAAGCCGGCCATGTCGGCAGGCTCGTGCGGCGAGATGTCGCCCTCGTGCTCGGTCTGGGGCTCGGTCTCCCCGTCGGCACCCTTGGCGGGGCGGTTGCCGAGTTGCTGCTCGGCGGCCATCAACCGCTGGGCGACCTGACGCAGCGTCTCCTCGCGTGCCGCGAGGGTCTTTTTCAGCTCCTCGAATTCCGAGGCGAGTTTGTTGCCGCTGAGTCGCTTGATGGCGGTGTCGAGTTCTTTCTTCTGGGCCGCGGCCTGCTTGAGCGTCTCCTCGAACCGGGCCTTGGTCTCGGCGAGTTCGCGCTCCGCGGCGGCAGCCTTCTGTGCGGAACGCTCGGCATCGGCGTTCAGCGCGTCGAATCGTGCCTGCAGCTCGGCTCGGGCGGCGTGGTCGGCGCCGGAGGACGCACGAACCTTGGCCATCTCCTGCTCGAGTTCGTTGGCGCGGTGGACAGCTTCCTTTTGTGCCTTTTCCGCGGCGACCAGCTTCTCGTGCATCTCGACGCGCCCGGCGACAGCCTGCTGGGCGCTCTGGCCGGCGGCGCTGAGCTTTGCCTCGGCCAGGCTCACCTGCTCGTCGGCATGCTCGGCCCGCTCTTCGGCCATGCGGAGCTGCTCGGCGGCCTGCTCGAGTCGCTGGTTGGCCTGGCGGCTGCGTTCGGCGATCTCGTGCTCGAGCTTGCCGAGGGCGGCCTCGCGCTCGGCGAGCGCCGCGGCACGGGCCTCGACGGCCTTGGCACGCTCGGCGAGTTGCTCCTGGGCGCTCTTGAGCGTGGCCTGTTGGGCGCGGAGCGCCTGCTCGATCTGCTCGGCGCCGGCGAGCTGCTGCTCGCGCTGCGTGATTTCGCTGTGGCGGCGCTTGAGTTCCGCATCCTGCGAGGCGAGTTCCGCCGCGCGGTGGTCCAGGCCCTTGCGCTGCTCGTCGAGCGCGGCCCGGGCGGAATCGAGTTCCTGGCGCAAGCGCGCCGTCTCGGCGGCGAGTTTTTCCGTCCGCTCGCTGCGCTCGCGTGATTCGCGCTCGACCGTGTCGAGCTGCTTCGATCGCGCCTCGATGGCCCCCCGCTGCTCTTCGATCTGCCGGCCCTGCTGCTCGATGCTCGCGGCCCGCAGACCGAACTCTGCTCGCTGGCTCTCCAGCGTCGCGCGGTCGCTGTCGAGGCTCTGACGCGAGGTGCCCAGGTCCGCCTCCAGCGCCTTGAGCCGTTCGTCGTGTTCTTGCTGCTCGGCGGCAATCCGTGTGCGGAGCGTTTCGATTTCCCGGCGCTGGTCGCCGATGGTCCGGCGCTGCGTCTCGATATCCAGCCGCGTCTTGACCAGCTCGACCTCGCGCGTATCCAGTTCGGCGGCGCGGCGCGAAGACTCGGCGCTCAGGCGCTGCACCTCGGCCAGCTTCGCCTCCATCGCCGCGATCACCGTGGCGGCGTGGTCGCCGACGCCATCGTGGTGGCTCGCGAGCGTGTGCTGCTCGGGCGCGGGATGGAGTGCCGGGTCGTCGTGGTTCTGGGGCTGCTTCATATCGTGTCCAGACGAAAAAGGGCAACGCGGGCGCACCGCGCCCGCCCCATGTGCCTATCGACGCGCCCGCGCAGCGCCTGAACGCACGTCCGCAGAACCAGCCGCGCGGCTCGGTTATCGGCTCCGCGCAGCCCCCCAAATCCCCCACACGGCGCACCGGCAAACCCCCGCGCGCAGGGGAGCTTGCGGGGTTATCCTGCGCCTGTGCAACCCTCCATCCCCTCCGCTACTGCCGCGCCGATCACGATCGAGTTCGGCCGCCTCCGCCTGGCCGTGGACCACGAGCACGGCGGCTCCCTCCTCGGGCTGGAATATCGCCCCCCCCACGACGACGGCCGCTGGCTGCGGGTCATTTCACGCAACGTCCCCGGCGAGGAGCCCGCCTCCAAACCCCCATCATTCACCATGGCCCCGTGGACCAACCGCATCCGCGACGCCCGCTTCACCTTCCGCGGCGTCACCCACCGGCTCCGCGTCAGCAGCGCCGACGGCACCGCCATCCACGGTGATGTGCGGGCGCGGCCGTGGGCGATCATCGACCGCACGCCCGTGTCGGCAAGCCTCGGCTTCGACAGCCGCCGGTTCGCGGATGTAAACTTCCCCTTTCCTTTCACAAGCAAGATCCGCTTCGATCTCTCGACGGGCGCACTCCGCATCGACCTGAGCGTGACCAACATCGGCGACAACCCGATACCCGCGGGCTGCGGCATCCACCCCTACTTCCCACGGCTGCTCAGCGGCGTGGACGAACCCGTGGAAATGACTGCGCCGAGCACTGGACGCTACCCGGTAAACCAGAGTCTCCCCATCGGCCCCGCGCAGCGCGACAAACTGACCGAGCATTTTGCCGGTCTGCGGCCGATCCCCGAGACCGAAATCAACGACGTCTTCGCCGGCTATGGCGGGTGGGCCAAGGCGGTCTGGCCCAAGTCGCGCGTCGCGATGGAAATGAGCTCCTCACCGAATCTCGGCCACCTGGTCCTCTTCGCGCCGCGCAACAAGGCTGGCGGGCCGGAGCCCTACTTCGCGATCGAGCCGCTGACGATGACCAACGACGGCTTCAACCTGATGGAGAAGGGCTGGATGGGCACGGGTGTGGCCGTGCTGGAACCGGGGCAAAGCCTTGACACCTGGATCACGTTCGCCGTCGGTCCGGCGTGAGCGGTACCCTCGCGCATGGCCACCTTCCTCCTCAAGACCGAACCCACCGACTATTCCTTTGCCGATCTCCAGCGCGACAAGTCCACGCTCTGGACGGGCGTCGCGAATCCCGCGGCGTTGATCGCGCTGCGCTCCATCCGCAAGGGCGATGAGCTGTTCATCTACCACACCGGCGACGAGAAGGCGATCGTCGGTCTGGCGCGCGCGGCAGGCGATCCGCAGGAAGACCCCAAGCAACCGGGGCGCACCGACAAGGGCGAGCCGAAGTTCGCGTGCGTGAAGATCGAGCCGGTCAAGCCCGCCCCCACTCCCGTCACGCTTGCCGCCATCAAGGCCGATGCACGCTTCAAGGAGTTTCTGCTCGTCCGTCAGGGCCGCCTGAGCGTCATGGCCGTGCCGCCGGCGCTGGACAAGGCGCTGCGCAAGCTCGCGGGGCTCTGAGTTTCTCAGTCACGAATCCGGGAACGAAGCGGGGACCGGGGCGCTGGCAGTCTTGACTCATCCTTGGCCCACCATCGGGCTCTAGTCTCTTCTGGCAGCAACGGACGCCTTGATCCTTCTTCAGCGTCCGTGGTGGGGATCCATCCGCCCACCGTGAGTGCACCCTCGGTCCCGCGCTTCACTCCGTGGAAGAACCCCGCCGCGTGAGCGGCGGGGCATTGGGACATCTACACACATTTGTTGACGATCACGAGCACCCCTGCGACGTGCCGCAGTTCACGCACTTGTAGCACGTGCCGTTGCGGACGGTGATGGTCCCGCAGACCGAGCAGGGCGGGCCGTCGCCCGAGGCCTGCATCGCCCGCGCCAAGGCGGACATGACACCGCTGGCCGCGTCGGCCCCCGAGCCCTCGACGTGGATGTGTTTCACATCGACGTCGATGCTCACCCCATCGCGCGTGTGGCTGTGGGAGTGACCGTTGCGCCCGTGACCGTTGGTCGGAGCGTGGGGGTCGCCGACCTCGGTGATCCGCGTGCGCCGCCCGATCGGCGCGAGGTTCTCGGCATCCGCATCCTTGTGCCGATCGACGCTGATCGCGTGGGTGGGGATCGCCTCCTCGCTCATCGACTCGCGCCGCGGTGAGTTGGCTTCCTTGTACCCGGGGATGAACTGCATCCCCATCCACCGGAAGATGTAGTCCACCAGGCTCTTGGCGAAGGGGATGTCCGAGTTGGTCGTCATCCCCGCCGGCTCGAAGCGCTGGTGCGTGAACTTGTTGACGAGGCTCTCGACCGGCACGCCGTACTGCAGAGCCACGCTCGTCGCGGTGCCGAGGGCGTCCATCAGCCCACCGATCGTCGAACCTTCCTTGGCCATCGTGATGAACAGCTCGCCGGGAAGCCCGTCCTCGTAAAGGCCGACCGTCAAGTACCCCTCGTTGCCGGCGATATTGAACTTGTGCGTGATCGACGCACGCGTGTCGGGCAGTCGCCGGCGCATCGGTCGATTTTCGACGCGCACCACCTCGCGCGTCACCTCATGGGCGATCTGGTGGGCCACTTCCTGGGCCAATTCCGCGGCGTCATTCGCCGCAGCCTTCGCGCCTGCAGAGGTGCCCGC
>JBOHNM010000086.1:0-17999 GCA_050730675.1 Phycisphaerales bacterium | reverse complement strand
CCCACCCCAAAACCCCGCCCAGCCCGATGATCGGGATCTTCCGCTCACGGCCGAACGTGCGCCACACGTCGTAGATCAGCTTCACCGCCACCGGGTGCACCGCCGGGCCGCTCAACCCCCCGGTGATGTTCGCCAGCACCGGCTTGCGCGTGCGGACATCGATCACCATCGCGGGCATCGTGTTGGCGATCGTCAGGCCGTCGGCCCCGGCATCGACTGCCGCCTTGGCCACCTGCACAAACTCGGGCGTCATCGGCCCGAGCTTGACGAAGAGCTTGCAGTGCTTCACGACTGGGCGAACCGCACGCAGCAACTCCGTCAGCAGCGCGGCCGAGGCGCCGAACTCCGTCCCCGTCCGCACGTTCGGGCACGATACATTGAGTTCGATCAGCGGGATGTTCGCCAGCGCGTGCCCGCCGTCGCTCGCGAACGAATCCACATTCGCCGCCACCTGCACATAGTCCTCAACGCTGAAACCGGCGACCGACACGAAGACCTTGCACGGCATGCGCGCTGCCCGCTGCAGCACCCCGTGCACGAACGCATCGAGCCCTGGGTTGGCCAGCCCGATCGCGTTGAACATCCCGATCCCGCCGCGCCCCTCAATGATCCGCCACGTGTCGTTCCCCTCGCGCGCCTGCGGCGTGATGCTCTTGGTCGTCACGGCCCCGACGCAGCTGAGGTCCAGCACATCGTTCATTTCGTCCAGGAGTCCGGCCGTCCCCGCGGCCAGCACGATGGGGTTGCGCAGCTCGATGCCGGCGAGGGTTGTCGCGAGAGGGGCTGACTTCACGGGGGAAAGATAGCGATCCGGCGATGCACCGCGCCGCCCGCACATTCGCCGTTCTGCTCACTACGATCCACAATGGATATCGCCAAGCGCATCGCTCAGTTCGAGAACATGGCCCAGGCCGACGCGGCCAACGAGATGGCCCACTTCTCCCTCGGCAAGGCCTACGCCGACGCCGGCCGCTACGCCGACGCCGCCGATTCGTTCATCCGCTGCACCCAGCTCGTTCCCGACATGTCCAAAGCCTTCCAACTCGCCGGCGAGATGCTCGTCAAGGCCGGACAGAATGACCGCGCTATCGACGTGCTCTCCCGCGGCTACGAAACCGCGGCCGAGAAGGGTGACCTGATGCCGCGCAACGCCATGGGGACGCTGCTGAAGGAACTTGGAGCCCCTGTGCCGACCGTCGCGGGCGCGGCGCTCACCTCGCCCGTCGGTGTCGGCGTGCCGCTCGGATCGGACGGCTCGCACAGCGGGCCGGTGCCGCCGGGCATGATCGTGGACAAGTCCACCGGGCGGCTGGGAACCAAGCTGGCCAAGCCGCCGTTCAAGGGCGCCATCGGCGCGTGGATCGGCGAGAACGTCAGCAACGAGACGTGGCAGGCTTGGATCCGTCAGGGGACCAAGGTTATCAACGAGTTGCGTCTGGACCTCTCGCGCGAGAAGGACGCCGAGACCTATGACCAGCACATGCGCGAGTACCTGGGCATCGACGACGCTGTGCTCGCAAATCTCGGCGTAGCAAAGACCTGAAATCCTCGGCGGTCAGCGCAGCAGCCCGCGACGACGCAACTCTCCCGTCAGCAGCTTGCCCAGGTCGCTGTCACTCCGCACAAGTTCGTGCTGCATGCCGCGCGACGAGCAGAACGCCGCGGCCTCGCCAATGTACTTCTCCACCGACCGGCGGTACTGCGCCACCAGCTCCTTGGTCACCGTCACCTCGGCCGCCCGCCCGGTCTCCACGTCCGTCAGCCGCAGGTCGCCGATCACTGCCGCCTCGCGCTCGGCGTCACCGGGCGTTCGCCCTTCCGTCCCGGGGTCCAGTTCGCCGGATGAGAGCAGCTGCAGGCACAGCACATCCATCGCCCCCGCCGCAGCGCCGGCGCCGAGTGCCCGCAATCCTTCCTCGTAGCCGCCCGGCACCAGCAGGTCGCTGATCACCACTGTCACGCCCTTGCCCGCCGGCGTCGCGGCGATCGTCCGTATCGCCGCGCTGAACGCGGGACCCGCCGGCGCGTTCTCCTCGCCCCCCATCGATACGCCCGCGAAGACGTGCTCGAGCAAAAACGCTCCCAACCGTTGCGTGCCGCGACGCCCGCGCTGCGGGTCCATCCGGCGCAGCGGCCCCGCCCCGAAGACCGTCGCCAGCACCCGGTTGTTGTTCACCAGCCCGATGTACCCCAGCGCCATCGCCAGCCGCGCCGCCACCAGCAGCTTGTTCGGCTCGCCGGCGTTCATCGACGCCGACGCGTCGATCACCAGATGCACCGCCAAGTCTTCCTCTTCCTGGAAGACCTTGATAAAAAAGCGATCCAATCGGGCAAACACGTTCCAGTCGATGTGGCGCAGGTCGTCCCCCGCAACGTACTCGCGATAATCGTCAAACTCCACCGACCGACCCCGTCGCTTGCTCCGCCGCTCCCCCTGCAGCTTGCCGGCGAAGAGCTTCCGCGACACCACGTCCAGCCGGTCGAGCTGCGCCGCCAGCTCCGGCGGCATCAACTCCGCCACCGACTCCGGCGCTCGCGTCATCGTCCCGGCGATCATGCACCAAGCGTACGAGCGGCCCAAAGCAAACAAGCGACCGGTGCCTCCACCGGTCGCCTGCCATGAACTGATCGTCCGATCGTCTGCTTACTTCGAGTCCCGCGTCTTGCGCCAGTCGCCGTGGCCGAGGCCGTCGGCGTACTCCCAGACGGTGATCGGGAGCTTCTTAACGCCCCACTTGCGGGCCTGTTCGTGCGTCGGGAAGAGGATGTCGAGGCGGTAGCCCTTGATCGCCCCGCCGCGGTCGAGCACGGGAACGACACGGTCGGTGTCGTAGCCGGGAACGGTAATCATCGAACCCAGGGGAAGAATCTTCGAATCGGCGGCGACGAGCTTGAAGCCGTTGGTCTCCACGCGGTGGAGTGAGGCCGTAATGCCGTCGGCCGAGTCGCCGCAAGAGCGCGAGTCGGGGGAATAGGCGGTCACCGTCATCCAGATCGTCCGGGCCTTGCGGACCGGGCGACCGTTGAAAAAGCGGAGCGAGGTGTCGGCCAAGCCCGGAAGTTCCTCGGTGACTGTCGGCACGGCCTCATCGCCGGGGCTTTCCTGGTTCACCATGGGATCGACGATCATGAGGTCGTCGATCGGCAAGCCGGGTTCGCCGTCGCCCACCAGCTCGTCCACCACCGGCTCATCCGGGGTGTTGACCGCCAACAGGGCCGACTGACCGCCGCGGGCCGAGAGTTCCTTGACCACCACGGCCGAAGCCGCCACCAAGACGACCACCGCGCCGAAAGCCAAGCCGTCCACCCAACGCGGGCGGGCGCCGAAGGCGAATCGCGAACGTCGGGTTTGGGCGTTGAGGGTCATATTTGAAATTGGCCGATGCAACCGGACTTATCACATTGTCCGGATCAAGGGTCATCGTTCAACCGATGACCAAACGAACACCGCATAGTGAATATGTACCAACAAGCGATACATCTCCACAATACGATTGATGGGAGGTCAGGACGAGCTCTTTCGCCCCGGGTTTTGTGCCCAAGCGCGTCATAAACCAACCTCCGTAGACCGGAAGTGTCGATAACTGGCCGAAGCTTCACCTGATTAGGTAGTTATTCGGACCTTTCAGTCCGGCTCCTCGACGTCCGAGATCGGTCGCGTCGTCACGCGGTGTCCGTTCCGGGCCAGCTTCCCAACCAGCTCCAGCCGCATTTTCTCGATTACCTCGGCTAGATGGCGGAGTCCTTTTTCCGGACCCATTGCCTTGAGGGCGTCGTGAGAAATTGGTTCGCCGACCATCGCCATGATGCGCTGACCCCAGAGCTTGGGCTTGGAGGTGCCGCGGGGCCAGGTGTCGTAGCACCCCTCGATCGCCACCGGCAGGACCGGGCAACCGGCGCGGCTCATGAGGACCCAGGCTCCACGTTTGAAGGGGTGGATGGCGCCGTCGCCGGTACGGGTGCCCTCGGGGAAGATCAGGACGCAGCGGCCGGCTTGGAGCTGCTCGATGGCGGCCCGGATGGCGGCGGTGTCGGGCGCGCCCTGCTTGAGGGTCACGGCGTTGAGGCTGCGAATGAGGATCGCAAAGGGACCCTTGAACAGGGTCGAACGGGCCATGAAGTTGAGCTGGCGGGGACGGACGGCGGCACCTGCCACGATCGGATCCAAGTGCGACTGGTGGTTGAGGACGACCAGCAGCGGACCGTTGGCAGGAACGTGCTGACGGTCCCAGACGCGCAGGCGGAAGACCAGGGTCATCAGCGTGAAGGTGATCGCCTGGCAGACGTGGTAGTAGAGGATCGCCGCGAGCGAGCGACCCGGGTTCAATGCACGCAGGCGCTGGAGCATGGGTGGGCTCAGGCCTTGTGGGACTTGACGACACGATCGACCACGATCTGCTCGAGGCGGAGGACAACCTGCTCGAAGCTGAGATCAGAGGTGTCGACGTTTATGGCATCGGGGGGAGCCAGGAGCGGGCCGACTTTGCGGGTGCGGTCGGATTGGTCGCGGTCTTCGATCTCGCGCCGGAGCTGACCGACATCGGCGGGAACGCCGCGCTTGCGAAGCTCCTCGTAGCGGCGCTGGGCACGGACGAGACTGCTGGCGTGGAGGTAGATCTTCACACTGGCATCAGGGAAAACCACTGTGCCTTGGTCGCGCCCCTCGGTAACCAGGCGTGGGTGGTCGCGACCGATGTCCTGCTGACGCTTGACCATCTCCGCACGCAGGCAGGGGAAGCCGGCCAAAGGCGAAACGAGGTCCGTCACGTCCTTGTCGCGCAGGCGCCGGTCGTACGGTTTGTCGAACGCGAGAAGCGCCGGGGGATCGGTCGTCCAATCGAAGTGCAGGTCGCTGCGGGCGACGATGTCGCAGACGGCGTGCTCATCGGCGCGATTGACGCGGTAGTCGATGACAAGTGCCGCGGCCCCGCGGTACATCGCACCGGTATCGAGAAAATCCAGCCCGAGTCGCTGCGCCAGCGTCCGGGCCGTGGTGCTTTTGCCGGTGCCGGCCGGGCCATCGATGGTGACGATCAGCCGGTCGGGAAGACCGGGCGGCGGCGCGGCGGGTGGAAGGCGGTTGCTGGGCATGGTGCTCAACGGTTCGACGGAGACGGGCTGGCGCAGACCGACCAGCGAGGAGTTCATTCTTTCTCCTCCTCGGCGTCGATCTCGGGCTTTTCTTCTTCATCTTCACCCAGGTCGCCGTCGAGCAGCGCCTCCAGGTCGCTGAGCGCGGGCTGGTCGGCCTCGACGGCCTGGGCCAGCAGCTCGCGCACGCGTTTGAGTTCATCGAGGGGCTCGCCGTCGCCGCGGTAGTCGAGGGAGACCGAGCCCTCGTAGCCGACCGCGCTGAGAACGGCGACGAACTCGGTCATGTCGTAGTCGCCGCTCGGCGCAGTTTTTTCGGCGGGCGGCGCATCCTTGGCGGCCTTGCCCTTGGCGCCTTTGGCGGGCTTTTTCTTTTCGAACGCGGCGGGGACCAGCACCGTGGACGCGTAGGGAACCAGCCGGCGCAGGTAGGGAATCGGGTCGGCGCTGGCGGCGGCGGCGGCGAAGTCCGGGAGCGTGCCGACGCGGAAGCCACCGATCTTCTTGAGCAGCTCGGTGACTCGGTCGGCGGTGGCCGTCAAGCCGTCGCGCGGGGCGATGCAGAGGTTCAGGTCCAGCCGCTCGGCGCGGCGCGACACGGGCTTGAGCCGCTCGGCAACCAGCGCGAGGTCGGCGTCGGTGTCGTCGGCGAGCACCGGCACGGAGAAGGCGCTGCACCCCAGCCACTGGGCGGCTTGGGCGACGCGCAGCAGCCGCTCCTTGGCGGCTTCGGCAACGGCGTGGTCCTTGGAGGCGAGCGGCTGCGGGTTGCTCTCGATGAGGACGAGCACGGGGCAGCCGGCCTTGTCGGCGCACTCGAGGACCTTGGTCAGGCGCATGCGGTCGGCGCCGACGAGGAACTCGGTCTGGAGCGCCAGGCCGCGCAGCCCAAGCTCTCCGGCGGCGAAGGCCGGGACATCCGTGAGCGCCATGGCCGCCGGCGCACTGGCGCTGGGGACCAACTTCGAGCGCAACGCACTGACCGAGAGCGTGAGGAGCATGCACCGGGAGGGTACCGCGTTGTGCGAACGGATGCCAATCGGCGTCGGAATCTGGAAAGAAAGGGCTCCGCGCGGGCGGTACCATCGCGCCCAGACCCCCTGGCACCATCAGAAAGGGCCCCGATGTCCTCCCCCGCCGATCGCGTGTATTCCGAGTCGCACGAGTGGCACAAGGTCTCCGGCGACACGCTGACCCTCGGGCTGACCCAGTACGCGGTGGACGCCCTGACCGACGTGACATACGTCTCGATCAAACCGGTCGGGACCAAGTTCACCCCCGAGCAGTCGCTCGGTGAGGTTGAGTCGGTCAAGACCACCAGCGACGTCTACTGCGGGTGCGCAGGCGAGATCATTGAACTGAACAAGGCCGTCGTGGACGACCCCTCACTGCTCAACCGCGACCCGTACAACGCGGGATGGCTGTGCAAGATCAAGATCACCGATAAGGCGGGGCTGAGCAAGCTGATGGATGCCACCAAGTACGACGCGGCCAATCCCGCGCACTGACGCAGGCGGAAAATCCATACAGTCTGGACATGGCGGCGCAACGGCGCAAGTCGGGTTGGCTGATGCGTTGGGGATGCACGGCAGCGGTCATTTTCTTGATCGCGGCTTGGCCGATTTCGCCGTACTGCATCGCTTTCGTCGGCCTCGACAAAGGTCCGGCCGTGGGCGTGCTCCCCGGCGGGTTCATTCTCGGCTGGGGCGGAGATTCGGCGAACTCGAAGTGGATCGACGCAGGAATTCAACGGAATCAAGGCTGGCTCACATTCCCAGTTCAATGGTGGCCGGGTGGCTGGCGACCCACAGGAGGCGGACGCGTGGTGTTCATCCCCTTCTGGATGATCCTGCTGGCCCTCGCACCCTCGACGTGGATCCTGTGGCGGAGACACGCGCGCTTGCGCCGCATCGAATTCAATCAGTGCTCCGTTTGCGGCTACAGCCTCGCTGGTCTCTCGCATGGCGGTGGACGACGCGCCTGCCCCGAGTGCGGCAAAGTCGCCGCGGCAGACACCTTGTGAGTCCCATCTCATCATGCTTTCAGACCGTGCCTGTCGCGAAACGGTCCTACCGTGCGGCCCATGATCCGCTGTCAGAATGTTCACAAAACCTATGACTTGGGCGGCACCCGGGTGGAAGCTCTGCGCGGTGTTGACCTCGAGATCCCCGAGACGGGCTTCTACGCCATCATGGGTGCTTCCGGCAGCGGCAAGAGCACGTTGATGCACCTGCTGGCGGCCCTCGACCAGCCCGACAGCGGCACACTCAGCGTCGCGGGGACCGACCTGCACACGATGAGCGAGCGCGAACTCACGCTCTTTCGGCGCAAGAAGATCGGGATCGTCTTCCAGCAGTTCAATCTGATCCCGACGCTGACAGCTCGCGAAAACGTGGAACTTCCGGGGATGCTCGCGGGGGATGATCAAGCGACGTTGCGCGCCCGCAGCTCGGAACTGCTTGCGTCGCTCGGCGTCAGCGCGCGGGCGGATCACCGCCCTGACGCGATGTCCGGCGGCGAGCAGCAGCGTGTGGCGATCTGCCGCGCTCTGCTCTACAAGCCGCCGGTACTGCTGGCCGACGAGCCGACGGGCAACCTCGACTCGCGCAGCAGCGAGAAGCTCTGGACGCTTCTGGGCGAGATCGCCAAAGCGAACAACATGACGGTGATCATGGTGACGCACGAGCCGGCGGCGGCGGCTCACTGCCGCGAGGTCTTCGTGCTGCGGGACGGGCGGGTGACGGGAACGATCAACGCGGAGGGACTTGATGCGGGCGGCGTGGCGTCTAGCTACCAACAGCTTGTGGCAACGGCGTAGCCGGACGCTGCTGCTGGTTGCGTCGGTCTCGCTGTGCGCCGCGCTCATCGCCGCGGTGGCGTGCGCGATCTCGTCGATCAATCACAACATCGACCAGCGTGTGCGGGAAACGGTGGGCGCGGCGGACCTTCGCGTCTACCGCCCCGGAACGGACTCGTTCGACGCCAAGGCACTCGACACGGTGGATGCCTGGCCGGAGACGCTGCTGGCCGTCGGCCGAGCCCGCGAAACGGTGGCGCTGTACAACGAGCGGACAAAGGACCACGAGGCCGCGATCGGGTTCGGCATCGACCCCGTGCGCGAAGCGAAGATTCGCCCGCTCAAGATCCTTGAGGGGCGGCTCGTCGCGACCGAGGGCGAGGTGACGATCGATCGGCGGCTGGCCGAACGTCTGCATGCGCGGCTGGGCGATCAACTGAAGGTCGAACGCTTCGGCGACCCGATCACGCTGACGGTGGTGGGCATCTGCGAGCCGCCGGCGCTGGGAGCGATCTTCACCAAGGCGCCCGCGTACGTGACGATGAAGCAGGTGTGGGCGATCGCCGAGAGCACGCCGCGGCTGGCCGAGATCGACGTGCTGCTGAAGCCGGAGGCGAAGGCGGAAGTGGTCGCCAAGCTGCGCGGCCCGTCACTGCCCGAGCGGCTGGTGTTGGAACCGACATCGCGGATCACCTCGGGGCTCGCCAAGAACCAGCAGTCGGCCCAGATCGGGTTCATCCTCGCCGGGGCGATCAGTTTCCTCGCGGCGTCGTTCATCATTATGACGGGGCTGACGACCAACGTCACCGAACGCACGCGAGAGCTGGCGATCCTGCGGTGCATTGGCGGCGAGAAGTCGGTGCTCGCATGGGCGCAGCTGCACATCGGGCTCATCATCGGCGGGGTCGGGGCGCTGGTCGGCCTGCCCATCGGCGTGCTGGGCGCCTGGGCGCTCATCGCGATCTTCAAGGAGCAGCTCCCTGCCGGGTTCCAACTCTCGTGGTCGGGCGTGCTGGTTGCGTTCATCGGCGCGACGGCTTCAGGATTGATCGGGGCGAGTTGGCCCGCGGTGGTCGCGGCCCGCATCACGCCGCTCCAAGGTCTTTCGACGCGATCTCGACGCGTCAAGCCGGCGTGGTTCGTCGCGTGCGTGGTGCTCGGGATCATCGGGCCGATCGCGCAGCTCACGATCATCCAGGTCTTCAGGCACACCCAGTCACTCTTCTGGGTCTACATCACGATCGCGCTGCCGCTGATGTTCGCGGGGTATTTCGTGCTCGGCGTGCCGGTGATGAAGCTCGTCACGCGCCTGTGCGCGGCGCCGATCACGAGGCTGCTGGGCTTGCCGCCGCGGCTGTTGCGCCGCACCGTGGACGCGACACCGTACCGACACGGGTTCACCGCCGCGGCGATGATGATCGGCCTGGCGCTGATGACGGGGATCTGGACCAACGGTCGGGCGATCCTGAGCGACTGGGTCGAAACGCTGCAATTCCCGGACATGTTCGTCTATGGCCTCAACATGCCGGAGAAGACGATCGAGCGGATCAAGCAGGTCGATGGCGTGGACAAGGTCTGCGCGATCAGCACGCTCAACCTCGGCCTCTCGGTCGAACGCAACGGCAAGAAGGAAGCGGCGTTCGGGATCGCGGGGCTCACCAAGTACCAGACCACGTTCATCGCGTTCGATCCCGAAACGTTCTTCGACATGACGCGCGTGCAGTGGGTGCAGGGTGATGAAGCAACGGCCAAGGCGGAACTCGCCAAGGGCGGTGCAATCCTGGTCGCTCGCGAGTTCCTCACCGCCCGCGGCATCGGCGCGGGCGACTCGGTATCACTCAAATACCAGGGGCGCGAACACTCCTTCCGCGTCGTGGGCGTCGTCAACGCGCCGGGGCTCGACATCGCCAGCAAGTTCTTCTCGATCGGCGAGGACTATCTCGACCAAGCCGTCAACTCGATCTTCGGCACACAGGCCGATCTGCGCGACAAATTCGGCGCGGGCGGCATCAACCTCATCCAGATCGGCCTCAAACCCGGAGCCGACCACGCTGTCGTCTACGCAAATATCAAAGAGCTGCGCGGCACTGGGATTCTCGACGGCGGCGACGCCGCGAGCATCAAGGCCGAGATCCGCAAGTTCGTCTCCGGCACGCTGGCGGTCTTTGCGGCCGTAGCGATCGGTGCGCTGCTGGTGGCGTGCTTCGGCGTGGCTAATCTGATCGTGGCGGGCGTGCAGGCCCGCCAGTTCGAGTTTGGCGTGCTGTTGGCGGTCGGCTCGTCGCGCGGCTTGCTCGCGCGTCTGGTCCTGGCCGAGGCGCTGCTCATCGCGATCACTGCATGCATTCTCGGCACAGGCCTGGGCCTGCAGGCGGCATGGGGCGGCCAGAACATCACGCAGGTGTCGGTCGGCATCGAGATCCCCTTCAAGCCGCCGCTGTGGCCGCTGGTTGCGGGGTGGGGCGCGGTGACGGTGATCACGATCCTGGCGGCGTTGCCGACGGCGGTGCGGCTGGCGCAGCGGAAACCGCGCGAGTTGATCGGGGCGATGCAGGGGTGAAATCCGCAAGGCGGTTCAACACAGAGTACGGAGAGTTTCACAGAGAAAAGCGAGAACGACGAGACGACCCGGAATCCTCCGGGGGTTTGGGGCGAGCGTCCTTCTGCCCCGTCCTACGGGGCGACAATTCGGTCAATTGCATTGGAGACGAGGTCCCCAAGACTTGCGTGCCACATCCACGAGAGGCATAAAAAACACGTAGATGGGTCGCGCCAGTCGGCGCAGATTCACACGTCCTGTCCGGGAACTGACCATTCCCGAGGCACAGCGTTCCATACGCGCGAGAGCGACTCTCCCGCCCATGTCAACGGTCCATTCATCCACCGCAACGCCGCGCACCCCGACCCGGGCGTGTTGCATTTCCACAGCGAAGGTCAGCTCAGATACGGCAAAGGGGTGTCCACCCGAGCGCGCGATGGCTTCTGGAGGGCGGCCAGGCTCGCCTCCACCCGTGTACTGACCGCCACGCTGTTGAGCCACTTCCCGGGAATGGGGGACTGGCTGGTTCCTCTCCCAATCGCCTTGCGAACGGATGCCACGGAATCGCGCATGGCCCGTCGGTTGACAGGAACGCCAAAGTCAGTACACTCGCGCCCATGATCACATTCAACCGCGCGTGGACGTCGCTTGCTGTCGCAGTGGGGGCGACTCTGGCAGTCACGATGGGCGCCACTGCCCAAGTCGTCTGCAATACGTGTGACCGGACGCTCGCTGGCGTGCGGCAGTACAAGGTAGATTACATCGCGCGGGTGTGCGATGCGACCGATGCCGGCACCGACCCCGCGGACGCCCTCGACGGGCTGGTTGATCCCGACTGTCCCTTGATGGATTTCCGGTCCCTCTTCTATCCGGAATTGGCGATCTTCGGCGAGTTGTACGGCCACAGACTAAATACGGACCCGTTCGATATTGCGTACTACGGCATCACCGACCTCCTGCGCGACGACGCGGTGGTTCGCCAGCAATCCGCGAATACTCCACAATCGGAAAGGTCGTTACCTCAAACACCAGCGACCCGATCGCTTCGGAAAAGCATCTGAACGCGATCATGGAGGCGTACTTCGTCAGCGAGAAGTACCAAGTCACAGCGGCGTATGTTGACGAGAACGGCAAGTTGGTGTCGGAGAACCTCAAGATCAAGGAGGATTACTTCGGCGAGGCGCCGCCACCCCCTGCTCCGCCCGCACCAAACGCCTTTCGGCCCATCATCGAGGAAGCCTATTGCTGGTCCAAACTCAAGTGCATCTCCGACCCCACTGATGGGCTGTACATCGGTTGTGGACCAGACGTACCCGACAACACCGCCACGTACTGCTGCAGAGATGCCGCGTGGGCGCTCATTGCGTGGTTGAAGCATGCTTTGCTGCCCAGGTATGAAGCAGCGAACAGGCCCGGGATGGTGTACTGCGGCATCACGTGGAAGTGCGCCAATGGCAAGATTTCCGGCCACTCTTTCGTAATGGTGCGGACCGGACCCAACCCGTGGTGCTACTACTTGATCGATCCGCAGACAGGCGAAACAAGCGACTCCATGTGTATCGAGGGAAGCGTCCTGACGCTCCAGCAGCAGAAGGAGATGATCCGGCGGTTCATGGAACGCATCAAAGCGCGATACCGCGGATGGTGCGATGATGGTTCCGTGCCGCAAATCAACGACCCAATTTTGGACCCGCCGGATCGATCCAGGTGGCCGGCAGAACTGCCGCCGTTCTGGCGCGATCGCGATCCGAACCCTCGAAGACTTCCAGTTGATGATCCCAACAATGCTTGGGAGCGATTCAAGAAGCGGCTCCAACAGTGCTGCGCCCCTCCTCCCGCACCCCCCTCGCCACCGCCCCAACCCGCCGCGCCCCCTTGCCCGCGCCCAACGGGAGTGCCTGACCCCTGCGACCTGAACAGCTACACTTTGCCGTAGCGAACTCTTGGCACTTAATGCAAGATTCCGGCGTCGGACTGTCGCGGTGCTCATCGCCGCCAGCGTAACGGTGGCGACGACTTCATTGGGCGCTGCGTTACTTGATGCGCCTTGGCCCGTGCATTTGGAATCGGGGGTGCTTCGGCTGAGCAGCCGGACGTTCCGCGTCACCGCTGCTAACAACCAACACGGGGACGGCGCGTTTGTTTATCGCAGCGTTTCTGCGCTTCGCACGGTGTGGATGCGTTCGCCATACTTTCTCAATGATGTCCGCCCAAGTGGAAGAGAAGGAGATCCCGTGAGGCCCGCGGAAGCCGCCAGTGCGCAACCGTTCCCCTTGCGTGACACGCTCGACCTTGAGTCCATGCCCGCGTGGGCGCGCGAGACGGCGACTCGGCCCGGCCAAGTCTTCTCTGTCGCCTATGGCGTGCCCCTCCGCTGCATCGCATGCAGGATCGATGACAGCATTGCATTTGGAGAGCCTAAACCCGAGGGCGCTGTCCGTGTCGGCGGCACCGACGAATCGCCCCGCCTGTTACCCGCAACGCCGATCTGGGCCGGTTTGCTCGCCGATTTTGCGATCTTCACGGCATTCTGGGCGTGGATGTTCTGGATTGCTGGTGCTGCTCGCGGCTGGCAGCGCCGACGGAGAGGCCGGTGCGGAAAGTGCGGGTACAACCGCGCGGGCCTGTCCGCTGAGTCGCCGTGCCCGGAGTGCGGCGTGGCCGAGAGGGTGTGAACGCTCGTGAAGGGACTTCCACTCGCTTCGTTCGGGGCTCGTATCAGCGTTTTCTCTTATGCTCGGCGCTGTGCCAAGCACACGAGACCAAGTGGTCGTTCACCATCCCTACCGCCTGCATATATGCGTAGCAGATCGTCGAACCCACGAACTTGAACCCACGTTTCTTGAGGTCCTTGCTCATCGCGTCGGAGACTTCCGTTTGCGCGGGAACTTCCTTGAGCGACTTGCGGCGGTTCACGATCGGCTCGCCGCCGACGAACGACCAGATATAGACATCGAACCCGCCCGCTCTACCGCCCTTGCCTCCGCCCTTGCCAGCGAATTCCTCGCGCACCTTCAAGTACGCCTTGGCGTTCTCGATCGCCGCGTTGATCTTCAGCCGGTTGCGGACGATCCCCGCGTTGTTCATCAGCTTCGCGCGCCGACGGGCGTCGTACTTGGCGATCTTCGCGGCGTCGAACCCGTCGAACGCCGCGCGGTACGCCTCGCGCTTGTTGAGGATTGTCTCCCAACTCAACCCCGCCTGCGCTCCTTCGAGGATCAGCATCTCGAAGAGTGCCTGGTCGTCGTGCAGCGGCACGCCCCACTCTTCATCGTGGTACTTGGCGTACAGGCCGGGCTTGGCCCACGGACATCGGATGACTTCACCCATGCTGCAAGATAGCAGCGCCAGAGGTGACCACCGTTCCCACTCAGTAACCACCCATGCATAGCCGTTCTGCCTCTCTCTCTCGACTGGTCGCCTGTTCGTCTTCCCCTACAGTTGCTGCGTGCTCCGCGTCACACGTCCATTCCAGGTCGTTTCCCCCTTCAAACCC
The DNA here is from genome assembly GCA_050730675.1 of Phycisphaerales bacterium. Classification (GTDB taxonomy): domain Bacteria; phylum Planctomycetota; class Phycisphaerae; order Phycisphaerales; family UBA1924; genus JBOHNM01. The sequence goes on along the minus strand of JBOHNM010000086.1, from coordinate 4,076 downwards.
ACCGGCGACCAACCGCAGGCGATCGAGTCGCTCGTCTCGCGCCTGTCGGCCGGGCACCCCCACGCCTGTCTGCTCGGCGCCACCGGCACGGGCAAGACCTTCACGATGGCCAACGTGATCGAGCGGCTGCAAAGGCCAACGCTCATCCTGAGCCACAACAAGACCCTCGCCGCCCAGCTCTACGAGGAGATGAAGGAGATCTTCCCGCACAACGCCGTGTCCTACTTCGTCTCGTACTACGACTACTACCAGCCCGAGGCGTACATCCCTCAGCGCGACATCTACATCGAGAAGGATTCCAGCCGCAACGACGACCTGGACAAGCTGCGCCTGGCCGCCACCAGCAACATCCTCTCGCGGCGCGACACCATCGTCGTCTCCAGCGTCTCGTGCATCTTCGGCCTCGGCTCGCCCGAGGCGTACGGCGCCAAGGTGCTCACCGTCGAGAAGGGCATGAAGCTCGACCGCCGCCGCTTCCTGCTCACCCTCAGCGCCATGCAGTACGGCCGCTCGGAGATCGAGTTCCAGCGCGGCCAGTTCCGCGTCCGCGGCGACGTCCTCGAGGTCTTCCCGGCGTACGAGACCTACGCCATCCGCATTGAATTGTTTGGTGATGAAGTCGACACCATCCGCCTGGTCAACCCCACCAGCGGCGAGGAAATCGCCGAGGAGCGCCAGGCCTTCATCTTCCCCGCCAAGCACTACGTCACCGAGGAAGAAAAGCTCAAGCACGCGCTGGTCACCATCCGCGAGGAACTCACCCAGCGCGTGGACGAACTCCGCAACCAGGGCAAGCTCCTCGAGGCCCAGCGCCTCCTCGCCCGCACCAAGTACGACCTCGAGATGCTCGAAGAGGTCGGCTACTGCAACGGTGTCGAAAACTACTCGCGCCACCTGGAGGGCCGCGCCAAGGGGAGCAAGCCGTCCACACTGATGGACTACTTTGATTACTCGCCCGACGATGCGTCCTCAAACATCGAGCCCGAAGAGCCGAACAAGAATCTCGACGCCGATCTGGCCGCCGCCGCGGCCGCCCGCGCACCGGTGCCGCTGGTCCGCGTTGCCCGCCGCCCCGAGCGCGACTGGCTGATGATCATCGACGAGAGCCATGTGACGCTGCCGCAGGTCCGGGCGATGTACAACGGCGACCAGATGCGCAAGCAGACGCTCGTGGAGCACGGCTTCCGCCTTCCCAGCGCCCTCGACAACCGCCCGCTCAAGTTCGAGGAGTTCGAGCAGGCGATCCCGCAGCTCGTCTTCGTCAGCGCCACGCCCGCTAAGTACGAACTCGACAAGGTCGGCGGCGAGGTCGCCGAGCAGGTCATCCGCCCCACCGGTCTGCTCGACCCCGTCATCGAGGTCCGCCCCGCCGACGGCCAGGTCCCCGACCTGATCGCGCGCTGCGAGGCCGTCGTCAAGCGCGGCGAGCGCGTCCTGGTCACCGCCCTCACCAAGCGTCTCTGCGAGGACCTCACGCTCTACATCCACGAGAAGGGGCTGCGCGTCCGCTACCTCCACAGCGAGATCGAGACCCTTGAGCGCCTCGAGATCCTCTCCGACCTCCGCCGCGGAGAGTTCGATGTGCTCGTCGGCGTCAACCTGCTGCGCGAGGGCCTCGACCTGCCCGAGGTTTCCTTCGTTGCCATCCTCGATGCCGACAAGGAGGGCTTCCTCCGCTCGCCGACGTCGCTCATCCAGACCATCGGCCGCGCCGCGAGAAACGTCAACGCCCATGTCGTCATGTACGCCGACAAGATGACCCCCGCGATGAGCGCCGCCATCGGCGAGACCGAGCGCCGCCGCGTGAAGCAGGTCGCGTACAACACGCAGCACGGCATCACGCCGCAGACGATCCAGAAGGCCATCCGCAACAGCATGGAGTTGGAACTACGCGCCCAGCGCACCGCCCGCTCCGCCGCCGTCCGCTCCGAGCCCGAGTACGAGACCGCCGAACTCATCCGCATGCTCGAGGAAGAGATGCTCGAGGCCGCCGCGGCCATGGAATTCGAGAAAGCCGCCAAGCTCCGCGACCAGGCCCGCGGCCTTCGCGCCGGCAAAGGGCCACCGTCGCTGGGCACTCGCACGAAACTCCGCCGCTCGGAGCTCGACGGCGAGGGGGGCGATGGTCGCGGCCAAAAGCCCGAGCGCAAGGCCGGCATGCCCGGCGTCCGCGCCAACAAGAAGAGCAAGAAGCAGCGGAAGCCCAGCGGTGGGCCGGGCTTCTGATTCGCACTCGGTCGATCACCGGCGACGTCGCGCCGCCACCAGCCCGCCCAGCGCAATCAGCCCCGCGGCCCCCGGCGTCGGCGTGTAGGTCACGTTGACGTTGAAGTCGCTGCCGATCTGGTCGGCCCAGAAGCGGCCGAACAGATCCGTGTGGTTGCCGAGATTCAGAATGCCGTTGGGCGCGTAGAACCACCCGTGCGCCTCGGTGCGACGGCTGAAGTGGATCGACGCGTCGTTGGCCCCGACCTGGTACGAGCCGCAGAAGACCTGGGCCAGCCCCTGCGTGCCGACACCGAAGAATCCGTCATTGCCCATCGAAAACTCGCCATCGATGTGCAGAATGGTCTGGTCGGTGACGATGATCGTCACGTCCTGCCCGCATCGAAGGTTGCGCAGGTCATACATCCCCGCGCCGAGCGTCAACGTGCCGTCGTTCTGCACCGTCACATCGCGGTACGTGCCGACCGGCAACGTCGCGGAGCCGCCGTTGGCGAGCACATAGTCCAGCGCTCCGTTGGTGATCACGCGGTTCGGCGTGAACCCCAGGCTCGGCAGCGACGCCACGATCGCCGGCGTGAACGCGGTGGGACCCGAATTGCGGTTCGCCTGCAGGTTGGTGTTCCCCCACACATTTGCGTACATGTCCCAGACCGTGACGTCGTTGCCGCCCAGCGCCATCGAGTCCGATACGACCTGCGTCCCCGGAGACATCACCACCGGGTGCGAGCTGCCGCCCCCGCCCATGCGGAGCTGGTGGTTGGAGTCTCCCGGCGTCGGGTCGATGCGGTTCACGCCGACGTTGCCGCCGATGATAAACCCGCGTGTCACATCTGCGTCCCGCCCCTTGAAGCTCAGGTCCGTCTGCGCGAACAGCACGTACGAATTGATATCGCGATTGACCTGCGCCAAGGCCGACGCGGAAGCCAAAGCGACAACCGCCGCGCCCACCAGTTTCATCGTGTGCATGGACTCTCTCTCCAATGTCGCCGCGGGAGATGCCGCAGCCACGTTAACTCTGCCACAATCAGGGGATGAATCCACACAATCCCGCTGATTCTCGCTGTTTCACGGGGATTTCCCGGCGGAAACCCCTTTCACCTTCCTCCCTAGACTCCCCAATGCCCCGTCTCCAGGAACCCCAGCTCCTCCGCGATGCTCCACCCGTCCCTGCCCAGGAAGCAGCGGAGCGCCGCCGCTACATCGAGCGCCTCAAGACCTACGGCTTCGGCGTTCTCATCGGCTGCGTGATCGCCGCCATGCTCTTCCTCTTGCGGGCACAGATGAACCTCGGCCAGCCAACGCAGCCGTCCCCGACTCCCGCGCCCGCCTCAGCACACTGAGCACGTCCTCAAGCATCCATCCCAAAAACAAATGGACCGCGGCCCTCGCCGCGGTCCGTGTCGTTCCATTGGTGATCAATTCATCACCGACGACGACGCCGAGCGCCGATCACGCCCGCCATCGCCAGCATCGCGGCCGCGCCCGGAGCCGGCACAATCTCGCCCCCCGAGCCGCCGCCGCCGCCGCCCGAACCACCCGTGTAGAAGAAGTCCGCGGTCGACGCCGAGCCGGTGTAGAGCGCCGGCGAGGTGGCCAGGTAGAGGCCCGTGTTGGTCAGGGGAGCGTTGTACAGCAGAACCCCGCCCAACTGACCGTTGGCGCCCGACAAATCGATGGTGCCGGAGTTGAACACGCCCGAGCCCATTCCCGTGGACAGTACGCCCAGCACGATTGCGCCCGAGCCGGCATCGCCGCCCACCCCGCCCGAGCCGTCCACGTGCGGGAACACCGGCGGCGTCGGGTCAACGCCCGTCGCGATCGACAGGGCCCCCGGGGCCGCGGGCATGCCC
>JBOHNM010000085.1:0-18046 GCA_050730675.1 Phycisphaerales bacterium | reverse complement strand
GTCGCTGTCGCACGAGAAGATCCGCGCCACGCGATACCCCCCCCCCGCCTCGTCGCGATCGAGAATGCCCCCAAGCGCCGCCACGGTCACGCGGTCGGGACCGCCCCGGGCATCGCCGCCGCGGACGAAAATGTGCAGCGTCGAAAGCTCGCCGACCATCTGCGCGATCGCGTCATTCAGTTCCGCTCGCGTCGTCACACGGTCCACCAAGGGCAGGTACTTCTCCCGCATCGCCGCCCAATCCACCCCGTGCATGTTGCGGTCGTAGAAATAGTCGCGCATCAGCCGCCACGAATCGACGAACATCTGCCGCCACTGCAGTCGCGGCACCAGCGACAGCGTCCAGCCTCCGAGGTTGACCGACTTCTTGTCCAGATCGCTTGCCGGCGCCGCAGCGGCATCCAGGATGTACATCACGTCGCGCTTGCGGACGAGCATCTTCTTGCCGTCCTGCGTCAACTCGTAGGCGACGACGTCACCCATCACCGACTTGACCTCGACGTTCTCGTTCTTGATCTCGACGGCCTTGAGTTCGCTCTTGCGCTCGAACGCCGCGGGCGTCGAGAGCCAGAAGAGCGCCTTCTCGGTCGCGCTCAGCGACGAGTAGTTCCCCGCCTCGACGGGCACCTCAAAGATCCGCTCGGTGATCCCCTCGAGGGCGATCTCCACCGGCTTGGCCTTGGGCTTCTCATCACCCTTGCCGTTCTCTTTGGGCTTGTCCTTGCCATCCTTGTCTTTTGCCGCGTCGGGCTGGTCGGCCTTGGGCGCATCGGCGGGCTTGGCGTCGCCCTCCTTGGGCTTGTCCTCTTTCTTTTTCTCCTTGTCCTTTTCTTTCTCCTTTTCTTTCAACGCCTTCTCTTTCGCCGCCCACACCTCATCCCGCGGCAAGAACGGCCAGCGTTCCCCCGGCTTCAGCGCCAGCGCATAAATCTTGGTCGTCTGATCCAGGAACGGGTCGGGCGCGTTAGGCCCCCACGGGCTTGGCTGCAATGTCCGCAGCGTGCGGTCGGAGAGAAAGTAAAGCCACTTACCGTCGGGGCTCCACGCCGGGCTGTAGCTGTCAAAGCGGTCGGTCGTCACCTGTGTCACCTGCCCCGTGGCGACGCTGTACAGTTTCACGATGCGGAACATGTTCTTGGCCTGGTTCACGTACGCCAGCCACTGCCCATCCCCCGACCACTCCATGTCCGCAAAGTCGTCGAAAGGATCGCTGTCGATCTTCACGTTCGTCTTCTTCTCAACGTCATAGATCCACAGTTCCTGGTTCTTGTCGTGGTGGGCGATGTGCTTGCCGTCGGGTGACGGGATCGCCCCCCAGCGCAGCACGTGCCCGTCGGTGGTGAGTTGCTCACCCGGCCCCACACCGTTGGCCGGCAGCTTCCAGATCTCCAGTTCGGCCGTTTTGTCGCTCAGGACCAGCACCGACTGGCCATCGGCGCTGAACCGCGCATCGCGGTAGCGAACAGCATCATCGCGCCCCGCATCCACCAGCCGCCCCTGCCGGTGCGGCACCACGAACACCCGCCCCCGTGCCGTCAACACGACACGATCGCCGTCAGGCGACACGTGCGCACTGGTCAGGTAGTCCATCGGCTTGTCGATCCACTTCTCGCGGAGCTGGTCAAGGTCCGTGTCCAGCGCGATCGGCACGATCGCGGCCTTGTCCGCCGCGATGTCGTACATCCACAGGTCCGCCCCAAGCTGGTAGACCACGCGCCCTGCATCCAGCGACGCCCCCAGCACGTCAAAGCCCTTCTGCTGGGTATGCTGCTTCAGGTCCGCCCCGTCGGGCAGCATCGACCAGATGTTCATGTGACCGTCGCGGTCGGTCAGGAAATAGACCCGCCCCTTCCACCACATCGGCCGCTTGGCCGTGCCCTCAAATTCCTTCAGCAGTTCCGTCGCCTCGTTTTCCCCCGGCGTGAGCTTCCACAGGTGCTGGATGAACCCACCCTTGTACCGCTTGGTGCTCGAACCTTGGAACGGCAGCCGCGCGAAGACCAGCGTCTTGCTCTCCGGGTCCACCGCGCCATCGCTCGCCTGCTCCAGCGGCACGCGCTCGCGCGTCCCCGTTTTCGCATCGATCATCGTCAACTGGATATTGGGGAGCGTGCTGAAGCGATCGGTCGTCGCCAGCACCTTGCCGTCTGGGGTCCACCCAACAACGCCTGCCCGCGCACCATCAAACGTCCGCCGCTCCGGCAGCCCACCGGCCACGGGCATCGTGTAGACCTCGGTCGGCCCCTCGTACTGCGCGGTGAACGCCACCGTCATCCCGTCCGGTGAGATCGCCGGCATCCCCTCATCCCCCGGGTGGCTCGTCAGCCGTGTTGCGACCCCGCCTTTCACTGGGACTTTCCACAAGTCTCCCTCAGCGACAAAAACAATCAACTCGTTATGCACAGCCGGCTGGCGGTAGTACCCCACCGGCGGACCCGCCGGCGCGGGCTGACCAGTCGCCGCGATCGTCATCATGGCCGCCGCCGCGACCCCGAGAATTCCAGTTCGCATCATGGCAGTGTAACGATGCGCAACCCGGCCAACCCCGCCCGCGGCGTCAAAACGTGGACTCTCGACCCCGCTTCTAGGGATTTTTACCGTAACATCTGATTTTCTCGCAGATTCCGCTCACACGAGTCGGTCGGGGAGCGACCAGTCCAAGTCGGAGTCCCTCTTCTCCCACCCACGAGTGACGGACCATGCATACACGCCCTACCGAACCCCACGCACCAACCAAGCGCCGTGCGGTGCACCCGAACCACGCGGTTACGCCGCGCCACAGCGCCGCCGCGGCGCACCACCCGCCACGCCCGGCGGGCGACGACCCCGCCGACAGTTCGCACCGCCTGGCTTCCCCCGCGGGCCTCGCCGAGGCGATCACCGCGCGCATCCAACAGATCTGTCGGCGCTTCGATCATTCGATCCGACAGGTCGGCACGGGCACGGGTTTCCACCACGAATCGGTGCGACGCTGGCTGCGCGGCCTCTCCCCCGCACCCGCCCATTTCCTGTGGCCTTTCTGCGAATTCACCGGCGTCAGCATCGTGTGGCTCGTTTCCGGCAAGGGCCCGATGCTGCAGTCCAAGCTCCCCGCGCACTGGATCGCCTTCGCCGACGATGCCACGATCTGGAAGGCTCTCTCGGCCCGCCTGCCGCGCGACGCGCACGGCAACCCAATCCTCCCGCCGCTTGCCGCAGCAGAAGAGACCGACTCCTCGAAAGCTGTGCCAGCCAAACCAGTAACGTTCGCTCGCCCCGCGCGGGCCTCGCGCAATCCACGCACTTCAACCCAACAAGACCCCTGACATTTCCATGCCCCAGAAGGGGGTCGGATTAAAAAATATTTTTTCCGGATGGATCCACGTAGATGGGTATCCGTGGGGTATGATGGGGCAATGGCTTCCAAAACAACTCGTAGCCGTACCTCCCGCACCGCCAAGAAGGCAACCAAGGCCGCCAAGCCGAAGGTCAACGTCGATCGCGTCCACGACGAGATCGCCAAGCGCCTCTGGCAGGCCGCCGACGGCAAGTACAACATCCGCGGCGTCTCCAACGCCACCGGCTTCCACCACGAGTCGGTGCGCCGTTGGTTCCAGGGCATGAACGCCGTCGCGATCGCCTTCGTCGACCCGTTCTGCAAGGCCACCGGCACCAGCATCGAGTGGCTGCTCACCGGCCGCGGCCAGATGTCCAAGAAGGGCAAGTAACGACGTTTGACGCCCCGCGTCCTTCGGACGCGGGCGCCGATCGCCGATAATGCCACGGCATGGCTCGCGCCAAACGGAGATCCTCCGCGCCGACTTCGTCTCCGCCACCCACAGCCGCGGACCTGGGATCGCTGCGCACACGCATCGATGCCATGGACCGCCAGTTGGTGGAGTTGCTCAACGCGCGCTCACAGCTCGTCGTCGAGGTCGGCAAGTACAAACGCGCCAACAACATCCCCATCTACGCTCCGCACCGCGAGGCCGATGTCCTCAAGCGCGTCCTCGGCTCCAACGCCGGACCGCTGAGCAACCGCACCATCGAGGGGATCTACCGCGAGATCATGTCCGGCAGCTTCGCCCTCGAGAAGCCCCTCGCCATCGGTTTCCTCGGCCCCCGCGGCAGCTACTCCCACCTCGCCGCCGTCCGCCACTTCGGCTCCTCCGTCGAGTTCGAGGACCTCCACGAAATCGCCGGCGTCTTCACCGAAGTCCAGCGCGGCCACGTCGATTACGGCATGGTCCCGATCGAGAACTCCATCCACGGCTCGGTCACCGAGACGCTTGATAGCTTCGCCGCTGCGCACGGGCACATCCACGTCTACGCCGAGGTGCAGATGGAAGTGCATCACGCCCTGCTGGCCAACTGCCCCCCCAGCCGCGTTAAGCGGATCTACTCCAAGCCCGAGGTCTTCAGCCAGTGCCGCAACTGGCTCGCGACACAGTACCCCCGGGCCGAACAGGTCCCCGTCGCCTCCAGCTCGCGCGCCGTGCAGATGGTCGCCGAGGAATCCGCCAAGCCCGAGGCGGAGCGCACCAGCGCCGCCATCGGCAGCACCCTCGCCGCCGAGCTCTACGGCGTCAACATCCTCTTCCAGAAGATCGAGGACCACCCCCACAACCTGACACGCTTCTATGTCATCTCACGCCACCCCGCCCAGCGCAGCGGCGACGACAAGACCTCGATCATGTTCACCACGCTGAACAAGCCCGGCGCGCTCGTCAAGGTCCTCGGTGACTTCCACGCCGCCCACGTCAACCTCACCCACATCGACAAGCGCCCCAGCGGCCGCAGCAACTGGACCTACACCTTCTTCATCGACGCCGAAGGCCACCAAACCGACAAGCACGTGATGAAGGCCATCGCCGCGACCCGCAAACACTGCCGCGAACTGCTGGTGCTCGGCAGCTATCCCCGCAGCCGCCGGATTTTGTAGCGTAATTCCGGGTTTGGACATGCATTAACTGCGATGACCAGTCCCGGCTTATCATTCGGCATGGACCGCGATCAGGACATCCCTTTCATCTACGAGGGCGGCGTCCTCAAGCCCGAGGGCGCGGTGGACCTTCCCGAAGGCGCACGCGGCATCGCCCGCGTTCGTGCCGATGCATGGAACGCTGAGATCGGCCGTCGCGCCATGGAAGAGATCCGACGAATTAGCGAGTCTGGAGCGTTCAACTCCGGTGGAACGAAGCTGACCCGCGACCAGATGCATGAACGCAGTTGACACCAACATCCTCGCGTATTCGCTCGACGCCCACGACGACACCAAGCGACGCAAGGCGTTGGAGTTGCTGACGACGCTTCCGGTCGAAAGCACAGTGATCCCGTGGCAGGTAGCGTGCGAAATCGGTGCTGTGCTCAACACGATGGCCCGAGACGGTCGATTCCGTGGTGACTATCGGCTCGCCATTACGTCCGTACGCACACGGTTTCGCGTCGCGCTGCCCACTATCGCCGTGCTCGATCGGGCACTTCAGATCCAGACCACTGCCGGCGTTTCCCACTGGGACGCTCTGCTCATCTCAGCATGCGCCGAGGCTGGCGTGACCAAGCTCTACACCGAAGACATGCAGAGCCGCCCGACTATTGAGGGCGTTGGGATCGTTAACCCCTTCGCTTAGCGCTGCAATCACCTGCAACCCCAACCCCCGACCCTGCGGATAGCCCTCGGGCTCTCTCGTAGGGGTCCACCACATCCAAACCGCCCCGCCCATCGCGGGGCCTCTCGTAGAGGTTGTCCTATGCGCACGCGCCATCCTCACGGCGTAACCCTTATTGACGTTGCGGTCGCCATCCTGTCCTTCGTGTTGGTCGGGATCGTGTTCACCATGTTTGTCGGCCGCGCACGTTGCACGTGCGGCAGAGGCATGAAAGACGCCACCCAAGTCCGCAACATCACCCAGGCCATGATGGTCTTCGCCAACAGCAACAAGGACGTGTTCCCGCTTCCCTCCGTCCTCGACGCCGACAACGCCACCATCGCCGCCGACCGCACCGGAGCCGACGCCAAAAACACACAGTCCAACATCCTCTCCGTCCTCGTCTACAACAATTTTATCTCAACCGAGTTGCTCGTCTCTCCCCAAGAAGTCAGCAGCAGCATCAAGGTCTGCGACACCTACGCGTCCACCAACCCCTCCGTCGCGGCCAACCCCGCAAAGGCCCTCTGGGACCCCTCGCTCTCGGTCGACTTCACCTCCACCAAGCCCAACACGCCCGGCCACACCTCCTACGCCATGATGGCGCCGGACGATGTCCGCCGCGCCGCCGGCAAGTACGGCAACACCTTCAGCGCCACCGAGCCCCTCATCGGCAACCGCGGCCCCGAGATCACCGGCCTTCGCGCCGATGGCTCGCCCATCCTCAACAACCCCGGCACCAACACCTTCCTCATCCACGGCAGCCGTCGCACCTGGGAAGGCAACATCGCCTACAACGACGGCCACGTCAACACAGAAACGCGCTACGACCCGGTCGAGGTCACCTACAAGAACGCCGCGGGCAAGAACATCACCGACAACCTCTTCTTCGACGAGCCCGACGACCCCTCCGGCCTCAACGCCTTCCTCACGGTCTTCCCCAAGGCGGGCACGACCAAGGCCGAGTTCAAGCGAATCTGGGATTGAGTCTCTGATCTCCCCTCTCCACCTGGGAAAGGGGCCATGAACGAGGGCCGCTGGGCCCCGATCAACACTTCGCCACACCACACTCGGAACACGTCCGCTTTGATGAAGTTTCCACCACGTAACTGCGACACCAGCATCCTCGGGTTGAATTCTCGCATCGGCACTTGACACATTGTCGTACCGTTGGAATGCTCCCATGTTCACCACCCAATTCGGAGCCACCATGCCCGGTCGCACCCTCCTGAATCTTCTCGTGCTCGTCGCCGTGCTGGTCACCGCCCTTCCTCGTCGCGCCGAGGGGCAGGGTTCCTGCCCGCCCCCGGGCTGGGCACCGCCGGCATCGGGTCCCAACAACTTCTACGTCGTCTATTGCCTGCCCGGCGGCGGGACCCCGCCGCCCTACGGAACCGTCCCGCCGGTGCCGCCGGATGCCTTTGTCAAGGATGATCGCACTTTTCGGTCCGAGCCCAATCCGGCCTCAGGCGAAGAATGCCGCGATCCTCGGCAGGGCGAAGCTGTCAGCATCAATATCCCGATCGATCGATATGTGGGCGAAGTCAATTCATTCCAAGGCTTGTCGATCGGCACCAGTGAAGATGGCGCTCAACTTGTTTACGTATGCGAGTATTTGTCGATGAAGACACGTCATCATGCTCCGTCTCTTCACCGCTTCGAGTTTATTTTAACGGCTATTGGGTGCAGGACATCTGGCGACTGACTCGAAACGATACTTACAATACTGCTCCCGGCATTGCAACTTTCCCGCCCCCGCAATCGGGCGGACTCATACCACCCACCGCCGGACAATGGATTGATTGGAGTTGCGAAATCCCACTGGCATATGTTCGGTTTCCAACGCATCCTGGATCCGAACCTCAGCCAGTGCTCGATGCTTCGTTGCCAACACCTGCACAGAATGTCGTCAGCTTGAATCCAGCGCCGCTGGCTCCATTTCAATCACCCGCAAGTGTTTGCAGAAACTGCGCATCAATTGCTAGCGCAGAGTTGAGTGTCCGCATCGTTTCACCAGTGCTGATGGTGCATGGTCGTGCGTCAGACCAGGCGTTTTGGACACGCAATCAAGCAAGCTCAACGCTTAATGATGCTGGAATTGTCTTGTCGTTCGTTAACCTCGGAGGCTGGGACAGGGGCAACCTAAATTTGTCTCAGCCACCTTGGCCGAATAACACCACAAACTTGTCGCATGCGTCGCCAGATCGAGCGTTGACCAACACCATGATGAAGTGGTACGTGCGTCAGTCGCTTCAGCGAAACGGCGTATCTCGCATACACATTGTCGGGCACAGCATGGGCGGTTTGCAGGCAAGGCATCAGATTTCAAGCAACTGGCAAGCCTTCGAGCAGTCCGTCGCCGCGTTCGCTCCCGGAGACAGCCACCAGCCAATCGCGTCTTTGGTTACGCTGGCCACGCCGCACAACGGCAGCCCGATGGGAGATCTGAATGTGGCAAGTAGAGTCCATGGTGCAGTGCCTGGAGATGTGAATATTGTCGGCACACCAAGCATTGATGACTTTCTTTCGGATATCGGTATGAACGCCAGCACATGGCTGCTGACGGTGGGTTCCTTCAAGTTGTACTACGACTGCGATCGGTACCTAACCACGCAGCAGATGTTCGATGCCAATAGCCATCAATTACCCAATTTGCAGTGTCACGGCGTCCAGTATCAGCTGGATTGCGAGCGACGCGGACTGGGATGGCGATGGCATGATTACATTCCTTGAGCAATACCCCATGTTCGTGCCAAGTACGTCCACGGATATGTCGGCTCTGGGCACTGTGTCCTACAAATTTGTTAGGAGAGCATTGCGCGTCAATATCGATACACAAAGCACGGTGACATTCACGATCGTCGGCATTCCCGACACACTTGGCCTGATGGTTACAAAGCCGACGTACAGCACTGTTACAAACCAGGCGCTAGAGCTCAATGATCTTGTCGTGCCCATGCGGTCGGGGCTGGGCGCTCCTCACATAAGCCGACTCAGCGTTCCCTCTGCGCTCATGCTCGATGAAGGACTTGCTCCCAATTATCCGGTGACGCTAATGGCGCCGAATCACTCGACATTCGATGCGCAGTCGATTACCGCAACACATGTTCGCCCAGTCCTTATTCAGTTCGATCGCGCGGTGGGAGGAACCCGTCCGTGAGCATGTCTGCACCTACTCAGTCCCGTAGAATCCGGCTTTGTGTGACGGCCTTTGACCTCCTCATTGTCCTGCCGGTTGTCGGTATTGTCATTGGATTGTCACTACTTGGCACTTCGGCATCGTTGCGAATGTTCAAGAGTCAGTCCCCTTCGGGACTAGGTGACCCGGCCACTGTTCACTTTGCCGCGGCACCGGCAAACTCGGGATATGACTGGCTCATCTGTTTCATGAACGAGGCCGACGCCGAATATTGGTGGACCAGAAACAACGAGACTCTTGGAGTTCCTCCCCGTCCCCAGACGCCGATCGACATGCAGCACGCCGGAATGATCTACAAAATCAAAACCGGTGCCCAAGCTCTTGAAGTCGCCTCAATTGCAGAGTGGTTGGCCGCAGCGCCGGATTCCCGCGTCTCCGGCTTTCAATCGATTCCCAATGCCATCAAAGACGATCGAACAGTCGCTCTTTCGACGACCAAACGAATTCAGTCATATGGCGCTTACGCATCGTCCGTGATTGAAGTCGCCGAGACACGAGTTGTGGTCAGCTATCCCAAGAAGAAGAACGTGTGGAGCTATACAGGATGGTCATCTGAACTTGCCGGTTCACCGTACTTCGAAGTGTTTCTGCCGCCCTATAACAGTCGCGTTGGCCCCGCGTTCACGCTGGACGGTTGCAACAAAAAATTTCCACAAGTCTACAGCTGGTCGCCGGATGGTCGTTTGATGATTGCCGCAGACGGCAACCGTGCGTGGGCGGTGCGTGTCGATGATTTGGCGAACACCAAGTAGTTTCGAGATCTGAATGGAAGGGACTTGTCATGTTCAACCGTCGTAACTTCCACGCCCTCTACGCACGAACGTGGCTGCTGGTGTCCGCACTCTCCGCGATCGCACATGCCCAAGAACTTCAACAAGCTCCGTTGCACACTGCGCAGTTCAGTCGGATGCCATTGTCGATCCTACAGCCCGGCAGCAAGTGGAAGTTCACTATCGATGATGGGCACGCGCTCGTGCTCTCGGTCAATCTTCCGGCACTACCGACAGATTGGAAACTGGGTTTGCCCAACGGCGTGAGCCTCGATGCAGCGGGTGTGGAAGCCGGGCATGGCTCCGTGAGCGTGCTGAACTTCGGCGACAGCGACCCTGCTGCCGGCCCCCTGACGTTCGTCGCGGGAGAGGGGCGCACCAAGCTCGTTATCTCGCTCCCGGATGTCCCGTCGGGCACTTGCACTTTCCATTGTGACCTGACCGGCAGTATCGCCCAGCCGGAAATGGTGCTGCTTGCGGCCTATACCGACAGCCCTGTCGGTGTGGTGCTCGCGCCGCTGGTCCCCACCGCCAGCATCGGGCGTCCGTTCCCGATCCTGATGCAGGCGATCGGCGACGGCGGCCAGTTGACCAACGTCGCCCACACGCTCTATGCGATCGGCCCCGATGGGCGACATGTTCAAGTTGAAATGCACGACGACGGGCAGTACCCCGACCAGATCGCCGGGGACGACGAGTTCATGGGCATCTTCACGCTCGATGAAACTCAACCGCAGGGCGAGTGGAGCCTTGTCGCGGCGACCACCGGACTCACCGCGACCGGCCAGGAGTTCGTCCGACACTCCGGCGCGACCTTCGAGCTTGTGCAGCCGTGCGTGCATTTTCTCAACCTCGCCACCGCCACCGGCATCGGCTCGGACATCAACGCCGAGCAGCGGGCCGGGAGCATCCGTGTGCGCCTCCAGATCGCCCGCGACGATCACCAGCCGATCGTCGGCGAGTTCATGGTCACCGCGACGCTCACCGCGCCGTGGGACCTCGACGGCGATAGCGTCAACGACACCTTGACCGCCTCGGCGCACATCACCGATCCGCTGCCCGCGCAAGGGGGCAACGGCATCGTGTACGACGTCTACGCCGACGTGGAACTCACCGTCGAGCAGGCGGCGCTCCTCAACTCGACGATGTTCGCCCTCGTCGGATGCACCGTGGACATGATGACGCCGATGACCGTCGCCCGCTGCCACGACGTGAAGAACCTGAGCGTGCCGATCGGCCCGTTCAGCCGCTCCGCGTTCGGCCTCTGGGACGAGCGGTGGGTGACGCCGCCTCGCAGCTTCCAGTACCTCGTGAACCAAGCCGATCCGGACCCGCGATACGACACGCTACGACTGGCACAGGGCGTGTTCGTGCGGTACGACGGCATGTACCGTTACGAGGCGTACCTGTACGACCCGTGCGACCGGCTCATCGCTGTCGTTCAGGCCGAGCAGCAGATGCTTGGAGGCGTGTCGCAGACCCTGTACATCGACTTCCCCGGTTTTGTGATTGGTCGCAATGGTGTCGATGGCGTGTACAAGGTCAAAGATGTTCGACTTGACGGCCCATCAGAAGCGAGCAACCCGAATCGATGGCGCGTTCACTTGCGCAATTGGAAATTGGCGGAAACTCAGCCGATCGCCGCATCTGAATGGGACCAGTACAACCCGTTGCATCCTTCTCTTCGACGCGAACAACAACGGCATACCCGACGCCTGCGACATCCGCAACGGCACATCGGAGGATGCCAACGGCGACGGCATCCCCGATGAGGTGCAGTGCCTTAAAACCTGTCCCGCTGATATCTCCTCACTCGGCGGCGACCCAAAACCCGACTGTCAGCTTACCGCCGACGACCTGGTCCGCTATCTGAGCCTCTTTTCGTCCAACGCTCCTGCGGCCGATCTCGTGTCGCTCGGTGGCTCTTTGCCGCCGGACGGGATGGTGACGATCGACGACCTGATCTACTTTCTGGCGGTGTTCGGAAGCAACTGCGACGGCTTCTGGCCCGGCGCTGGCAGCGGCACCAACATGATGATGGCCGGTGGCGGAGCAAACGCACCGAGCGCGCTTGGCAGCGGCGGCGGCCAGAGCGCCGCGGAGATCCAGAACCTGCTGCGTCAGCTCCCCCCGGGCATACTGACAGGGCGCATCCAGCAACTGATCGACGCCGGCCAGCCAGTGACGCCCGATGCGCTGCTGGCGGGGCTGGCGGACTTCTTCAACGACGTTCCAGCAGAAGCCACACCGATCGGCCCGGCACAGCCCTCCTCCCCCGCATCCGAAGGCCCCTGACGCGGTCCGCTACTTCTCCACCTGCTTCCCCCCAACCGTCAGCGTCGCCTTGCGTTCCCGCGCTTTGCGTTTGCCGCGCCCGCGCAGGCCGGGGATGACGTTGCGCAGCAGGTAGATGCCCGCGAGCACGAACGCGCCCGTCACCACCCAGAATTGCCAGTCGTGCCAGGGCATCTCTACGCGCTTCCGACCGCCGCGACCGCCACCGCGTGGACGATCATCGCCGCAACATACGCCATCCCGCACATCCACACCAGTTGCAGCAGCGCCCACTTGGCGTTGCCGGCCTCTCGCGCCGTCACCACCAGCGTCGGCAGGCACTGCATCGCCAGCACGTAGTACACCAGCAAGCTCCACGCCGTCGGCGCGGTGAAGATCAGCGTTCTGCCGTCGGTGCGCGTCGCCTGCGCCAACTCATCGCGCAGCCGCGTCTGCTGCTGGTCATCGCCCTTGTCCGAGTCCTCACCCGTCACGAGGATCGACATCGTCCCGACAAAGACCTCGCGGGCCGCGAAGCTCGCCAGCACTCCCACCGTGAGCTGCCAGTCGTACCCCAGCGGCCTGAAGACCGGCTCGAACGTCTGCCCCAACTGGCCGATCATCGACTCGCGCTTGGCGTTCTTGTGCTCCATGCGGTCGGCTTGGGCGCTGAGCTCCTCGCCCTTTTCCTTGCTCGTCTTGGCCGCGATCACCGCTTGCTCGCGGATCTGTGCCACCTCCACGGGCGGCGCCACCCGCGGGAACGCCCCCAGCCACCACAGCACGATGCTGATCGCCAGGATGCTCGTCCCCGCCTTGCGCACAAAGACCTTCGCCCGGTCGTAGGTCGTCAGCAGCGCCGTCCGCAGGCTCGGCCGCTTGTAGCTCGGCAGCTCCAGCGCCATCGCGCGCGAGGCACCCCGCAGGATCGTCCGCCGCACCAGCAGCGCGCTCGCCACGCCCGCGAAAATCCCCAGCGCATAGCACCCGATGAACGCCAGGGCCGCCCCCAGCGGCGAGTGCGGAAACAGCAACCCCGTCAGCAGCACGTACACCGGGATCCGCGCCGAGCACGTCATGAACGGCGCCACCAGGATCGTCGCCAGCCGCTCGCGCCGGTCCGGGATCGTCCGCGCGCTCATGATCCCCGGCAGCGCGCACGCATGACTCGAAAGCAGCGGCACAAACGCGTGTCCGGGCAGCCCGAACGGCCGCAGCACCCGGTCCATCACAAACGCCGCACGGGCCAGATACCCCGTGTCCTCCAGCACCGAGATCAGGAAGAACAGCAGACAAATCTGCGGCAAGAAAATCAGCGTCGCGCCCACCCCCGCCAGCACGCCGTCCTTCAGCAGGTCGCACACCAGCCCCGCGGGCAGCAGCTTCTCGATCCCCTTGCCCGCAAAGTCGAAGATCCACTCGATCCACGACATCGGGAACTGCGCCAGTGAGAAGATCGCGGCAAAGAGCCCAGCCATGATGACCACGAACGCGAGCGACCCGGCGATCGGGTGCGTCAGCACACGGTCCAGCTTGTCGGTGAGTTCTTCGGTCGCGACGTGCCCGCCCGCCACCGTGCACCCGGTGCACACCTCGTCCGCCCACGCCCGCAGCCCCGAGTCGTCTCCCGGCGGCGTCCGTGTCGGCACCGCGCCATCGGCGAGCACCGCCGTCAGTTCCGCCCGCAGTTCATCGATGCCACGCCCCGACCGTGCCGATGTCGTCACCACGCGGCACCCCAGCGCCCGCGCTAACCGCTCGGTATCGATCTTCAGCCCGTGCTTCTCCGCCAGGTCGATCATGTTGACGACAACCAGCGTCGGCAATCGCCGCCGCAGCGCCTCGCCCGCGAGCATCAGGTTCCGACCCAGATTCATGGCATCCAGCACGACCATCACGCCGTCGGGCTCACCCGTCGCCTCGCCTTTCGGCGCCGCACGCCCCGCCAGCACCTGCCGGCAGACCTCCGCCTCCGCCAGATCCAACTCCAAGGAGTAGATCCCCGGCAGATCGATGATCTCAACCTCCCCCGGCACCAGCGCCATGCCGACGCGGGCCTCCACCGTCGTTCCCGGAAAGTTGCTGGTGTGATGCCGCAGCCCCGTCAGCCGGTTGAAGAGCGTCGTTTTGCCCGTGTTGGGATTGCCGACCAGCGCCACCCGAGGCACACCCACCAACTCGCGCGGCACCTCGCCGTTCGATGCGGCGACCACCACGGGCTGGCTCGGCGTCACCGCTTCCATGGCCCGCTACTCCGACCGCCGGACCATGATCTGCTCGGCCAGCGGCCGCGCCAGCCCAATCCGGCACGCCCCCCACGACCCCGCCGCGGCGTGCGAGCACCCCGACCCGCCGCCGAGAATGGAAACGATGCACGGCTCGCCGACACGGCAGACCTTGATGGTCGCGCTACACCGCAGGCCCATGGCCCCCAGCAGCGCGGCGTCCTGAACGCCCAGCCGCGACTCCACCACCACCCCGGTCTGGCCGGGCTTGAGCTGGTTGAGCGAGACAAGCAGGGATGGACAACCGTCAGCGGTCATGGCGAACCATGATAGCCGCGGCCTACCTCAATTTGAGACTCAGTCTCAGCGCCGTCGCCGACCGGCCACCAGACCACCCAAGACCAGCAACCCCGCCCCACCAGGGGTCGGCACGTTGCCCGTCGGCAGGATCAGGTTGATGTGGGCGTTGGCCGGGACGAGCACACTCAGCGTGGCGTCGTCGCCAATCGCCGGCCCGCTCTGCGTGGGCGTCCAGAAAACCTCGAGGAAGAGATTCCAGTTGTCGCCGGTGCAGTCCACCGGCACGGCGGGAACCAAGTCGTTGCTGCTGCTGAACATCCCCGAGGCGGTGGCAATTCCATCGATGCGGCGGACCCGCTGCACCAGCGTGTTGTCGTCGTTGCGCCGAGCCCGCATGGTCGAAGTGACCGAAAAATGCACTTCACCCTCGTCAAACGTCAGACCGAAGAGCCAGTTCATCTGAAAGAGCGACCCGGCCGGGACCGGACCGGAAAATGTGCCCTGCGATGAGAAAATGAGGCCGAACGTGAACGGATCACTGCCATTGAGGGCCGTATTCCACGCCGCGTGGGTGTAAGGGCCTGCCGAACCGTCGAAGCCGATGCCGTCGCTGAGCGGGGTGATGATGAACGTTGCCGAAGGCTCGTTCACTCCGGCGAGTTGTACGCCCGAGTTGCTGACGTTAAACGTGAGGTCCGCCGCGGCGGGCGCGACGCAGACACCGACCGCCATGACGCCAACGGCGACCGCCGAGCAACCCATTCGATGAATGAACATCCTCGCTCCTCTCCTGCCTGTCGGTGGGCCGAATCTCCCTCCGTGCCCGACCAGACCTTCTACCCCTCAAAGATACTCCAGCTTGTCGCTGCGGCCACGCCGGTTGGGTGGATTTTGTACTGGTTCTGGCGACTTTTGGAATACTCGGAGTTACCGACCCAAACGAGAGCCAATCGTTAGATCGTTAGGCGGACCTTGGTCAGGCCGGCGGGGCAGCGGCGGATGAGGGCCAGCTCGCCACCCGAGCGGAGCCAGCGGTCGAGCTCGAATTTGGCGGGGGCGTCGGTGACTCGGACCGTGAGGACGCCGCGGTTGAGGCCGACGAGGGTGGTCTTGGGCCGCAGCGCGGGCGGAGCGAGGTCGGCCCAAGCGCCGCCAATGCCACCGAGTGTGCGTTCCTGGCGGCGGAGGAGCTGGCCGACCTGCGCGAACTCCTTGCCGAGCGTCAGATCGCGGCTGGGCTGGGTGCGCCAGGCGCGGAGCTGATCGAGTTGGGTACCGTCGCGGCGTGGGGGGGGCACGGAGAGGAGCGTACCGCGCAGGCGAGCGTGAATCCTCTTGGCGCGGGATCGGTGTCGGATCGGTGGAGCCGGTACCCTCTGGCCGCATGCCTACCGCCATCACGATCGACAACATCGTCAAGCAGTACGCGGCCGGGTCGCCGCCGGTGATCCCCGGGGTGTCGATGGAGATCGAGCCGGGAGAACTGTTCTTCCTGCTGGGGCCGTCGGGGTGCGGCAAGACGACGCTGCTGCGGATGATCGCGGGGTTCATCGACCCGACGAGCGGACGCATCCTGTTCAAGAAGGACAGCGGCGAGCGGGTCGATGTGACGCACATGGCGCCGAACAAGCGGAACACGGGGATGGTGTTCCAGAGCTATGCGCTGTGGCCGCACATGACGGTGGGGCAGAACGTGGCGTTCGGGCTGGAGGTGCGCAAGCTGCACAAGGAAGTGATCGGGGCCAAGGTGCGCGAGGCGCTCGAGCTGGTGCAGATGAGCCAGTACATCGACCGCAAGCCCAACGCGCTGTCGGGCGGGCAGCAGCAGCGCGTCGCGCTGGCGCGGGCGCTGGCGGTGCGGCCGGATGTGCTGCTGCTGGACGAGCCGCTGAGCAATTTGGACGCGAAGCTGCGGGTGGAGCTGCGTTCAGAGATCCGGCGGATCTGCAAGAGCGCGGGGATCACGACGGTGTACGTGACGCACGACCAGAAGGAAGCGCTGAGCATGGCCGACCGCGTGGCGATCATGCGGGCGGGCGTGGTGGTGCAGTTGGGAACCGCGTCGGAGTTGTACCACAAGCCGGCGAACAAGTTTGTGGCGGAGTTCCTAGGCGAGACGAACTTCCTGTTGGCAAAGGTGATCCAGGTTGCGCCGAACGCGACGGTGCTGGAGACTTCGGCGGGACGATTGACCAGCGCGCACGCGGCGCCGGTTGGCGGGTCCGACGTGCTGATCTCCCTGCGGCCCGAAGCGCTGCGGGTGGGCGCGGCGAGCACGAACGAACTGAAGGGGACGGTGGTCGATTCGACGTATCTGGGCGAACTGGCCCAGCACATTGTCGAGCTGCCGGGGGCCTCGCGCGTCAAGGTGGCGGTGCTGAACCCGGGGCCGCGGTCGGAGACGGTGAAGCAGCCGATCGCGCTGAGTGTTGCGCCTGAGGATGTGATCATCGTGCCGACGGACTCGCCGCGAACGGGGTCGTGAACGTCGCGATCACCGGCCGGTGATCCGAACCGACGTCACCGAGCACTGCTGCGCTCATTGGTTTGAGTTCTCGTGAGGCCAGGATGTGATCGATGTGTGTACCCAGGATCGTGTACGCCGCGCCGGCTGCGGGCCACGTGCGATTGCGCACCGAGCCGCGGGATCGGTGGGCATCCTCGAGCCCGATCCGCCCAAGCTCGGCGACCTGTTCGCTGTTGGCGGGTGCATTGAAATCACCCGCGATCACGATCCACTCTCGCCGGCCGTAGTTCATGAACATTGACGCCAACTCGCGGCAATCCCGCATGTTCTCGGCCACGAAGTCCGGTCCCTGCGGCGCGGGGAGATGCACGGCGACGACGCGGACATCGCCCATCGGCAGGTGGACGATGGCGGTGAGCGGCGGCGCCTGCCAGAGACCGGCAGCGAACGGGCGCTCCCGTGCATCGCTGAGTGGGAGCTTGGAGAAGATTGCCTGGCCGCGGTTGTTGGCGCGGAGGACGGAGAAGACGTGGGGGTGTGATTGCGTGAGGCGCGGGCGCAGGCGCTCCTCGTGGATCGCGTTGTACTCCTGGATGCACACGACATCGGGATTGACAAGGGCGATGGCGGCGAGAGCGGGTTCCACATCGGCGTTGCTGAACTCGATGTTCATGCTCAACACTGAAAAGACCGGCTCGTTCCCGATTGGTGATATGGGAGTGAATATCCGTCGAAGTGTGGGCATCAGGACGAGCACACCGAGGGTGAGTGCGACGGCAGAGGCTCTCGAACAGCGAAGGACTCCGGACAGCACTCCCAATGCCGCCAGGCCGCAGCCGAGCGGCGTCTGCATGGCGATGGCGAGGAACGCCGCGAAGCCAAGCCACGCGAGAGGAGCGAACAAGGATTCGACGGAGTCCGGCCAGAGGTGGCCCATGCTGAGGAGCACCAGCGTAATGGCGACCGCACTCCACGTTGCGGCCGCGATCGCCCATCGCACGGCGCGTGCGACGGGCCGGGATGGTGCGGTTTGAGAAACCATGGTGGGGAGTACGAATTGCGGAGGTCTGTGTTCGGGTTGGGACCGAGAAATCGCCGACGCCCTACCACACCACGCCGCGGCGGCGTCGTGTGGCACACTACTCCCCCGCGAGTGAGGCGACGTTTCTGTCCCATCGCTGCAC
>JBOHNM010000084.1:0-18074 GCA_050730675.1 Phycisphaerales bacterium | reverse complement strand
AAACATCGGGGAATCCCGAGGCCGATTGATGGTGTGATTTTTGCGATTGTGGAGGGGGCGCGGGCGCGCCGTTGCGCAATTGGTGGTCCTTTTGTCACGAAGGACATCGGGAGGCGAAGAAAGGGGAATTGAGGCTCCCGCTCCTACCCTCGGCCATGCTCCTCCTCACCCTCGCCTCGGCCATGCTCGGCCTCACATTCCACCAGCCCCCGGCCGCCCCCCCCGAGCCGCCGATCGACTGGAAAACAGTCGAATCCCCGACGCTGACCAACCACGTCCAACTCACCTTCCCCGACAAGTTCGTCAAAGCCGGCGAGGCCTACTTCGACCACCAGCAGCCGCCGCAGTGGATCATCTTCCAGGCGATCCCCGTCCCTGCCGCGGGCCAATCCCCCGACGCCAACTACTCGATGTACGTCGCCAAGCTCCAGCGCGACAGCAGTGGGGCGGTGACCGCTCTCGATGAACCGATCCTCGTATCGCCCGGCGGCTCGGCAAACTCGTGCGGCTGGTTCGATCCCAACGACAAGATGCGCGTGGTCTTCGGTTCAACGATTAAGGCGCCCGTCGCGCAAGACACGCCCGGCTATTCAAAGGATCGGCAGCGGTACACCTGGCAGTTCCCGCCAGAGATGGAAATTGTCGCAAAGATCTTTCCTCGGGATGCTCGCATCGAAGAACTCGACAGGCAGATGCAAAGTGTTCACTTAGACGATACCGCAACCATCAACAAGTTGCGCCTGCAATTTGAGGAGGTCGCTTCCGTTCGTCCCCTTTTCTCCCGCACCGGCTACGACGCTGAGGGCTCGTTCTCCAAGGACGGCCGGTTCTACCTTTACACCCACGTCGACCCGACCAACAACGACCCGAACCTGTGGGTTTTTGATACCCGGACGAGCAAGCAGTACCCCATCGTCTCCACCAAGGGCTACGACGGCGGCCCCTTCTTCTCACCCGACGGCAAGTGGATCTGCTTCCGCTCCGACCGCCGCGGGGACAACAACCTGCAGCTCTTCGCGGGCGAGCTGGCGTTCGGCGATGACGGCGACCCCGCCGTCCCCATCGGCCTCGCGCGAGAAATCCAGCTCACCGACGACAAGGACATCGTCAACTGGTGCCCCTTCTGGCACCCCTCCGGCAAGTTCCTCGTCTATGCGTCCAGCGCCGTCGGCCATTCGAACTACGAGGTCTTCGCCATCGAGTTCGACTCCGCCAAAAAGGCCGCCGACCTCAAACGCACCCGCATCACCCAGGCCACCGGCTTCGACGGCCTCCCCGTCTTCTCCGACGACGGCAAGCTCATGATGTGGACCAGCCAGCGCGGCGCCAAGCATGAGCGCGAGCAACGCCCCAGTTCGCAGCTCTGGATCGCTAACTGGACCACGCCGCAGTGAGTTTGGCCTCGAATTTCCGCCTTTTCGCGTTTGGGCGTTTCCGCGTTTCGACTCTCCTGTTTGCCCCTTTCCACCTTTTCCCCCCTAAGATCACTCCATGCCGACCGTTTCCGCACCACCCGCCGCGCTCAAAGCCCTCATGCACCAGCTCGTGGACTACGCCGGGCTCTTCCCGCCCGCCAAGCTCACGATGGACAAGGCGGTCGAGACCTTCGCCCGTCACCGTGCTGGGCCGCACGCGTGGGGTCTCGCCCGCTTCATTACCCCGATGTCGAAGCTGACCGAGTTCGACACCGCCTCGCGCGGCTACCTCGCCACCACGCCTTCCGACGATGACGCTCCCCCCGATCCCTGGTGCGTCGCGGTCCTGATCGACGGCAATCTCCAGCAGAACCTCGACATCATCGAGAAATTCAACGCCGCCCACGGCGCCTCCAACGGCTCCAGCCACAAGCACGCCCACTCTGCCCTGATCGACACGCTGGAGATCAAGGTCTCGACGCCCGACGTCATCGAAGACTGCATTGAACTCCTCCCCGAACACCTCTTCCCCTTCTTCGAAATCCCCGCCGATGCCGATTTCCGCGGTTTCGCCGCCGCCCTCGCCGGCACCGGCTTCGGCGCCAAGCTCCGCCTCGGCGGCATCACCCCCGAGGCCTTCCCGACCGTTGACCGCGTCGCCGATTTCCTCCACGCCTTCGACGCCGCGGAGGTCCCCTTCAAGGCCACCGCCGGCCTGCACCACCCCCTCCGCGCGAGCTATCCCCTCACGTACGAGCCCGACTGCGCCTGCGGCACCATGCACGGCTTCCTCAACCTCTTCATGGCCGCCGTCATGCTCCACACCCACGGCGCCGACCGCGCGACCACGGTGAAGATCCTCAGCGAGACCAACGCCGACGTCTTCAGCTTCAGCGAGGTCGAGGCCACCTGGCGCGACCTTCGCGCCGGCACCCGCCAGATCCAGGAAGCCCGCGAAAGCTTTGCCATCTGCTTCGGCTCCTGCTCCTTCGACGACCCCATCAACGACCTCACCAAGCTCGGCTGGCTGTAAGCCGACAAGCTTTGCCCGTCCGTAACGCCGAGTGTCAACATCCAGCCCGTGAACGCCATTGGTCACGGACACGGCTGTAGGATCGTCACCATATCACCTTCCTGCATCGCCCCAACTGTGAGCCGCCCATGTCCTCACCGATTACCGACGCCACGCTCAACTCGAACCTCCGCTCCTGGGTCGAGTCCGCCAACGATCCCGCCACCGATTTCCCGATCCAGAACCTGCCGCTGGGCAGCTTCGATCCCGGTGACGGCCACCCGCACGTCGGCACCGCCATCGGCGACCAGGTCGTGGATATCGACATGCTGATGCACGCGCAGGGCGTCTTCGGCGATGACGAGATGTCGCACGCCGCGCACCATGCGTTGCACCACGGCGGACCGAATATTCTGATCGGCGCCGACCCGCGCCTGTGGCGGTTCATCCGTGAGAAGATCCAGGCGTTCCTCACCGAGGGGCCCGTCGGCGGCCAGCAGCTCCGCCGCCTGCGTGAGAAGGCCGTCCTGCCCATGCGCGACGTCAAGCTCCTCGAGCCGGTCTACATCCCCAACTACACCGATTTCTACGCCTCCATCCACCACGCCCGCAACGTCGGCGCCATGTTCCGCCCCGACAACCCGCTCCTGCCCAACTACAAGCACATCCCCATCGGCTACCACGGCCGCGCCTCGTCGATCGTCGTCAGCGGCACCGATATCCACCGCCCACGCGGCCAGACCAAGGCCGACGGCGCCGATGCGCCGACCTTCGGTCCCTGCAAGCGCCTCGACTACGAGCTGGAGCTCGGCTGCATTATCGGCAAAGGCAACGAGATCGGCCACCCGATCCCCATCGACGCCACGCCGACACACATCTTCGGGTTCTGTCTCGTTAACGACTGGTCCGCGCGTGATGTGCAAGCGTGGGAATATCAGCCGCTCGGCCCGTTCCTGGCCAAGAATTTTTCGACGTCCATTTCGCCCTGGATCGTCACGCTCGACGCCCTCCAGCCCTTCCGTGTTCCCGGGCCGGCCCGCGCGTCCGACGATCCGCAGCCTTTGGAGTATTTGCGCCAGAGCGACCCCACCTGGTCGTTCGACGTCACGCTGGAAGTCCACATCACCAGCCGCCTGATGCGCGACAAGCAGCTTCCGCCGCACCACCTCTCGCGCGGAAGCTTCAGGGACATGTACTGGACGATCACCCAGATGATCGCCCACCACACCTCCAACGGGTGCAACCTCCACCCCGGCGACCTGCTCGCCAGCGGCACCATCAGCGGCACCGCCGCCGACTCGCGCGGCTGCCTGCTTGAGCTCACCTGGGCCGGCAACGGTCCGGACGGCAAGCCCCTGCCACGCAAACCCGTGTCGCTTCCCACGGGCGAGTCCCGCACGTTCCTCGAGGACGGCGACGAGATCATCATCGCCGGCTGGTGCGAAAAGCCGGGCCATCGCCGCATCGGCTTCGGCGAATGCCGCGGCACAATCCTTCCGGCAGTTTGAAGATTTCACCGCAGAGGCGCAGAGGCGCAGAGAACGCAGAGAAAGCCACAAGGAGATTGGGCATGTCAACGCATGTCGAGCCGAGCGGTGAACTTTCCGGCCAGATTATCGGCGCTGCGATCGAGGTGCATCGAGTTCTTGGTCCTGGGCTGCTCGAATCGGCGTACCAGACCTGCCTTGCCGAGGAGTTCCTTCACGTCGGCATTCCCTTCGAGCGAGAGGTGCCGCTGCCGATCACGTACCGGGGCAAGGTGCTCGACTGCGGTTATCGAATGGACTTTGTTGTCGGCGGGCTCATCGTCGTGGAATTGAAGGCGATCAAAGCGTGGGAGCCGATCCATGAGGCTCAACTCCTCACCCACATGCGACTTGCAACTCATCCGCTCGGTCTACTCATCAACTTCAACGTTCCGATGCTCCGGAACGGGATCATCCGTCGCGTCCTATCTGATTCATCTTCCTCTGCGTTCTCTGCGTCTCTGCGGTGATCTATCTGGCTTCCGCCCGGAACATGACGGCGCACGTGGTCTGTCCGTGCAGGAAGACCCCGTCGCCCACCGGCCCGATCTCTCCCGCGGCGAAGAACCCCGCCAGCGGGATCGGATTGCCGGGCGCAACGGACTGGCCCGCACGGGCCTTGTCTTCCGCCGCCTGCTCGAGGAAGGCCTTCTGGACGTGGCGTGCGTCGTGGCTCTGCTCGGTAAACAGTCTTGTGCCACGGCCGTTGCAGGTGACCAGCAGGCACCCGGCCGGCGGGCCGTGCAGGGCCTGGGCGTCCAGCAGCATCTCCAGGTCTTCGCTGGCGGTCTGGGCGTCGCGCACGTGGAAGCGCACGGTCTGACCGACGCGCAGACGGTCGGCCACCAGCACCTCGCCCTCACCCTCGCTGACGCCGGTGACCGCCCGCATCAGGTAGTCCCCGCGCCCGAAGCGATCCTTGTGCTCGTTGATCACACGCCCCAGCAGCACACCCTTGCCCAGCGCCTCGCGCTCCGCCTCGGGGAGCGCCTCGATCGTCTCGCGCAGCGCCGTGAGCGCCTGCTTGCCCGACAGCCCGCGGATGCTCCGCCCTCGCACCGCCGTGACCACCAGGTTCGGACCGAACGGCCGGCACCCCTGGCTCACCACGCCGTCAACGCGCAGCGGACCGGAGAGCGAGACGCCGACCAAGCCCGACCTGATCACAGAATTGTTGAGCAGCAGCGCACCGGTCCCCGGCCGGCGCCCGCCGGCCGCCAGGCCGCCGACGATCGGCGACCGTCGCTCGTCGGCGCTCTCCGGCGAGGCCATCGCCCGGCTTTTGGCCAGCGCGTGGAGGAGCGTGTCGGTCGGCTGCGTGAAGGGGTCGGCGAGCACGATTGTCGCGCGGTGCCCCGGGCCAATCCCCGCGGCCGACGCCACCCGCGCCAGGTCCTCGTCGCCATCATCCGCCTCGCCCGCCTGCAGCGCCAAGGGCAGGTCGCTGGACGTGAACGGGTGCACGCCCGCGCCGGGCGCGCACAGCGCCAGGATCGAGATCCCCGGCAGGCCCTCCATCTCCAGGGAGCCGGCGATCACGACCTCCGCGGCGCACCCCAGGATGCAGCGCGGTGACAGGCGCGACGAGACGATCTTGGCAATCTCGGCCAGCGAGCCGCCATGATGCGGTGAGACGAACAGCAGCAGCAGGTCCACCGGCGGCGAGCCGCGAGCACTCAAGTTTTCGGCGCAGGCGTCGGCCGCCTGTGCCGCGGCGACCGCGCTCTTGCGCTCGCCCGAGGAGCCGTCGGCCATGACCAGTCGCTGGACGGAAATCGCGGTCATCAGATGAGCCTACGCAAGCGGGCGGAGTTCGGATCGGACAGGTCTCAGTCGGGTTCGTCGAAGTCCATGTTCGAGGGCAGGGCGCCCTTGGTCATCGGCGCTCGGGCGCCGAACTCGTGGACGAGCCGACCGCCAAGGTGTGCGGCATTGACGAGGATCAGGATCGCGGGCAGGTGCAGCAGGAGGTAGAGGCCGCACGCGGTGTACATAAACCCGCGCGGCACCGGTTTGCCGAAGGCAAGGACGATGGCGGTGAGCAGCGTGAACAGCGCCCACAAGCCGACGAATGCGTTGCGAGCGGTTTCGCCGATGCGTGCGTGCTTGCGCATCACTCCGTACCAGCCCTCGCCCGCGCCGACCACGGCGTCCTTGGTGTCTTCGCCCGTGGCCGCGGCCAGGACTGTGCCGCCGGCGCCGATGGTGATGACGATCCACGCGGCGACCATGAGCGGCTTGGCCTTGCACGGCCAGAACGCCGCGAGCAGGACCAGCAGCGGCGCGACCATCAGCAGCGCGATGGGGAAATGCACAACGAGCGGGTGCATGCCTTCCCAGGGCGGGAGCGGGGGGATGTTGAACATGCGGCACGTCCTGTGTGGCGAGCGCCAGAGTCTAGCGGCCCGTACACTCGGCGCGATGGAAGGAGTTGCCAGATCAATCCTGCGCCGACGCCGCGTGCTGGTGGAGTCGCGGGCGTTCCGCGAGGCGGCGCTCAAGAGCGAGATCGGGCGGGCGTACGCCGTGATCGCGGTGGTCGTGCTGGTGGCGGTGCTGGCGATCTCGCGCGAGCTGACGGGCGAGGTGGACGATCGGCTGCCGAAGCTGGCGATCGTGGGCGTCGGGGCGCTGCTGGTGATCCAGGTGGTTGTGCTGCGGGTGGCCCGCTGGGCGCGGTTGAACGACCGCGGGATCCCATCGTGGTTTGTGGTCTCGACGGTGGTGGTCGAGAGCCTGGTGCCGACAGGGATCATGCTGCTGCTGTGCGTGAGCGGCTCGCTCCCGCCGTTCGCGGTGCTGAGCGCCCCGCCGGTGGTGGCGTACGGCATTCTCTTCATGCTGACGACGCTGCGGCTGAGCCCAATTTTGTGTGTGCTGGCGGCGGTGGTGTCGGCGGGCGGGTACGGGGGAATCCTGGCGTACGTGAAGTTCGGTTTGGGGTTGCGCACACCGACGGCGGGGCTGCCGCCGGCGGCGTACTTCAGTTTCACCGTGTTGATCCTGATCGGCGGTCTGGCGGCGGCGTGGGTGGCCTGGCAGATCCGCGGGCACGTCGAGGCGGCGCTGACGGAGGCGGAGACCCGGCGCAAGGTTGAGCGGATCGAGCAGGACATGTCGGTGGCGCGGACGATCCAGCGGGCGCTGCTGCCGGTGAGCGCGCCGAAGATTCCCGGGTACGACGTGGCGGGGTGGAACCGGCCGGCGGACCAGACCGGCGGGGATTACTACGACTGGCAATTGCTGCCGGACGGGAACTGGATCATCTCGCTGGCGGACGTGAGCGGGCATGGGATCGGGCCGGCGCTGGTGACGGCGGCGTGCCGCGCGTACGTGCGGGCGAGCAGCCTGCACGACGGGAATCTCGCGACGCTCACCGGACGGGTGAACCGATTGCTGGCGGAGGACCTGCCCGAGGGGCGGTTTGTGACGCTGGTGAGCGTGCTGATCGCGCCCGGCGGCGGTCCGGTGGGGCTGCTGTCGGCTGGGCACGGCCCGGTGCTGCTGTGGGCGAAGGCGACGGGGCAGGTGCGGGACATCAACCCCAATGATGTGCCTTTGGCGATCGTGCCGGACTCGGGCTTCGGCCCGGCCGAGAGCGTGACGCTGGCGCCGGGGGACGTGCTGGCGCTGGTGACCGATGGTTTCTTTGAGTGGTCGCGGCCGAGCCGCGACGGGCAGCGCGATGACTACGGGCTGGAGCGGCTGCGGACGTCGCTGGCGCGCCACGCGGGCAAGACAGCCGCGGAGATCGTCGAGGCGCTGGCCGCGGATGTTGGCGAGTTTGCACGGGGCGAGCCGCAGCAGGACGATCTGACGGTGGTTGTCATCAAACGCGTAGGGTGAACGCCCGTCGTCTTAGCGCGACCTTTGCGCAAGCTTGACGCGCGGCGCATCGTCAAAATCGAGGGAGGCCCTATCTTCATTGTGTCCGCGGTCTGCGTTCGTTCGCAGTTCCGTGGCAGTATCAGGTCCGCGCGGCACGTGGCGTGCGGACCATCAACTTGGAGAGAGAGATGAACCGAATCGCTATCGCCTCGCTCATGGTGCTCGTCGGCACGAGTGCCGCCAGCGCCCAGTTTTATGCCAACGGTGTTGTCAACCCGGTCGTGGCTCGGATCGGCAATGGCGCCGCGATCACCAGCGGCGCCGCGCTGCCGATCCAGCTGCAGGGTTATCTTTCGGGCGTCGGCGGGCAGGGCGTGCCTGCTTCGCTCACTGATTTCGGTAGCGGCGTCAGCGGCACCAACCGCGTCACGCTGAGCGGGTCGGCGACTTCCGAGGGCATGCTGACCAACTCGATCGACAACAGCTATGTCGTTCTTGCCGGCTACAACGCGGCCAGCGGCACGGCGAGTGTCAACGGCGCGACCGCGAACGCAGATCGTGTGATCGGCTATGGGGCCGTGGGCATCGGCGGACTGACCAATCCGACCGGCGTCACCAGCACCATCGGCACGCAGGCGGCCGCCTACAACGGCAACAACATCCGCAGCGCGGTCTCGCGCGGCGGCGTCGGCTCTGACGCGTGGAGCGGCGGCACAGCGTCCACCGCCAGCCTCGGCGGCGTTCGGTACGCGAACACCAACACGCAGACTTCGGCAACCGTGACCAACGTCCGTTCGGTGGATGCGTACGGCAACAACCTCTATGCCTCGGCCAGTTCGGGGGCGTTCCTGGGCGTCAACGCGTACCAGGGCGGGGGTCTGCCGACCACCAGCGGCAACACGATCATCAACCTGATCAACACCGGCGCCGGCTCGAGCGCGTACGAGTTCGCCTTCACCAACACCGGCAACTCGCTCGTCGGCGGGGCCAACGTGCTTGACCCGGTTTCGGGTTACCGCATCTGCTACGTCGCCGACGATCGCACGAGCGCCTCGGGCGGCATCCAGCGCTGGGAGTACAACGGCTCGGCGTGGGCCCTCCAGTACACGCTTCAGCTCGGCGCCGGGCTTGGCGCCCGCGGACTTGCCGGGTGCTTCGACGGCACCAGCAACATCCTCTACGCCACCAACGCCACCGGCACCGGTCTCTACCAGATCACCGACACCGGCGCGTCGGCCACGGCGACGCTGCTGGCCAGCGCGGGCACGAACAACGTCTTCCGCGGCGTGGCCCTGGCCGTTCCGACCCCCGGCGCCGCGGCGCTGGTAGGTCTGGGCACGCTCATGATCGGCCGCCGCCGCCGTTGATTTTGTTTCACACACTTTGAAATTGCTCTCGGGAGCGGCTCGGAAACGAGCCGTTCCTTTTTTCGGGACAGATCCGTTTATCGCACCTTTGCAGAATCATCACAAAACCTTGACGCAACCGCAGCGCGATCGACGGGGGCGGGCAATTAGTATCGCCCCCTCGAATACATGCAAGCGGCAACCGAACGTAGCACAAAGACGGGTTGCCTGATCATTGAAAGCACGCAGAAAAGGACCCACCTATGACGAACATGCACCGGATTGTCTGTTCACTGGCCTGCCCGTTTGTGCTGGGCGCCGCTGCCGCGGCCCAGACCACGATTGTCCGCTGGAACTTCGAGGACAACACGAGCCAGGTCAATCAGACCACGGCGACGGTGAACGCCTCGGCGGGTTTGCTTGGGTACATCGGCGGCACCACCTGGGAGTCCGGGGCGGGGATCACCAACGGCACCTTTGCGACTTCCGTGACGACCTGGCCGGCGCAGGGGAACGCCCCGGGCACAGCGGGACTGCAGTTCACCATTGATACGACGAATTTCGCCAACATCAAGATGCGCTGGGACAACCGGCACAGCAACACCAGTTCGCGCTACATGCAGGTGCAGTACTCGACCGACGGGCTGAACTTCTTCCCCGCGCCGGTGACGCAGGAGCCGGAAGGGACGCCGACGGGAATCGCAGGTACGTTCGTGGGGCCGGCGGGCGATACCTGGTTCAGCGGGCGCTTCGCGGATTTCTCATCCATTGTCGGGGCGAACAACAACCCGACGTTTACGGTGCGCGTGGTCAGCGTCTACGAGCCCTCGACAAGTGCATACAAGGCTTCGAACCCCACGGGAACCTACGCAACCACGGGCAAGCTCCGGTTCGACAACGTGGAGTTCACAGGGACGAGCGCCTTGCCGCAGCCGCCGACGGCGACCGCGTCGGCCTCGCCCGCGACGCTGTGCATTGGCGGGACGGTGGCGCTGACGGTCAACGCCACGCCGGGCCAGAATCCGGCGCTGCCGATCCAGTCGGTTACGGCCAATCTCACGGCGTTCGGCAACGCCTCCGAAACGGCCGTGGCGATGACCCAGACGGGCCCCGGCGTCTACACGCTGAATTACATCGTTCCGGCGACGGCGCCGTCGGGGCCGCAGACCGTCACGTTTACGGTGACCGACACCAACAACCGGTCGGGCACCACGACGACGTCGGTGGCGGCGACCGACTGCACGCCGACGGTCTCTAACGCGGCAGTGGTCATCAGCCAGGTTTACAGCGGCGGCGGCAACAACAGTGTCGGGAACGGGACATCCGTGTTCGACTCGGACTTCATTGAGCTGTTCAACCGGTCGGACGCGCCGGTGAGCCTTGCCGGCAAGTCGCTGCAGTACGCGGCGCCGGCCTCGGACTTCGCCCTGACGCACGTGATCCCGCTTCCGGATGTGACGGTGCTGCCGGGCAAGTATTTCCTGGTGCGAGTCGGTGACCCCGCGGTCGCGGTGGCCGGCGGCCCGTTGCCGACTCCGGACCTTGCGCTGCCGGTAACAGCCGACCCGGAGCACCCGGAGATGCCGGTTGTTTTCGGCATGAGCAACACGGACGGAAAGGTGGCCTTGGTGGACAGCATCGCGGCCCTCGGTTCGCTCTCGACGTGCTTTGATCCGGCCATCATCGATTTCGTCGGGTATGGCTCGGCGACGTGCTTTGAGGGCGGTCTGGCGGTTCCCGGCACCAACAACACCGTCGGCGTCATCCGGTGCGGCGGCGGGTGCCAGGATGGGAATCAGAATGTCGCGGACTTCCAGGTGCTGACGCCCACGCCGCGGAACAGCGGTTCGCCTGCCGCGCCGTGCGGCGGGGTGGTGATGCGGACGCTGACAGTGGTGAAGACGGGCCCGGCTTCGGGGACGGTGACGAGCAACCCCGCGGGGCTCGACTGCGGCAGCACATGCAGCTTCGCCTTTGCCTCGGGCACGCAGGTGACGTTGACCGCGGCGGGCACGGGCAGCAGCTACAAGATCGGCAAGTGGGACGGTGCGGCGGCGACGAGCAGCAGCTACGTGATTACGCTCGATGCGGACACCACGGTGACGGCGTACTTCACGTGTGTGGCGGACCTGGTGGCGCTGGGCGGCGGCACGCCGGTGGACGGTTCGCTCACGGTTGACGATCTGGTGGCGTTCCTCGCGGGGTTCTTTGCCAACAGTTCCGTGGCGGATCTGGTGGGCCCGGGCGGCACCTTCCCTCGCGACGGTGTGAATACGGTGGACGACCTGGTGTACTACCTGGCGCAGTTCTTCTCGGGCTGCCCGTAACTGGAGGTCGAGAGCGGTGCGATGGGCCCGGGTGAATGCCCGGGCCCCGGTGTGACCGGAGACGGTATCGGTGCGATCGGCGGGGTCCCCCGCCCAGGAGCATTCGGCATGGATCGTCGCGGCTTCACGCTGGTCGAACTGCTGGTGGTGATCGCGATCATCGCGATGCTGGTGAGCATCCTGCTGCCGTCGCTGGCGGGGGCGCGCGAGACGTCGCGGATGACCAAGTGCGCCAGCAACCAGAGGAACCTGGCGCTGGCCGCCATATCGCACGCCAACGCCAATAAGGGGCTGTTCAGCACCGGGCCGTTCGACAACCGCACGGCGAGCGGGTACGGGGCAATCGACCAGAAGGGATGGATCGCCGACTATGCCAACGGCGGGTATTGCCTGCCGGGGCAGATGCTCTGCCCGACGAGCCCGACGCAGGCGAGCCAGAACCTGAACTTCAGCCGGGTGAACTCCGGCGGCACCCGTCCGTTCACGCAGCAGGAGCTGGACGAACTGTACCGGCGCGGGTTCAACAGCAACTACTGTCAATCGTGGTTCATGGCGTACACGGATATGCGGAACCGCTCCGGGGGCGACACCAAGCGGGTCATCGATGTGGTGGGGCCGCTGAACGAGAACTCGATTACGGCGAACGCGATCTCCAGCAAGGTGCCGCTGTTCGGCGACGGTACGGCGATGGTGATGGGGGATGTGGTGAATATCGACGGGCTGACGCTGAGCGGCTCGAAAGCGACGACCGACGGGCCGACGATGTGCATTTACCCGGGGCTGGGGGCCGTGTGGGGGCGCCAGGACTACACGGATTTCGGGCCGGTCCACGGCAAGGGGTCGTACGTGGGCTCCGATATCCGACACAACGGTGTGTACGGACAGATCTCGTTCGCCGACGGGCACTGCGAGAGCTTCAGCGACACGCTGCGCGACGGGCAGTTCGGCCATCGCGGGATGGTGCGCAACGGGGTGAACACCATCGAGTACCACGAGCTGGAGGGGAAGGTCTTCGGCGGGTGGCTCAGGCGGCCGGGGCTGTCGTGGTGACTGATTACGTGGGGAAGGAACATGCCGAAATTGACGGCCATTCGCGCTGCTGTGGCGGTTGTGTTCACGGCGTCGGGCGCGGCGCGGGCGGATGTGCAGTACCTCGGCGCGGGCGTGGTCGCGGGGACGGTGCGTGACCGGTCGGGGCTGAAGGAAGAGCTGGCGCCGGGTTTGCCACACGACTATGTGGGGAGCTTCGGGTCGGGGCTGGCGTACTCGGGGAGCGGCGAGTTGTACCTTGGTGTGTCCGATCGCGGGCCACGGGATGGGGCTCTGGACTTTCGCGATCGGTTCCATGTCCTGCGGATCGTGGTGACGCCGGGGAGCAGCCAGCCGGTGGCGGTGACGATCGAGCGGACGAGCCTGCTGAGCGACGAGGGCGGACGGGCGTACGTCGGGTCGATCGCGGCGATCGACCGCAAGGACGATGGGCGCTCGATGCGGCTGGACCCCGAGGCGATCGCTGCGTCGCCCGCGGGGACGGTGTGGACGGCCGACGAGTATGGCCCGTGGTTGGACGAGTGGACACCGGAGGGACGGCACCTGCGCCGTATCGAGCCGCCGGCGAAGTTCCGGGTCGAGTACCCGGCCAAATCTGTTACGCAGGAAATGAGGCCGCACAACCTGGCGGGGCGGCAGGCGAACCGCGGGTTCGAGGGGATGTGCCTCTCGCCGGACGGAGCACGGATCTATGCCATTCTCCAGAGCCCGCTGATCCAGGACGGGGGCGTGGACGAGGATAACAAGCGGATCGGGACGAATATCCGGATGTTGGAGGTGACGCTCGGCGCGGGCGGCGCTGCGAGCACGACTCGCGAGTTTGTCTACCGCCTCGATAACGATTCGTACGGGGTGAACGAGCTGACGCCGGTGGGAGAGGGTTCGTTCCTGGTCATCGAGAAGGACGGCAAGCCGGCGGAAGAGGCGAAGGTGCGGCGGGTCTACCGCGTGGAGATCGGGGATGCGACGGATGTGTCGGCGATCGCGAAATTGCCCTCGCGCGGGTTGCCGCCGGGAGTGACGGCCGTGCGCAAGGCGCTGCTGCTAGACATGATGGAGCCGCGCTTCAAGCTGGCGGGGGCGACGATGCCGGAGAAGGTGGAGGGGCTGGCGATCGGTCCGGACCTGCCGGATGGACGACGGCTGCTGTTGATCGCCAGCGACAACGACTACAACCCGGGGATGCCGACGTACGTGTGGGCGTTCGCAGTGGATGCTGCAGACCTGCCGGGGTTTAAGCGGGCTGCGGCGTCGTGTGTGTGGAGCGGAGGAGCCGTCGGAGCCGGCACGCCGAAACGGTGAGTGGATCAGAGCGAGAGGAAGGGGGCGGCGCGCGATCGGTCGCGCGCCGAGTCGATCTACGATCGTCGCGATGAGCGATGGAACGCGCCCGCAGATCGAGTCGGTGAAGCAACTGGTCATCAAGATCGGCAGCGCGGTGATCGCGCCCGGGGGGAAGCTGGATGTTGGCGCGGTGGCGCGGCTGGCGGGGCAGGTGGCTGCGGCGCGGAAGGCTGGGGTGCGGGTGACGGTGGTGTCGTCGGGGGCGATCGCGTCGGGGTTCCGCGTGCTGGGGCTGGATGGGCCGCCGGAGTCGATCGTGCAGAAGCAGGCGGCGGCGGCGGTGGGGCAGCCGCGGCTGATGGCGGCGTGGGGAGAGGCGCTGGGGGCGCACGGGCTGGCGGCGGCGCAGGTGCTGCTGACGGCGGACGATGTACGGGATCGGGCGCGGTACCTCAATGCGCGGCACACGCTTGGGGAACTCCTGGTGCGGGGTGTGGTGCCGGTGATCAACGAGAACGACACGGTGGCGTTCGACGAGATCCGGTTCGGCGACAACGACATGCTCTCGGCGCACGCGGCGAGCCTGATCGATGCGGGCCTGCTGCTGATCCTGTCGTCGGCGCAGGGGCTGTACGAGGGGGGCGACCCGGGGAAAGTGGTGCCGCTGGTGGAGGTGGACGAGGCGGATGCACGGGCGGCGGCGCGGTCGAGCGTGCGCGAGGAGAAGACGGCGACGGGCGTGGGGGGGATGGCGAGCAAGCTGACGGCGGTGCAGATCGCGGCGGCGTGGGGCGTGCCGACGGTGATCGCGGGTGGGAACGTGGAGCGCGTGGTGGAGCGTGTGCTTTCGGGCGAGACGCTGGGAACGCTGTTTGTGTCACGCGGCGGCGGGGCGAACCTGCGCAAGCGGTGGCTGAGCGCCGGGGTGAAGGCGGCGGGGCGCGTGGTGGTGGATGATGGGGCGCGGCGGGCGCTGGTGGAGCGCGGGGCCAGCCTACTCCCCAAGGGTGTGGTGCGGGTGGAGGGGGAATTCGAGCGTGGCGAGCCGGTGGAGGTGTGCGGGGCGGATGGTGTGGTCGTGGCGCGCGGGCTCGCGGCGTATTCCGGCGCGGAGGCGCGGCTGATTGCGGGGAAGCGGTCGGATGAAATCGCGGGGATGCTGGGGTACAGCGTGGGGGAGGAGCTGATGCACCGGGATGATCTGGTGGTGGTGCGCGGGTGACGGCGCGGATGGCGGGTGTGGGCTGCCTAGTCGTGCGCCGGGATGAAGAGTGTGTCGTGCAACCAGACGAGGGTTTCGGGTGAGCCCTTGGGGGCATCGCGGTGGAGAAAGCGGCGCGTTCCGGGGAGGGCGCGGAGCAGGTAGTCCTCGTCCGCGGCGATGTTTGTGGCGCGGAGTGTATGGGTCTCGCCCTCGGTGATCGGGGCAGTGATCCACGCCTGTGGGTCGTCGCCGTCGGCCCAGTCGACGCGTTCGCAGAAGATGTGCAGGAAATGCTGGCCGCAGAGGGGGCAGCGGCGGATGGTGACGCGGAAGTGGGATTCGTCCACGAGGGTGTCGGTGGCGGCGGCTTTGCGAAGAGCCTCCTTGGCGACGGCGGGGTCGTCGGAGACGCACGGGCAGGATGCGGCGGGCTGGTGCGGCATGGGCTTGTGGGAGCGTACGACGAGTGTGCGGTCTGCGGGCGGCGTACGTTGTGTGCGTGGGACCGGTCGATGACATCGTGATGGTGAGGGCCGGCGAGCGGTGGGTCGTCGTGGAGAAGCCCGCGCGGGTGCTCTCGGTGCCGGGGAAGGGCGCCGAGAAGCAGGCGTGTGTGGCGAGTTGGGTGCGCGGGCGATTTCCCGCGGCGACGGGACCGCTGGTGGTGCACCGGCTGGACATGGACACGAGCGGGCTGATGGTGCTGGCGCTGGATGCTGAGGCGCAGCGCGATCTGTCACGCCAGTTCGAAGAGCGGCGGACAGAGAAGGCGTACGTGGCGGTGGTGAGCGGGCGTGTGGAGGGTGAGGCGGGAGAGATCAGTGCGCCGATGCGGCTGGATGTGGAGCGGCGGCCGGTGCAGATCATCGACGCGGTGCAGGGGCGCGAGGCGGTGACGCGGTGGCGGGTGATTGATCGTGAGGGGAAGACGACGCGGCTGCGGCTTGAGCCGGTGACGGGGCGGACGCACCAGTTGCGGTTGCACTGCGCGCACATCGGGCATCCGATTCTGGGTGATGTGCTGTATGGTGACGGAAACTCGGCTGAGCGGTTGATGCTGCATGCCGCGGAACTGGCGTTTCAGGAGCCGAGCGGTGGAGCGATGGTGCGGGTGGAGAGCCGGGCGCCATTCTGAGCCGAGGGCCCAACCACACCACGCCGAAGCGGCGTGGTGTGACACACTCAGACCACTTCAACCAGCTCGACATCCTCATCTTTGTGGGCGCTCAGGCCGACGTGGCGGAGAAGGCGTTGGAGACATATGGCATCGATGCGGGTGAAGGCATCGGTGTCGAAGCTGTCCCCGTCGAGGACGGCCCAGGCGGAGCCGTCGGGGTTGAGCAGGGGGACGACGACCTCGGAGCGGTCGCGCGGGTCGCAGGCGACGTAGTTGTCACCGAGGAGCTTGACGTCGGTGACGACGAGCGGGCGGGCGGACTTGAAGGAACGGCCGCAGGCGCCGTGCAGGCCGATGGGCGAGCAGGCGGGCTTGTCGCGGCGGGGGCCGAGGATGAGTTCGTCCGGGCTTTCGGGGGACTTGAGGTAGAAGCCGATCCACGAGACGCCCTGGCTCTTGAAGGCGGACCAGAGGGCATCCACGACGCACTGCATGGTGTCGGTCTCGTCGCGGCCGTGGCGGAGGGAGGCGAGGAGCGGGGTGTAGTGGCGCGGGGCGGGCATGGGGCAAGCGTAGAGGCGGCGCGGCGAGAGCCAATGAAAAACGCCGCGACTGGCGCGGCGTCGTTGGGGAACTTGCTGGAGACGGTGATCAGACCGTCGCGGAGGTGTAGGGGAGGAGGCCCATGAAGCGGGCGCGCTTGATGGCCTGGGCGATCATGCGCTGCTCGGTGGCGGTGGCGCTGATGCGCTTGCGGCCGTAGATCTTGCCGTTGGGGGACATCATGCGGCGGAGCTTGTCGATGTCCTTGTAATCGACGAAGACCTTGCCGCTGGCGGCTTTCTTGGCGACCTTGACCTTGGCCTGGGGCGTGAAGCGGTTGAACTGGGACATGGGATCCTCTGAGCCGTCCTGGGTTTGCCCGCACGCAGTCGGACCGTCCGAGCCTGCGGGCGACGGGGGAGGGAGTTTAGGCGGGAGCGCCGGGCGGGGCCACGGGCGGCGTCAAGTGCTGCAAAATCAGGCTTTTCGTCGGAGCGGATCGCAGAGGGCGAGCGCGCCCGGGCCGGTCGCCATGACGGCGAGTGCCATTACGAGGAAGACGCCGTTGCGGATCAGGTGGCAGAGGCCGAGCGGCTGGTCGCCGCAGAAAAGCTTGAGTGCGCCGAAGCAGGTGCACTTGACGTCGAGCCCGCGGACCTGGAGGGAGATGATGCCGCCGATGAACGAGAGCATCATCAGGGCGATGATGAGCGCCGCTCCACGGGCCATGATGCCCAGCAGCAGGCAGAGGCCAGCGAGGAATTCGGCCCAGGGGATGGTGTAGGCGAGGAGGCTCATCAGGTCGTCGGAAAGGCCGAGCTTGAAAGCCTTGATGGAAGCGCCGAAGTCGCGGGGCTCCATGACCTGCAGAGCGGAGTTGATCTTCGAGAGATCGACGATGCCGAGCTTCATCAAGCCGCTGAAGATGAAGAGCGAGCCGAGAGCGACACGAAGGACGAGGCCGAGGGTGGAGCGGAGCGGGGCGCTGCAGCAGGGCGTCGCGCAGGATGGGTTGGCCTTGGTGGGAGCGGGGGTGGGGACTTGGCTCATGGTTGGGCTCCCTCGGTGGGGTAGCCCGCGGTCTTCCATGCGGGGAAGCCCTCGTGGAAGATCTTGGGGTGGAAGCCCTGCTCCTTGAGGCGGATGGCGACGTTCTCGGAAGCGTCGCAGTCGCCGCCGTTGCAATAGACGACGACGTTCCAGGCGCGGATGAGCTTGCCGCTCAGGAGTTTGTCGGGGAGCTTGCCGCCGAAGAAGGCAGAAGGGGGCAGGTGGATGGCACTGGTGATGTGGCCTTGGGCGAAGTCTTCATCGGTGCGGGCGTCGATGAAGTGGCACATGCCGGCGTCGTAGAGCTCACGGGCCTGAGCGAGGGAGATGTGGTTGGGGGGAAGGGCCTGGGGTGTCGGCGCGGGCTTAGGG
>JBOHNM010000083.1:0-18182 GCA_050730675.1 Phycisphaerales bacterium | reverse complement strand
GTGCGGGTGGGGGCGAGTGGAGCCTGTCGCGGCGGCAGCGTCGTGACGCCGTTGCGCGGCGGTGACAGGGGTGAACTTGCGGCGCGGGTATGCTGCCGGGGTGATCACCAAGCTGTGCCGATGGTGGACGGTGGGGCGCGTGGCGCTGGCCTTCGTGCTTGGGTTGGCCACGACACTGGCGATCGGGCTCGGCGCGGGTTGGTACGTAGACCCGGGGCCGCAGCCGCCGGTCAGCGGGCCGGTGGACAATCGCGACGGGATGTGGTCGCTGCCGACCACGCACGGGTTCGGTGTGGAGCACACCAGGTACTACGCGACGTTCGCGGTCTTCGGGCCGGCGCCGGCGGGCGAGGGGGCCGAGCGGTCGGCGGTGCGTTCGTCATTCAAGGGCTTCCTGCGGCAGATGGAGCCCGGGGATGCGGAGTACACGCTCAAAGTTGTGGTGCGGGACACCGTTGGGTGGCCGTTTCCGGCGCTGGAGTCGTACAGCGCGATCGTGATCGGGCAGATGTGCGAGATCGTGGTGGATTGCCGCGGGGGACGGCCCTTCGCCCGGGCGGGACGGAACTCGGCGGGGCAGGCGCTCGAGCCGGGTTCGGCGCAGTTGGTGGCGCTGCCGTTGTCGCCGGTGTGGGGCGGGCTCCTAGTGAACACGGCGTTGTTCTGCGCGGGGTGGTGGCTGGTGTTGTGGGGGCCGGGGTGGCTGCGGACAATGCGGCGGAAGCGGAGTGGTCTGTGTCCGGCGTGCGGGTATGACCTGCGGGGCGAGTGGGGTGGGGGTTGTCCGGAGTGTGGGTGGAACCGCGCGGCGGCCACGGCGATCGCGGCGGGTTCAGCGACCGTGACAGTTTCGTAACAACGAGCGGGCGCCCGCGGGAGTGCCGACGCGGCGTGGTAGACTGTGCGGGGCGGCCGTTGCACGGAGACGCACCGTGGATGCCATTGGACAGGTTGCCGAAGTGCCGGTTCGGGTGGAGCGAGAAACGCAGCGGGCGATTGCGCCTTTGAGGCAGGGCGAGACGCCGCGTCGGCGATCTGTGTGGCCGCGGATAGCGACGAGCGTGGTGATGGGGGTGCTGACGTCGTTTATCGTGTCCGTCGGATTGGCGACATGGTCCTATGTCGATCGCCCGAGCACCGGGGCTTCGACGCTTACGGTGGCGCTCGATGGTGACCACAAGGAGCCGTACCTGGTGCGGCTGGAGTCGCCCGGGGCGCGGCGGACGGTCTGGTTCGCGAAAAAGCACGGCTATTCCAGCTACGCGCCGCAAGCGGGGCCGGGCGCGAGTCAGGGAGCGCTGAATTGCTGGTCGTTCATGTCGCGGAACAAGGGTCTGCCGACGACGGTGCGGCAGAGTTTCGAGCCGCCGGTGGAATTGATGGAATTGGTGAAGGAGTCGCCGCGGGCGAACTGGGGGGCGGCGATCGACGAGCGCGGGTGGCCGTGCCGGGCGTTCCAGAGCGAGTTTCTGGGGACACTGGACAAGTCGCAACCGGAGGCGATCGTCGCACACAATGGTGTGCGGATCAGCGACGCGCCGGACCCGGCGATGGCAGGGGTGTCGGGGGCGATGGGGCAGGCGGGGGTGACGATGCTGGGGTCCCGCGCGGGGCCGAGGACGACTGCCTCCACCGGGTTGATGAATGTGCGCGCGGTGCCGCTACGTCCGGTGTGGTGGGCCTTGGGCGTGAACACGCTGTTCTACGGGGCGGTGTGGTTTGGGCTCATCGCGGTCGCGGCGGCAGTGAAGGAGCGGTGGTTCACGTCGCGCGGCGGGTGCCCGAAGTGTGGGTATGACCTGACAGGGCAGACGCTGGCGGGGTGTCCGGAGTGTGGGTGGGGGAGGGAGGCCCACGCAGCGTCCAATGTGCCCGCGTCGCCGCAATAGCGTCGGACACGACAGACTGATCGTGTCGCGGGGATGAGTATCTGCTTGCGGAAACTGGAATTCCGGGTAGAGTGCAACTTGGCCCGGGAAACCGGTCGCCGGTGCTCGGACCCCAAGGAGCTTCACATGCCGCTGCATCGATCCGCTGTGCTCGCGTTGGCCATGCTCACCACCGCGGAGCTGCTGTTCGCCGGGCCGCTTGACCCGCCAGCCGGGCCGGTGACGAGCACCCTCAAGCCACTGACGGAAGTTGAGCCGCGGATCGCCGTGAATGCGGCGAACACGCCGGGGGATGGCAACAGCCTCTTCAAGATCACGCAGTCCGGCTCCTACTACCTGACCGGGAATATCACGGGGGTCGCGGGCAGCCACGCAATTAAGATCGATGCCAGTAACGTGACGCTGGACCTCATGGGGTTCCGTATTCTGGGGGCGCTCGGCGCACTGGACGGGATCTTCGTGAACGGGCCGGAGACCAACTTGACGATCCGCAACGGCTCGGTGCGGTCGTTCGGCGGCGACGGGCTGGACGCCGAGAGCTGCGAGAGCGTGAGGCTGGTCGATTTCACGGTGCGCAACTGCGACGGCCGGGGCGTGGCGCTCGGCGATGGCTGCACGCTGTCGAATGTGATTGCGGACTCGAACCTCTCCACTGGCATCTACGCCGGGAGCAACGCCGCTCTGGCGCTGTGCGTCGCGCGGGGCAACGGGACCATCGGCATCCTCGCCGGGACCAGCGCGACGATCGTCAATTGCACGGCGACCCAGAACGGAGGCAACGGCATATCCACCGGCGGGACCTGCACAATCTCGACCTGCACATCGTTCCAGAACTCCGGCAACGGCATCTTTGCCGGAGGGGGCAGCATGATCACAGGTTGCAAGGCCGGCAACAACACCCTCAGCGGTATCAACACCGGGGTGAGCCCGGGTTGCCGCGTCTCCGGCTGTTCCGCCGGGGGCAACGGCGAGAACGGCATCATCGCCAGTTCGGGCACCGCTGTTGTGGGTTGCTCGGCAAACGAGAACGGGATCGACGGCATTGTGGTCGGCAACGGCAGCAACGTCGAGGGGTGCATGGCCCGCGAGAACACCGGCGACGGGATCCAATGTGCCGCCACGAGCGTGATCCGCGGGAACACCTGCTCGCTCAATGGCGCGGCGGGCGGGGATGGCGCGGGCATCCATGTCACCAGCGGCGACAACCGCATCGAGAGTAACAACTGTACCGGCGCCGACCGGGGGGTGGACGTCGACGCAGCCGGCAACATCATCATCCGGAACACGTGCGCCGCCAACACCGTCAACTGGGAGATCGTCATCAACAACATCTGTGGGCCGGTGATCGATCGTGGCGGGGCGTTCACCGCGGCGATCTCCGGCGACTCAGGCGCTGGCGGCTTGAACACAACCGATCCGAATGCCAACTTCACCTATTGAGCAGCGAGTGCTCCGAGCCCGGAATGCCGCTCTTGGGGTGAATTTGGCGGGGGCAGGACACTCAGCCCGGGCGCGGACGCCAGGCCGGGCAGCGCGTATCGTTGGATTCACCTCCAGATCAAGGGAATCCATCGATGACCGCGACCGCTTCGAACGCTGCTCCTGCCACCGCCAATGCTGCGAAAGCGGCTTCCG
The DNA here is from genome assembly GCA_050730675.1 of Phycisphaerales bacterium. Taxonomy (GTDB): domain Bacteria; phylum Planctomycetota; class Phycisphaerae; order Phycisphaerales; family UBA1924; genus JBOHNM01. The sequence continues at coordinate 14,658 of JBOHNM010000083.1, read as the reverse complement.
ACAAGGCCGCGGCATTCGCCAAGGGGCTTGAGGGTGTGATCGGCGGGCAGACGGCGGTCTGCTCGATCGAGCAGGACAAGCTGATCTACCGCGGGTACGAGATTCATGATCTCGCCGAGCATGCGACATTCGAGGAGGTGGCGTTTCTGCTGCTGGAGGGGCACAAGCCCTCGGCGGACGAACTGAAGCGGTTCAAAGGCGAGATCATCGCCGAGCGGGCGCTGCACCCGGACGTGACGCATTTCATCGAGTCGGCGGGCGGGTGGCTCGCCAGCGGGCGTGCGGTGCCGATGGACGTGCTGCGGACGGCGGTGTCGATCCTCGGGCACACGGATGTTGATGCCCAGGCGGTGACGAACGAGGCGAACCTCCGCAAGGCCAAGCGGCTGCTGGCGAAGATCCCGACGATCATCGGGCACATGCAGAACGTGATCGATGGGCGGGCCTTGGTGGGCCGTGAGTTCGGCGGCGACCCGACGCTGGGCCACGCGGCGAACATGCTGTACATGATGACGGGCCGCAAGCCCAGCGCCGAAGAGGCGAAGGTCATCGACGTTTCGCTGATCCTGTACGCCGAGCACGAGTTCAACGCGAGCACGTTCGCGACTCGCGTGATCTCCGGCACCTTCAGCGACATGCACGGGGCGGTCACGGGCGGCATCGCGGCCCTCAAGGGCCCGCTGCACGGCGGCGCCAACGAGATGGCGATGGAGATGCTCAAGGAGATCGTCAAAGATGTCGGCGAGAAGGGCATCAACACTCCCGCGGTCGACGACTGGATGCAGAAGGCCTTCGACACCAAGCGCAAGCTGATGGGCTTCGGTCACCGCGTCTACAAGAACGGGGACCACCGCGCGGGCATCCTGCACAACCTCGGCAAGAAGATGGCCGGTACGCTGCGCGGCACCTTCGGTGGCATCCCCGCCCCCAAGTGGTTAGAGCTGGGCGAGCAGGTGCAGAAGATCATGCTCACCAAGAAGAACATCCACCCCAACGTGGACTTCCCCTGCGGCATGACGTACTTCGTGATGGGGATCCCCGTGCCGCAGTACACGCCGATCTTCGTGGCGGCCCGGATCACCGGCTGGTGCGCCCACATCATCGAGCAGCACGCCGATAATCGGATCATCCGGCCGCTGAGCATCTACACGGGGCCGGCCGAGAAGAAGTGGAATGGGTGAGTGGGGCGTGGGTGAGGCATGACCGAGGCGGACCGGGCATACTTCGATCATTGGGCGAAGGCGACGAGCGCGCAGCGGCTTGAGCGCGCATCGCAACTGGCCGCGGAAGTGCGCGAGATGGTCACCTTTCAGATCCGGCGCGAATCGCCAGGGCTGAGCGAGCGCGAGGTTTGGCTGAAAATGCTGCGCCGGATTTATGGCGACGATCCGCGCAATATGGAGTTGCTGCGGCAGGTGGCGGCCCGTGGCTAATCCCGGCATTCTGACGAGTGCAATGGTGTGGCTCGATGGCCTGTGTGGCTCGTTCGGCGTGCGTTATGCGATCACCGGTGGGGTCGCGGCAATCGAGTACGGTGATCCGCGTACAACGCAGGACTTGGATGTGCTGTTGGAATGGCCGCAGGATCAGGAACTTCGGCATCGGCTGGTCGAGGCGTTGGAACGGGATGGCATCGTGAATGGAGTGGAGCCCGGGACGCTCAGGGTGCCGGGCGGGTGCTTCCAGGTCTTTCACAACGAATCGGCAACCAAGCTGGATGTCTATGTGCGGGAGCTTCTGCCGGGGCAATTCGATCGCGCAGTGCGGCGGGAGTTTCTGCCGGGTCGCCAGGCGGTGTATGTCAGCCCGGAGGATTCTCTCGCTTCTAAGTTGTACTGGATCAGCGAGGGAAGCCATCGAAGTCGCAAGGATGTGCTGGGGATTCTGGCAAACACGAAGAAGCTGAATCAGGAGTTGCTTGAGCGGCTGGCCGACAGCCTGAATGTGCGCCCGATTCTGCGGGAGTTGCAGGCTGAGGCGAATAGGCGGCGAGAGGATGATCTGCCGTTTGAGAGAGTGGGGGATTGATGGCACTGGGCGGAAAGACATCGCGATCGGGAATCATCACACCATCGTGCTGTTGGTGATCGTGATTGCTTGCTTGTATGTTCGAACGATCGTGCATCCGGCGCGTGAGCCGGGCTCGACAACGGTGTTCATCCAGTGCGATACCGGGCCAGATGGATTGATCCATGCGGTGGTCGTCCCGGCGAGCGCCAATGGATCAGCCGCGGCTCTGGTTGAGGTTGGGTTGTACGTTCAGGGATTACCCAGACGGCAGTCCGGTGCGCTGAATGCAGCGATCGGCCGGGCAGTCGCCGATCACCTGCACGATGAAGTGTGGATCTCAGCTGCTCAGAGCGAGGGCAAGTGGATCACCGGGCGATACCTGTCCGATCTGTTCTTTAGCCCCTTCGTCCTCTTGGTGGTGTTTGGAGTGGGAGCGGCTATCTACCTGCATTGGCGATTTCGGGCAGCGAAGAAGTTGCTGGAGACACTTGAAGCCGAAGCTGATGCGATTGAGACTTCGTGATAACCCGGCGGACGCTCAGCACGAATGGTCCCCGAGCGCAGATCAGCAGACGTCCGGTGCCACTTCACTTCCCCGTCAACTCCTTCACCAATCCCTCCGCCCCATACACCTTCTTGAACGCCTCGATCATGCCGCGCACGTCTACGGCCAGCGCTCGGTTCGCCGTGCCGTCGTAGTAGAACGCGCCGGGGAGGCTTTGGAGGTTGCCGTCGAAGATGAGGCCGATGACCTCGCCCGCACGGTTGACGACGGGGCTGCCGGAATTGCCGCCGATGATGTCGCAGGTGCAGACGAAGTTGAAGGGGATCTTGAGGTCGAGCTTGTCCTTGGCCTTGATCCAGCTCTCGGGGAGCGCGAAACCCTCCTGGCCCTTGCGTTCGGCGGCCCGCTGGTAGAGGCCGGCGAAATCGGTGAATGGCTGAACGAACTTGCCGTTTTCTGTGTAGCCCTTGACCGCGCCGAAGGTGAGGCGGAGCGTGCCCGTCGCGTCGGGGTAGACCTTCTCGCCATCGAGGGCGAAGCGGGCCGCGGCGATCTTGGCGTAGGCACTGCGCTCGACCGACTCGACATCGTCCTGGTAGCCGGAGCGGGCCTCGCGACAGGCGGTATCCATGGCGCGGGCGAGGACGATGAGCGGGTCGTTCGACGCGGCGGCGGCCTCACGAGAGAGCTTGGCGAAGGCCTGGCGTGCCGCCACGGTCTTGAGCTTAGTGTCCTTGATGACCTCTTCCGCACGGATAGCTGGTGACTTACCATCGAGCATCAGAGCGACCACGGCGTGGTCGGCGCCGAGACGCTCGGCCAGGAACGACATGTAGGCTTCGAGCTTGAACTGCTCGAGTGCGTCGTACATCGGCGCAGTCGAGAAAAGCTGGGCCCGCGTGGAGTCGATATTCGGATCGCGGAATTCCTTGAGGCGTTCCGCCGAGGGCTTGGCGAGTTCGTCGTTCATGCGCAGCAGCGTCAGGCCATCGGCCAGGAGCCGGCCGCCGCGGTCGGGACGGTCGAAGAGGTACCACTCGATGTACCACGGGTGGAAATTGTGCTTGGCCGCGGCGATATCGCCCCAGGCCTCGCCCCACTGCGTGCGCCACTGAGAATTGGCGTTGACCGACGCCCGCACGCGCTCCTCATCGTCCTGCTTGGCCTTCATGAGCACGGGGTCCTGCAGTCCGGCGAGCTGGCCGGTGAAGGCCTTGCGCGAGTTGGCGACGCCGAAAAAATCCTCGCGGGCGATGCGGGCGTTCTCGGCGCTGCGCCCGCTGAACTCCATGAGCTTCACCTCGGACCGCCAGTAGTTCTGAAGGCTGGTCGGCACCGCCAGGTCGCGGACAAACTTCAGATCGTCAACCGTCAGCAGTCGTTGCGTGCGCCCGGGGTGGCCGACGACGATCGCCAGGTCGCCATCTTTGGCGCCCAGCCCGAACTTGAGCCACTCCTTGGGGGTGTAAGGCTTGCCGTTCTCATAGACGCGGAAGAAGCAACAGTCGAGGTCGTAGCGCGGGAACTCGAAATTGTCGGTGTCGCCGCCGAAGAAGGCGATGGCTTCTTCGGGGGCGAAGACCAGACGCACGTCCGTGAACAGCCGCGAGCAATAGAGGTGGAACTTGCCGCCGTTATACAACGTCACCACGCGGCACCGCAGACCGGTCTTCTCGCTCTGCTCCTTCTCGATCGCCGCGATCATCGTCCGCTGCGTGGCCGCGGCATCGGGGACGGACATGTCCGGCTTCACGCCGGAGTTCACGCGGTCGGTGACATCCTCGATGTGCTCGAGGATGGTGAGTTCGATGTTCGGAACCTTGAGTTCATCCTCGAGCCTGGATGCGAGGAAGCCGGTCTTGAGCAGGTCGCGCTCCGGCGTGCTGAGCATGGCGAGAGCATCGGATCCGACGTGGTGGTTGGTCATCACCAGGCCGGTCGGTGACACGAACGAGCCTGAGGAGCCGTCGAAGTTCACCGCGGCCTTCTGCACGTGCTCCATCCACGCCGCCGTCGGCTCAAACTTGTACCGCTCCTTCATCTGGGCCACCGGCGGCTTGTTGAGGAGCCACATCCCCTCGTCGGCGCGGGTGGCGGGGGCGAAGGTGAGCGGGGCGAGCGCGGCCGCGGCGATGAGGGCGATCAGGAGGAGCTTCATGGCGGTCCTTTCTTGTGGTCACCAGCGTAGGGATGCGCGGCGGCTCCTCATCCGCCCCACACCCGCCAAGGGGTATGCCTGCCGGGGCCGCGTCTGGTACCCTCCACGAGGCCATGATCCTCACCTGCGATTCCTGCCGCAAACGCTACTCGGTGGAGGACTCCGCCGCCGGGCGGCGTGCGCAGTGCCCGCACTGCGGACATATCCAACGTGTGCCGATCCTGCCGCCGCGCGACGATGCACCGGTGGTGGGGGAGCGGGTGGTCGAGGATGCGCCGGTCGCCGCGGCGGGCGGAGGGGACCGAACCACGCGGATGCGCGGACCCAACGACCGCCTGCCGCCCCGGACGGGTCCGGAGACGACGGTCATGGTGGTGCGGCCGTCGGTGCTGCGCTCGCGCCCCGGCGCGGCGCTGGTCGTGCTGGCGGCAATCCTGGTTGGCCTCGTGGGCGGTATCTACGCGCTGGTCACCAAGTCGCAGGCGCTGGCGATCGTCGGAGGCTTGGTGGTGTTGGTCGGGTTCGGCACGATCGTCGCGTGGAAGATCCAGTCCCTTGGCCAGACTCTCCAGATCACCACCAAGCGGGTCGTCTACCGCGACGGAATCCTGGGCCGTCGTACGCAGGAGATGGCCCACAAGGTGATCCAGGACATGGAAGTGGAGCAGTCGTTCCTGGAACGGCTCTGCGGCGTCGGTCACCTGACGCTCTCCAACAGCGGGCAGGAGGACGACGAGATCCACATGCCCAGCGTGGCGGGTCCGTACCGGGTGCGTGAGATCATCGATTCTTATCGGAATCTGTAATCACACGCGGATTTGTCCGTCCATCAAGGCTCGGACGGACGAATACACTTGACCGCCGTGTCCAAGCTCGTCAGCAAACCCGTTCAGCAACTCACCGACCTGGCCGAGACCGGCTGGGGGTATTTCAGCCGCATCCGGCTCAAGGCGCTGCTGTGGACGCTGGGCATCGCGGGCATGACCTTTGCCGCGATCGCGCTGACTTCGGTGGCATGGGTGCCGGTGGTGGGCGTCGCCGCCGCGGCGGTGGTGGTTTCGATCCACAACCTGACCGTCAAGCTCAAGACGCCGGTCTGCTGGGAGTGCGGGAACGACCTCAAAGGCGAGCCCGCGCACGCCTACGGCATCCGTTGCCCCGGCTGCGGCACGCTGAACGAGCCGGTGCGGGCCGCCCCGCGCGATGAAGAGATCGCCGCGATGGCAGCGCAGGCGAGCGAAGGTGAAGACGAGCAGCCGGCGACTCGCACGGTACCAAGTGATTTAACACAGGCGTGAGCCAGGTGTTGACCGGGCGTGTCATCCGCTCATCAGATCCAGAATCTTCGGCAAAGCCTTGCCGCTGCGGGCGCGGAGTGTGTGTGTCACTCCGGCGGAGATGGGGGTGGCCTCGAAGTTGATCTCGACCGCGCGCGCTCCGTGGCGCCGAGCAATGTCGCAATACCCCGCCGCGGGGTAGACGACGGCGCTGGTGCCGATGGAGAGGAAGAGATCGCACGAGCAGGCCGCCTCGTCCGCGGCGATTACCGCCGTTTCGGGGAGCATCTCGCCGAACCAGACAACATCGGGCCGTGCGAGCGCCTCGGGCACAAACGGCGAGCGGGCGGGGAAGGTGGTCATCGGCTCCGGCAGCGGCGTGAAGACACGCCCGGTGACGCAGCAGCGCCACTGGATGATCGACCCGTGCAGCTCGACGATCTCGCGCGAGCCGGCTTTGTGGTGAAGGCGATCGACATTCTGAGTGAGCAGAGTGAACGAGCCGCCGCGGGCGGTGACGCGGCATTCAAGCTCCGCCAGTGCCAGGTGCCCCGGGTTCGGCTCGGCCTGGAGGCAGCCGACCCTCCGCCAGTCGTACCACTTCGAGACTGTCTCCGGATCGCGATCGAACGCCTCGGGCGTGGCGAGGGTCATCGGGTCAAAGTCCTTCCAGAGAGCCGCCATGGTTGACTGCGCCGAGCGGAAGGTGGGGATGCCCGATTCGGCGGACACGCCGGCGCCGGTCAGCACGCAGATGCTCTTCGCGTGCGAGAGCAGATTCGCGACGGCTTGCCATGCGTGATCGGCCATGACGGATCTTTGCACGCTGGCGGTTACAACAGCGTTACGCGGGGCGGGTCTCGACGAAGTACGCTCAACGTGCGCACCTCGACAGGAGCCGCCCATGTTCATCAGCCTGCTCATCGCCCTCACCTCGCTCGTCGGCGAGCCGCCGGCCGCTCCCGCTGAGCCCTGGCCCGTGCTCTGTCTGAAGGCCCGCGACGTCGCGGTCAATCCAGCCGATGGTGCGGCACAAGAAGTTCCGAAGGTCAACACGATCGAGACGTCCCCCGACGGACGAACCCGTGCATACATTGGTTCGGCCGCCAATGCACCCGCCGACGCCCCCTTCGAGCTTTTCGCGGTTCGGGCAGGTGACCAGCCCGGCGATCCCCGTCAACTCACGCGCGGCACCCACAACTTGCGGTTCTTCGGCTGGATGCCCGACGGCAACCGCGTGGTGTTCGCCGCCGGTGAGGCGGAGCACACACGTTTGCTCACCGTTTCAACCGATCCGACGACTCCGGGGCACGTCGCGTCGGGGCCCACGCCGCTCACCGCCGATATCCCTGAACTCGGGTCAGTCGCTATCGGCGCGAACGGAGCGGTCGCCTACTACCAGATCAACCGTCATCGCGGCAAGGAGCGCGTGGGCGACGTGCTGCTCACCCGTGGGTCCAAGTCCACGACGGTTCTCAAGGATGTGGATGTGCGGTCGCTGGCCATCTCGCCCGATGGATCCCGGCTGGCGGTCGGTCAGATCGGAAGTATTGTCTTCATCGACATGGCCGAGCCGAATCGGACCGTGCGCGAGATCAAGTTCCCCGACATCGACGAGAAGCTCTACGCCCATCTCGCCGGCGCGATGGCCTGGCGTCCGGATGGAAGGGAACTGGCGGCCAAGATCACGTTCGCGGGCGGCAGGTTCATGGTGGATCCCAAGGCAGAGCCGCAACCGATGGCCGGCGACCGCGAGGTGTTCCTGATCCCGCTGGAGGGCAAACCCCGCTCGGTGACCTACACCGCCGCAGCGGACGGGCATGTGCATGCACTGCGCTGGACGGCCAGACCGATGTCGGATATGCCGCCGATCGCGCCAGCGCCGGCTCCTGCGCCGCAGCGTCGGACCCTCACGAAATAGCCGAATCGTTGCGGTCTACCGCTTCTTGCCCTTACCCTTCGTGGCCTTCCCCGCTCCGCCGTTCTTCCCGTTCCCTCCGGGCAACTCTGCTGGCCCCCACACATTGGCCGACTCGGCCTTGTGCTCGACGAAGTGGGCCGCCTGCACAGCCGGCGGCTCGATCGCCGCGACACCGTTGAGGTGCATCTTTCCGCTCGACAAGCCTGGAAAGTGTTCCCCCTCCCAGCTGGCGGGGTATTTGGGGTCGTCCATGTCCAGTGCGGCTTTGGTCGGGTGCAGCGGGCGGAAGGTGTCGCACATCACCGCCAGCTCGCCCGTGTACGTCGCGCTCAGCGACGCCTCGATCGTCCCGGGGTGTGGGCCGTGGGGGATGCCCTGCGGGTGCGCGGTCATCGAGCCGACCTCGATCCCCTTGCGGGACCCGAAATTTCCCTCGACGTAGTAGAGCACCTCGTCGGAGTCGAGGTTCGAGTGGTTGTACGGCACCTTGATCGCCTTGGGGTGCCAGTCGAGCATGCGCGGGCAGAACGAGCAGATCACGAAATTGTGGGCCTCGAACGTCTGGTGGATCGGCGGCGGCATGTGCAGCTTGCCGGTGATCGGGCTGAAGTCGTCGACGTTGAAGATGTATGGGTAGTAGCACCCGTCCCACCCGACGATGTCGAGCGGGTGGTAGTGGTAGATGTAGCTGTGCACGCGGTCGCGGGCTTTGATGCGGACCTCATAATCGCCGCGCTCGTCGAAGGTCATCGGCGCTTCGGGCAAGCGCAGGTCGCGCTCGCAGTAGGGGGCGTGCTCGAGGAACTGCGACGTCTGCTTGCTCACATACCGCGGCGGCGGGCCGATGTGGCTGCCGTTGCTCGTCTCGATCAGCAGAAACTTGCCCAAGGGCATCGCCGAGACCGGCGGCTCCCCCTCTTTCGCCTCGCGCTTGTCCCACTCGAAGCGGTAGATCACACCCTTGGGGATGATGATGTAGTCCTTGGGCCCGAACTTCAACGCGCCCATGAACGTGTAGACCGTGCCGGAACCGAAGTGGATGAAGAAGCACTCGTCGCCCTGGCCGTTCTTGAAGTGGTAGCCCATCTGTTCGGCGGGGTTGCAGACGGCCATCTCGCAGTCGCTGTTGCCGAACATGACCACGCGACCGGTCACGCTGTCGCCCTTGGGCTTCAGCGGCGCCGTCTTGATGTGGCGCATCCGCATCGTGTCGGTCTCGACGAATTCCTGCTTAGTCGAGTAGAGCGTCTTCCACCCACTCACCTGGGTCGGCGGGTGGATGTGGTACATCGTGCTCGTCGGGCCGGTGAACCCCTCGGTGCCGAAAAGCTCCTCGGAGTACAGGCAGCCGTCAGGCCGCCGGAACTGTGTGTGGCGCTTCTGCGGCAGCTTCCCGAGTCGGGTGTAATACGGCATCGATCCTTCTCCAAGGGGGCTCGACGAACTCTAGGTTGACGCGCCCCGCGGGAGCCGACCACTGCGAACAGACCGCGCCGAGCGCGGATGGTCGCTAGTGGACGTTCACCTTCTCAATGGCTCAAAGGCGATCGGTCCACCGTTCTGCTGGATTCCCCACGCCGTGACCAAGAACGTCGGCGCATCGGGGTTGATCTTGAGCGTGTAGTCCGTTGCGGACCACCCGCCCATGAACGGGATGATCAGCGACTCGCCCCCCCGGACCGTAACGGCAAACTCCTGTTGCCCATTAGTGAAGACCGCGGCGTACGAGGTCGCGTTGGCTCCGCCGCCGTAGGCAGCGATCACGATGGCGCTGTAGGTGGTGTTGGGGAGTCTGAGTTCTCTGACCAATTCCGTGCCGCGCTTGGGCTGGGCTTCGGCGCGCGAAGACACTGCCCATACTCCGGCGGTGATACCCACGAGAACGCCCGCGACGCAAAGCAAGCGACGATTCATGGCCAAGCTCCAGACGCCCGCTCCGCGAGTGGCGGGCCGTTGCACAGGATTCGTTCCGGCACGCCGCGCGGATGCTCGCGTCGCTCAGCGTCCGGTCAATTCAGGGAACATCAGGCGCTCGACCTGTTCCACCCACGCGTGCAGCAGGAGCATGTGCAGTTCCTGGATGCGGTCGCTCCCCTCGCCGGGGACGATAATGTCCAAGTCGCACGCGCCGCGCAGCTTGCCCCCATCGCGCCCCAGCAGGGCGATGGTCGTCATCCCGGCGTGCTTGGCCGCGGCGACAGCCTTCACGATGTTGGCCGAGTTACCACTGGTGCTCAGAGCCACAAGCACATCGCCCTTGCGGCCGAGCCCCTGCACCCAGCGCGAGAAGATGTGCTCGAAGCCGTAGTCGTTGGCGGTGCAGGTGATGTGCGAAGCGTCGCTGCACGCGATGGCCGCCAGAGGCGGGCGATCATTGCGGAAACGTCCGGTCAGTTCCTCGCAGAAGTGCGCCGCATCGCAGCACGAGCCGCCGTTGCCGACCGCCAACACCTTGCCCCCGGCCTTGAGGCAGGCGGCGATCACGCCCGGTGCACGTTCTGCAACTGCAAGAGCCGCGCTATCAGCCAGGAGCGAATCGAGCGCTTCGCGGGCTTGGCGCAGCGATGCAAGCAGGGGGGACTCGCTCATGGGACCAGTGTATGGAGGAGAAGGTTCACCCTCGCTATGCACATGCGACGTGGGACGTTCAATGACCGATAATTGATTCAAGCTTCGACAGTATGTGCACTGGAATCTATCCTACGGCGTAGTACAATGTACCTGACGTTCGTTGAAAGCCGAGTCTTCACCGCCCGGTGGCACAGCCGCCAGAACGACGAGGCCCTCCGGGCGCTTCAGAACGAATTGTTGGAGAATCCGCACAAGGGCGATTCGATCCCGGGGTGCGGGATACTCCGCAAGGTGCGGTTCGGAGATCAGAGCCGCGGCAAAGGGAAACGAGGAGGTGTACGGGTGATCTACGTGCATACACCCGAAGCGAGCAGGATTGATTTGGTGACGGTGTTCGGAAAGGACGAGCGCGAAGACCTGAGCAAGGACGAAGTCAGCGACCTATGCGGGTTGGCGAGGCAGCTTCGTCGGGAAGCGATCGCGGCGTACCAGCGAGCCAAGCCGAAACGAAGGGGAAAGCCATGAAGCGCGACCAGGATATCGAGAGCATGAGCCTCTATGAGCAGATCCGCCAAGGCTTGAGCGAAGCGATCGCGCAGACTAAGGGCAAGGTCACTCTCACGACGACCATCCTGCCCAAGCCGGCTCCCACGATCTCGAAGAACCGCGTTGTCTCGATCCGCAAACGAACAAAGATGTCGCAGGCGGTCTTCGCGTGCTTCCTGAATGTCCCGACCAAGACGCTCCAGAGTTGGGAGCAAGGCGCTCGGAAGCCCAAGGCGGGAGAAGCTCGGCTGCTACAGATCGCCGAAGCCAGTCCCGATCAGTTCACATCTCTCATCCGTTTCGCAGGGAGCGGAGCCAAAGCCGGCGCGCGCTCGGCGGCAATCGGCAAGCGAAAGAAGATTCCGGCGTAGCGAGTCACGTCCTCCATGGCTCAAAAAAGGACAGGCCCGAGCTGCGAACCCGGGCCTGCGAGAGCGAAAATTGTTTTGTGCCGACCGAATCAGTGGACCAGTGACGTCACGTTCTCAATCGCTTCGATCACCTGACGCACCTGGAAGGGCTTCTTGAGGAAGGCCTCGAAGCCCTGGCCGCGAAGGCCGGCGAGCTGGCCGTCGGTCATTTTGCCGCTCATGGCGACGATCTTGGTCATCGAAAGCTCGTCCTCGCCGCGGATCATCTGGGCCACGGCGCGCGAGTCGCCCTCGGCCAGGTGGATGTCCAGCAGGACCACGTGCGGCTTGAACCGCTCGCACTCGACGCCGGCCCCGAAGCCGGTGGTCGCCGAACGCACCTCGTAGTTGGCCTGCTCGGTCAGCACCTTCTGCAGGACCTCGACGATCTCCTTCTCATCGTCGACGACCAGCACGCGGGTCTTGCCGCTCATCATCCCGTCCAAGGGGATGTTGTGGGCCTTCATGAACTTGACCAGCTGCGAGACCGGGATGCGGCGGTCCTTGGACCCCGGGATCCGGTATCCCTTGAGGGAGCCCGAGTCGAACCACTTCGAGACCGTGCGCGGCGCGACATTGCAGATCTTCGCGACCTCGCCGGTGGTCAGTACGTCTTTCTCGAAGGGCATCGTCTCGTCCCCGGGGTTCTGAGGTTGCTGGCTTGGGCGCACCGCCGCACAGGGCGAGGCCGTCTACCTGCCTGAAATCGGCCGCCCGCACCCGCGTCTGAAGCTCCCTCAACCGCAAATCCCGCATTTCTTACGGATCCCCATCCAACCCCCCGGGACAGGTGCAACCCGAAGGGGGCGCTTCTCGGACCGGAACGCCTAACCTGTCCCCTCATCCCCGGATTGACACCCCGGCCCCCGGACGGTTACCTTCTCGCTCCGGGAGCCGAGGCTCGGTCCCCGGGCTTGGCCCGGCAGGGACGTGCTGCCGGTCGTGGGTTTGTGCATCTGGGTCGGCCGCCGGCCGCCCAAGGAGTCGCTCGTGCCTTCAAACGTGATCAAGTCACCCTTCGCTCGTCTGGCCCTTGCCCTTGCCGTTGCCGGCTCCTGCCTCGCCATGGCGCCCGACGACAACAAGGAAGCGCAGACCCAGCTCCGCGACTTCATCCACTACACCCGCATCAGCCGCTACGACCTCGCCGCGGCCAACGGCCAGGCCCTGCTCGACCGCCTCCCCGCCCCCTACGGCAAGGCCGAGGGTGACAAGGCGATGAAGCTGACCGACTTCGTCAAGATGGTCGAGGCTTCGGGCGAGCTTGCCCGCTTCGAGCAGTCGGCCGGCAGCGGCCAGCGCGTCGGCGAGCTTGAGGCCGTCGCCTCCAAGCTCCTCAAGGCCTACGAGCAGGGCAAGCTCGATATGGCCCGGGATGCCGCCGAGATCACCAAGAGCATCTCACTCCTCACCGGCACCCAGACCCAGCGCATGTACGCCCGCGAGCGCCTTGCCGCCGCAGGCGAATACGCCATGCCGCAGCTCATTCAGGCCCTGCAGAAGAAGTCCGACGTTGCGCTCACCGGCGAGGTCCGCGCCCTGCTGATCGACATGCGCCGCCAGTCGATCGCCCCGCTCGTCTCAGCTCTGCCGTCGGTCCCGCCGACGCTGCAGGAAACGATCGCGGGCATCCTCGGCGAGATTCCGTACAAGACTTCGCTCGCGGCCCTGTACGAACTGGCCGCCACGACGCAGGTGGACGCCGTCCGCAACGCCGCAATGAATGCCATCAACCGCATCAATTATGGCGAGGGCGGCTTCGTCAGCGGCAATGGCGCGTCGGTCGCGGCCATGTACGAGGCGCTCGGCGAGGCCTACTACGCCAAGCAGTCCAGCCTTCTGCTCTTCCCGCACGACGAAACCCAGCCGGTCTGGAACTTCGACCCCGCCTCGGGCCTTTCGGGAACCCCTGTTCGCACCGAGCTGTTCAACACGATGATGGCGATGCGGTCGGCCGAGCGTGCCTTGGTGCTCGACCCCTCGAACAAGACCGCTCTGGCTCTGTGGGTCGCGGCCAACTTCCGCCGCGAGATCGATACGCCCAAGGAATACGCCAATCCGCTCTACGGCGCCGACCGCCGCGATGCGATGTACTACGCCGTGGCCGCCGGTCCGAGCATCTGCCAGCGCGTCCTCGCCCGCGCCATCGATACCAAGGACACCCCGCTTGCCCGCAAGGCCATCGCGGCTCTGCAGAAGACCGCCGGCGCCGCCGCCCTGGCCGCTGCTGAAAATAACCGGCGTCCCCTGCTCGAGGCCCTGCGCTACCCCAACCGGCGTGTGCAGGTCGAGGCCGCCTTGGCCCTCGCCAGCGCCCAGCCGCAGACGACTTTCGACGGTGCCGACCGTGTGGTGCCGATCCTTGCCAGCGCCATCCGCGAGCCCAATTCCAAGTACGCGGTGATCCTCTCGAACAAAGGGGAAGCTGCCAACGCCTTCGCCGACCAGCTCAAGCCCACGGGCTTCACGGTCTTCGTGGGCACACAGCTCAGCGACGTCGCCGACGCCGTCGCCGGTGCGCCAGGTGTGGACCTGGTGATCGTGGCTCTCCCCAACCCCTCCACGCTCACGGCCGTCGCCGAGGCCCGCGCAAGCTCCAAGCTGGCCGCTGCACCGATCCTCGCATTTTCGGACGCTCAGGGTGCGATCGATCTCAACAGCGCACTTGAGAAAGACCTCAGCTTCCGCGCGGCCCGCAGCGGCATCGATGCCGCCGCCGTCACCGAGTCAATCAAGCAGCTCTCTGAGAAGGCCGCGGGCGAGCCGATGACCGCCGAGGACGCCGCGGCATACCAGGGCCGGGCCTTGACGGCCTTGCGCGACCTGGCAATTTCTGCCAACCCGGTCTTCAGCGTTGCCGACGCCGCGGGCCCGCTCACCAGCGCGCTGCGTGAACTCAAGGGCCCCGTCCGCACACAGGTCGCCGATGTGCTCTCGCGCATCAACGACCGTCGCGTGCAGGTTGCGCTCGCCGACGCGGCCCTGGCCGCAGAGGGCGAAGAGATGACCGCCCTGCTCGGCAAGTCCACCGATGCCGCCAAGCGCTTCGGCAACCTGCTCGAGGATCGCCAGGTCAAGCGGCTGATCGAACTGGCCGGCAGCGCCCAGGGCGACCAGGCCACGGCCGTCGCGGCCCTGCTCGGCTCGCTCAACCTCAGCAACGACGGGCTGGTCCCGCTCATCACTGGCAGGAAGAAGGTCTGATCCAAGTTCTGCGGACTGACCTGCCGGGACAATAACGACAACGTTCGAGTTACAGG
>JBOHNM010000082.1:0-18284 GCA_050730675.1 Phycisphaerales bacterium | reverse complement strand
CCGCATGCTCACCCCTCCCGCCTCGTCCCCTCCCGCGGCCTTCGCTGCCGATGCCCCCGCCGACGCGCCCGCCCCGGACAGCATCGAATTTGACCTCTCCGCGGAGTTCGCCGCCCAGGACAACGCCGCCTTCCTCGCCCGCGTCGCAAGCGAACTGATCGCCATGCCTCCATCTCGCGACCACACTTTCGGGTTCGGACGAGCTTGCATAGGCCTCATCGGCGAGTACAAGCTCATCGGCTACATCTCTCGGCGCGCCCAGGAGATCATCCGCATCGATCATTCTCCCTCCTACTGGTCCCACGCCTTCCTCTTCGCCGAGGACCTCGGCCGCACCGCCGAGCTCAACCGCGATCCGCGCCGTTCTCCGTGGATCTGGGAGAGCACCCTCGAGCCCAGCATTTTCGGCGACTACTCCGTTGACCGCAACGGCGTCGGCCCCCGCCGTCTCGCCGACTACGCCTTCGCCGGGTACAACCTCTTCACCCGCCACTGCGTCCCCAACATGGCCGTCATCTCCATCGGCCTCACCGAGCAGGAACGCGACGCCATCCTCGCCCGCGCCAACAACCCCGACGCCGACCAGTTGCGCTACGACTTTGCCGGCCTCATCGGCGCCTGGTACGCCTACATCACCGATCGCGCCAACCACAAAAATCCCCTGTCCGACGGAAAAGCCATCTTCTGCTCAGCCTACGTCCAGATGGCCTACGACGCCGCCGGCATCGACCTCTCCCCGGGCTCGCACGAACGCAACACCGCTCCCGAGCACATCTGGCAGTACGTCCGCCATCTCGCCGTCACCAACAACGCACCCGCGCTCGCCCCCGCTGCCAACGCTCCGCGCATGCTTCCGCGCCCCATCCGCACGTGGACCGTCATCCGTGACAAGGCCTGCCTTATCGCGCCCATCGGCGTCAAGTTTCCCACCTACGTCACCGACATCACCTCGGCTGCCGACAACGAATTCCCGCCGCCCCCCTCCGACTCGCCCGGAACCTCCCCGTCGCCCCAACCGGCCCCACCTTCACCCGTTTCGCCCGGTGGCGCCACCCCGGCCCGGCCCGCCAGGGGACGCAAAGGGTCAAAATAGCCTGTCCCAGTCCCGCGCCGAACCGGCCAAAGGACGCTCCGTTGCGCAATATGCGGTCACTCGCACGCACCACCGCTCGACCCGCACGCCGTCCGTGCTACCTTCTTCCCCTATGAATCCCACACGCCTGTTCCGCACCGCCGCCGTCCTCGCCCTCACGCTCCTGTCGGTCGCCCACGCAGCCGTCGCCCAGAGCCTCAAGAACGAGAAGTACCAGCTCCCCAACGGGCTCACGGTCATCCTCCACGAGGACCACACCCTCCCCGTCGCCACCATCAACCTCTGGTACCGCGTCGGCGCCAAGAACGAGCCGCCCGGCCGCTCCGGCTTCGCCCACCTCTTCGAGCACCTCATGTTCATGGGCACCGCCCGCGTCCCCGGCAACGACTTCGACGTCCTCATGGAGACCGGCGGCGGCAGCAACAACGCCTCCACCGGCTTCGACCGCACCAACTACTTCTCGAGCGGTCCCGCCTCGCTCCTTCCCACGCTCCTGTGGCTCGACGCCGATCGCCTCGAGGACCTCGGCCGCACCATGAACCAGGAGAAGCTCGACAAGCAGCGCGACGTCGTCCGCAACGAGCTCCGCCAGACCGTCGAGAACGCCCCCTACGGCAAGGCCGGCGAGATCGTCTACCAGCTCATGTACCCCGTCGGCCACCCCTACCACTTCGGCGTCATCGGCACCCACGAGGACCTGGAGGCCGCCAACGTCGCCAACGTCAAAGACTTCTTCTCAAATTTCTACGTCCCCAACAACTGCACCCTCGTCGTCGCCGGCGACTTCGACTCCGCCAAGATCAAGCCGCTGATCGCCGACCTCTTCGGCACCATCTCCCGCGGCAACCAGCCCCCGCAGCCCGCCTACATCCCGCAGAAGCTCACGAGCGTCAAACGCGTCACCACCCTCGACAAGGTCCAGCAGCCCAAGGTCGGCTTCTACTACCACGCCCCGGCGATGTATACCGACGGTGACGCCGAACTCCAACTCCTCGCCGCCGTCCTCGCCGACGGCCCCTCCAGTCGCCTTTACCAGCGACTGGTCCTCAAGGACCAGCTCGCAGCCTCCGTCGGCGCCTCGCAGGACGGTGCGACCCTCGGCTCCATCTTCAAGATCGAAGTTCTCGCCAAGCCCGATGCCGACCTCGCCCGCATCGAGGCGATCATCGACGAGGAAATCGCGAAAATCCTCGCAGGAGGTTCGTCCGGGATTACTGATGAAGAACTGACCCCGCGCAAGAACACCTTCGAGACCGGTCTCATCAGCTCGCTCCAGAGCATCGCCTCCCGCGCCGACAAGCTCAACGAGTACGAGTACTTCTACGGCGACCCCGACTCCCTCCAGCGCGATCTCGACCGCTACCGCAAGGCCACCCCCGCCGGCATCACCGACTGGGCCAGGAAGACCCTCACCACCGACGCCCGAGCGATGATGCGGGTACTCCCCGAAGAAACGCAAGGCCGTCCCGCCACCGCTCGCGATAAGCGACCGACTGACGGAACCGGCGCCGCGTTCACTCCGCCCATGCCCGAGCGCTTCAAGCTCGCAGGAGGGGCCGGACCCGAAGTGCTCCTCTACCGCCGCCCGCAGCTCCCGCTCGTCTCGATGGAACTGCTCGTCACCGGCCCCACCGCCCTCGACACCATCGAGCAGTGCGGCCGCTCGTCACTCATGGCCGCGATGCTCTCCGAGGGCACCGTGACGCTCGACAACGTCCAGTTCGCCCAAGCCCTCCAGCGCCTCGGCGCATCCTTCGGCGCCGGCGCCGACACGCGATCATTCACCGCCAGCGTTTCGTCGCTCAAGAAGAACTTCGACGGCGCCGTCGCCCTCTTCGCCGACGCCGTCCGCAACCCGCGCTTGGCCGAGACCGATTGGCAGCGCGTCCAGACACTGCACATCGAGGACCTCAAGCAGGAAGATGAGGAGCCCCGCGCCGTCGCCTCGCGCGTCTCGGCCCGGCTCCTCTTCGGCCCCGCCAACCCCTTCGCCTGGCCATCCGCCGGAACCGTCGAGACCGTGGGCAAACTCACCCTCGCCGATATCCGCGCCGCCCACAGCGCCGTCCTCCGCCCCGACCGCGCCACCATCGTCATCGCCGGCGATATCACCGCCGACGAGGCTAAGACCATCCTCGACAAGGCCCTCGCCGGTTGGAAGCCCGCCGGCTCGGTCACGACCACATCCGATGATGTCGCCGTCCCGCCGCGCAAGGACCTGGGTTTCTATATCGTCCCACGCGATGGCGCTACCCAGACCGTCATCCAGTACCGCGCCCCCGGCGTCCCCTACTCCGATCACACGCGCGTCGCCCGCCGTGTCCTCAATGTCATCCTCGGCGGCTCATTCACCAGCCGCCTCAACCAGAATCTCCGCGAAGAGCACGGCTACACCTACGGCGCGCGCTCGGGCTTCGGCTTCGACCGCGACATCGGCTCCTTCTCCGCCGCCGCCAGCGTCAAGGCCGATGTCACCGGCCCCTCCCTTACCGAGTTCATGAAGGAGTTCGCCCGGATGCGCGCCGACAAGGGCGACATCACCCCCGCGGAAGTCACCAAGGCCAAGGAAACCATCCGCACCGACACCATCCAGGCCTTCGGCTCCCTCGGCGGCACCATTTCCGTCGCCGCCACCCTCCTCGAAGTCGGAGCGCCCTTCGACGCCACCGCCGCCGATCTCCGCGCCCTCGACTCGATCACCGCCGAGCAGCTCAACGCCCTCTCCCCCGCCGCCCTCCCCCTCGACTCGGGCGTGCTCGTGCTGATCGGCGACAAAGAACTCATCCTCAAGCAGATCGCCGGTCTCAAGCTCCCGATGCCGCAGTTCATCGATGCCCAAGGCCGACCGGCCAAGGAAGCCAGGTAACTGCCTCAGGCCATCGCACGGTTCCGCAGCAGCACATCAAAGTCAAACTTCTCGACCACCTCCCACTCTTCGCGCCCGCCGGGCAACCGTTCGATGATCGCATCACCGCCAAGCTGCCCTTCATACAAGCCACCGTCGTCCGCCTCGGTGTACAAGTACCTCGTCCGCGACAGCGTTCCCGCCCCGCCGGCGATCACCAGATCCTCGGCCCCCTGCACATCCATCCAGATGAAGTCCACGTCAGCAATCCCGTGCTCACCCACAAATGTGTCCAGCCGCACGGTCTTCACCTTCGCCGTCTTCTGAAACTTGCACCACGGGAACTCCTTGAGATGCCCGGTCGGCTTCTTCAGCGACGATGAATACGTCCATTCCCCTTTCGGCCCCGACACCGAGCACGGCCCGCGCCCGCTCGACAGGTTGAACACCGCCGTCCCATCGGTATCCGACACCGCGGCCTCGATCAGCGTCACAAACCGCTCCGCCCGATCTTGCTTGAGCCAGTAGATGTTCCGCGGATCCGGCTCAAAGCAGTAGAACTTGGCCTTCGGAAACATCTGGACGAGTTTGGCGGTGTCGTCCCCATCGGCACACCCGATCTCCAGGATCGTCAGGTCCGCCCGCTCTCCCAACAGTCCCGCTCCAAGCCGCGCGTAGATCCGGTCCATAGATACTCCAGTGCCGCCCCATTATCACCCGGTCCGCGTGACCCCCGCCTCTTCGCGGCATAAACTTGCCCCCCTCGCCTCTGTTTTCAAGCTTCAATCAAGGATTGTCCCATGAGCAAGGCCATCGACCTCCGCGCCGGCCAAGGCGTCAAAATGGACGGAAAGCTCCTCCTGGTCACCGGGTACGAGTTCCGCAACCCCGGCAACCTCCGCTCTTTCGTCAACCTCAAGCTCAAGGACATCCAGCGCGGCGGCGTCGTCGAGAAGCGCTTCCAGCCCTCCGAAGACCTCGAGGTCATCGACCTTGATCGCCGCCCCATGGAGTTCCTGTACAAGGAAGGCAAGGACGCCGTCTTCATGGACTCAGAGAACTACGACCAGATCACCATCGGCGCCGCCGTCCTCGGCGAGGCCCTCCTCTACCTCCGACCAAACGCGAGCGCCGTCGTCCTCATGCATGAAGGCCGGGCGATCACCATCGAACTCCCTGCCGCCGTCGAGCTGACCGTCAAGGACACCTCCCCCGGCCTGAAGAACGCGACCGCCACCGCCGTGCAGAAGGAAGCCGAGATGGAGACCGGCCTCAAGACCCGCGTCCCCGACTTCATCAACATCGGCGAGTCCATCAAGCTCTCCACCGCCGACGGTTCCTACCTCAGCCGCGCCTGACACGCCGCGACATTCCCAACGTTATCTTTCAGGGGAGGCATTCGTGCCTCCCCTTCTTGCTGGATCAACCATGCCGCCGACCCACGCGCTCATCCTGATGGGCCTTCGCTGCTCCGGCAAGACGACCATCGGCCGTCTCGCCGCCGAGCGACTCGGCATCCCCTTCGTCGATCTCGACGACGAAACGGCGGCGCTGCTGGCCGAGCCCACCCCCGGCGACGCCCTCCGCCGCCGCGGCGAGCCGGCGTTCCGCGCCGCCGAGACCGCCGCCCTCCTCGACCAGCTCCAGCGCATCACCCTCGCCGGCCCGATCGTCCTCGCCCTCGGCGGCGGCACCCCGACCGCCGCCGAAGCCCCCGAGGTGCTCCGCTTCGCCGCGGAAAAGTGCCGCTGCCGCCTGGTGTATCTCCACGCCTCGCCGCTGGCGCTGCGTTCCCGCCTCGAGAAGGCCGACGCTTCCGCCCGCCCCTCGCTCACCGCCGCCGGCGTGCTCGACGAGGTCGCCGCTCTCTACGACGCCCGCGACCCGCTCTACCGCTCGCTGGCCCAGCACACTTTCGAGGCGGGTGCGTCCACGCCGCAACAGCTCGCGGACGATCTCACGGCTTGGCTGGCGTCGCCATCGCCGTAAGTTCCGCCTGAAGCTGCCCCGCCAGCTCCCGGTTCTGCGCATCACGCACCCGCGCCGCCACGCCCTCCAGTGCCTTTCTCCCCCGCTCCGCATCCCGCAGGTAGCGGACACAGATCAGCGCCAGTATCACCCGGGCATTGGGCTCTTCCGTGTCATTGCGGTACACCTCGGCGAACAATTCGTACGCGTCCGCCGCCGCTCGGTGCTCGCCCATTGTGAAGAGCTGGTTCGCTACGTCGAGCTGCTGCCGTCTCGCCAGCGGCATCGGTCGCTGCCCCGCCGGCGAGAGCGAGGCATACTGCACGTACGCCCGCGCCGCTTCCTCAGGACGATCCCGACCCAACAGCGCCGCGATCTCGCTCCGCGCCGCCGTCGCCCGTCCGTCCTCCGGCGTCGGCGCAATCTTCGCCGTCCGCTCCTTCTCCGCCTCTTCCACCGCCGCCCGCAACTCCGACCGCCGCCGCGCGTGGCGCATCTGCGTGAACAGGTCCCACTCCTCGGGCGTGAGGATCTTCACCGCCCGCAGCGCCAGCGTCACCAGGAACCCGAACGCGAAGCCTCCCAGGTGCGCCCCGTGCGCCACGTTGCCGCCATGCCCGAACCCGCCCGTCAGATCCCACACCACCGAGCCGCCGATGAACCACCACGCCGGCACCGACAGCACCCCGATGTAGAAGAACAGCACAAAGCATCGGATGTGCGTCCGCGGGAACAGCATCAGGTACGCCCCCGTGCACGCCGACACCGCCCCCGACGCTCCCAGCACCGGCATCGGCGAAAACGCCATGTGAACCGCCCCGGCCGCGGCACCCCCGGCCAGGTAGAACAGCGTGAACCACACCCGCCCCAGCTTGTCCTCCAGGTTGCCGCCAAAGGTCCACAGGAACACCATGTTCCCCAGCGCGTGCAGCCAGCCGGCGTGCAGGAAGGCGTAGGTGATGAGCTGGTACCAGTGGAAATCCAGGCGCCACAGCACCCCGTCCCGCTGGAGCGCTTCAAACTGCTCCGGCCGCCCCTGCTCCATGATCAACCCGAGGGCAAAAACCCCCAGGTTCAGCGCGATCAGCACCGGCGTGACCACCCGGTTGCGGCTGAGCGGGCGGTCGGTGGAAAGGGGCACGAGCATGGCCGCATCCTAACCGAGTCTTTTCCCGCGTGGTTGCGGCTGCAGAGCGGTTCCTATAGTCGGGGCCACACCCCGCACGTTCACCAGGAATTGCACCACATGGCCGCCGTCAGCAAGGGTCTCGAAGGGATCGTCGCCGCCAGCACCCGCATGTCGTTCATCGACGGTGAGAAGGGGGTGCTCGAATACGTCGGCATCCCCATCGACGACTTGGCCCGCAACAGCACCTTCGAAGAGTCCACCTTCCTGCTCTGGAACGGCCGCCTGCCGAACAAGTCCGAGTTGGAGGCGTTCAGCACCGATCTTCGGTCGCGGTACGAGCTGCCCAAGGGGATGCTCGAGCGGATCACGTCGCTGCCCAAGGACGCGCAGCCGATGCACATGCTGCGGACGATGATCTCAGCCTTGGCGCTCTACGACGCCGACCCGAATAAGAACGACCTCGCCTCGGCCCGCTCCAAGGCCTTGAACATCCTCGCCAGCACGCCGGCGATCATCGCGTACTTCGACCGCTACCGGCGCGGGCTGCCGATCGTTCACCCGCGCAAGGACCTCTCCTTCGCGGCCAACTTCCTGCAGATGCTCAACGGCAAGGAGCCGACGCCGACGATGGCCCGCGCCTTCGACGCGTGCATGATCCTCCACGCCGACCACGGCCTGAACAACTCCACCTTCTCGGCGCGTGTCGTCATCAGCACCCTCAGTGACGTCTACTCGGCGCTCACGGCCGCCGTCGGCTCGCTGCGCGGCCCGCTGCACGGCGGCGCCAACGAGGACGTGATGAAGATGCTCAACCAGGTCCCGTCGGTTGAGGCCTGCGAGGCGTTCATCCAGGACAAGCTCGCCCGCAAGGACAAGATCGCGGGCTTCGGGCACCGCGTCTACAAGGCGTACGATCCGCGCGCGACCTACCTCAAGACCCTGGCCAAGCAGCTCGCCACCGACACCGGCAACGCCGATCTGTACGCCAAGAGCAACGCCATCGAACAGGTCATGCTCCGCGAGAAGGCCGCCAAGGGGATCTACCCCAACGTCGACTTCTACTCGGCGACCACGTACCACTGCATCGGCCTGCAGCTCGACCTCTTCACGCCGATGTTCGCCATGAGCCGACTGGCCGGGTGGAGCGGGCACGTGATCGAGCAGCTCGCCGACAACCGGCTCTACCGCCCGGATGCCGAGTACATCGGCCCGCACGCGGCGCCGTACGTGCCCATCGAGAAGCGTTAGTCGATCGTGCGGGAATTGACGCACTGACCGATGGCGGGCCCAGGGCCGCGCCACGGAGTTTTGCCGCATGACCGCCGTTGCCGTCATTGGTTCGCTCGCGCTGGTGGGCTCGCTGCTGGTCACGCTGCTGACCCTGGCGGTGAGCAGTTGCTTCACGATGCGCATCCCCTCGGGCCCTGATGCGATGGGGCTGTTCGTCTTCATCATCTTCTCGGCGGTGCAGTGGGTGCTGATCCTGGCCGCGGCGCTGATGTGCGTCGGCTGCGGCGGATTCGATTGGCTCTCCAAGACGCCGGGCGTGCCGACGCTAGCGGTGCTGGTCTCGATCGTCGCGCTGGCGGGGCTCTCGACGGTCGGGATGTTCGGCGGCCTCGAACGCAATTCGGACTGCCGCGTGCTGTGGGGCATGAGCGGCGCGGTGGTGCTGCCGCTGATCGTGCAGGCGTACCTGGCGATCCTGCTGTGGCGCCCGCCGGCAAAACTGGTCGAAGAGCTTTGGCCCAAGCTCGTGGGCGGTCCGCTGGCCTTGGCGGCGCTGGCGACCATCGTCGCCGGGTGCGTGATGTGGGGCAAGGCGCAGGTCGCGCGGTCGGAGCGGGAGAGCGAGGCATACGCCGAGCAGGAGAAGGAGCGGCAGAAGGAAGCCGAGCGAAAAGAGGCCGCGACGATCACGGAGAACGCCGAACTGGACGCGATGACCGACGACCGCCCGCTCGAGGACTTTCTGGTCCGACTAGGGATCGACAAGACCGAAGCGCATCATGTCAAGGTCATGGAGCGGATCGCCAGGCTCCCCAACCTGCGGGCCAACATCGAGCGGATCCTCGAGAGTCCCAAGCCGATGGACCGCGAGTGGGTGCTCAATTATGTACGTCATTGCCCGGCGCCCGATCAGGAGCTGATCCCCGCGGTGCGCAAGACGATGGTCCGGCTGGCGGGCGAGATCGACGCGGCATCCAAGGACCAGTCGATCTACGCCAAGGGGCTGATGTGGGGGATGCTCATCACCGCCGACGCCTACCGGCCGGCGCGCTTCGACGACGAAGTGCGGGCGATCGCCGCGGCCATGGAGAAATGGCCCGACGAGGACGCGCGGATGGTGGCGGCCAACTACTGTGCCATGTACCTCAAGGGCGAGCGGATCCCGCACTAGCGCGGACAATTCACCACGTCACGCAGCCTCATCGGCCGGCGGGGCAGCACGCATTTCATCGCTAAGCAACTCGCGGATCAACGCCATGCGTGCCTCCACTTCCGGCCGGCGCACTCTTGCGGGCCGCACGCCGAACTCACGGGCGAAGGCGTCGGAGAGGTGCGACTCGGAGCAGTAGCCGGCCTCGCGGGCGATCCCCGCCAGCGGCCGCCCGTCGCGGCAGATGTGCTCGAGAGCCCAGCGGAGCCGAAGGCGGTCGAGGTAGCGGCGCATGGTCGAACCGGTGAGGTCGTGGAACATGCGCGAGACGTGGTAGGAGGAGAGGCCGACTTCGGTGGCGAGTTCATCCAGCCGCACGCGCTGGCGGAAGCGTCGCGCGAGCATCTCGCGCACGTACTCCACCACGTCGCGCCGGCGTTCCAGACAGGCCATCGTCACCACCTGGGCCGGGCGCGGCGCCAGCACGCTCGCGAGCGTTGCGCGCACGATGCCGATGGCCGCCTTCTCGATGGCATTCGGGTCGGCGCCGCCGGACTCGATGGCGAGGGTCAGCATCCGCCGCGCCAGGAATGCGTGCGACGGCACAGGACCGTGCATCACCGGGAAGGGCCGGCGCACATCGACGCCGCGGCCGGGGAGGGCGTGCGACACCAGTTCGGCCATCACCTCCGGCGACAGCTCGATCCACTCGGTCTCGGCGCCGCGCGGGTCTACGCGCAGGCGCGAATACGGCTGGTCGAGGTTCAGCAGGATGGCCGTGTTGGTGTCGGCAAGGACTGGTTCACCTCCGATCACATAGCCGATGGGTGCGAGCGCGAATGTCACGGTTGGCCAAAGCCGAGCAGCCGTTTCACGCCGGAATGCGGCGTCCTCCGCGCTCAAGCGGGAGGCCCCCACGATGACGGTGCCGCTTTGGAACCGAGCATGCCCGTTGGGCACGCCCGGTGTGTGGGCGGTTGCGTGCATCGGAAGTTCGGTTCGAGTAATGACTTAGGACGGGTCCGGTCTTTTGCCTAGGACCGCAAGAATCTGGAAGATCGCCCTCGTTAGCGCGGCCCCCCCTTGGAGCGGTTGAGCTTGTCGATCTGGTTGGCGGCGTTCCGCCACTCGGCCTCGGGGTCAAAGTTCAGCTTGGGAACTTCACGGGGTTTTGCATCGGTCGGCACGGGCAGACGCCGGAATTTCAACTCGGTCTGGGCGTCACGCAGGGTGCTGTCGGCGGCGCGGAGGGCGTCCTTGCGCAGGCTGTCGGCCTCGCGGACGATGGCCTGGACGGCTTGCCAGTCGTCGATGGCCTTGTTGGTCTGGTCGGTCCAGGCACGCGAACTCTCGGGCATGAGACGTCGATACGCCAGGTCATAGGCGTAATCGACCCGCACCGACTTGCTGGGGTCGTCGGCGGCTGCCTTCTCCTTCATCGCGGGCAGCCGCTCCATGCGCCGCTGCATCTCGTCTACGGACTCGGTGTACTTCTTCTGACTCGCCTCGAAGTTCTTGCGGAGCCTGACCAGCTCCATCGCCGCGTGCTTCATGTGGACCGCACCGGCGTTCTTGGACGATCGCCACGGCGCCACACCCAGCGCCGCGCCAACGAGGTCACCGGAGGGCTCGCTGATCGATCGCGCCAGCCTCAACTCGACCGCGAGCTCGGAATTGAGCGTCAACGTCGAATCGGGACCATCGATCTGGCGAGCGTTCTCCGCTGCCGGCATTGATGATGAGAGCGCCGGCTTGTCCCCCGGCACCAGCCACAACTCGGACTTGGGCGCGACGATGGCGCGAAAGATCCACGGGGAGTGCCCATGGGCCCCGGCGATTTTGGCGAGTTCGTCGGCGAATCCGTCGGCCGCCCTGGCCCGTTCGGCCTTGGCTTCCTCATCATTACCGGCGATTCCAAATGACAGAGGCTCGGACTTGGCGGCAACGAAGATCGTCCCGCTCGCGGCGACAACCCACAGTGCCGCGCCCTCGGCCTTTTTCACGACGCAGTGACACTTGATCGTCGCCGAGAAGGGCTTGAGCACTTCGACGATCGCGCGGGCGTCTTCGACCCGTCCGCCGGGAGAGTCGACGATGAAGACAACATGGCCGAACTTGCGGTTCTTGGCGTCGTTCATCGCGGCGACGACGCCCGCGGCCGTCACTTCCGTGCCGAACTCACCCTCGAGCGGGATGGCCATCCAGGTCGGCGGGCCGGAGGTATCGGGCTTGGTTTCAGCCGGCGCCGCCGGTTTGGAGGGCGGCTGTGCGGCGCTCGCGCCGTGAACCAGTGTTGCCGCCACCAGAACTGCCGCGCCGAACACGTGCCGCATCTGTGCCTCCGAAGACGAAAGTGTATGCGAATCACACGCCAATCCGCGGTCGCGTGGGCGACCTCGACGCAGGGGCTTCCCCTTGCACGGGACACCGGCGTCGATTAGACTGCCGCCAGTCTGGATCCGGGTGGCGATCGTCTCACGGCACTCGGCACAGACCGGAGACTCGTCTCATGGACAATGTCATCCCCATCGTGATCGTGCTCGTCTTTCTCGCCATCGCCGTGCTGGTGATCGCCGGAATCTGGAAGGTCTTCGAGAAGGCGGGCCAGCCGGGATGGGCCGCGATTATTCCGTTCTACAACACGTACGTCATGTGCAAGATCGCGGGAAAACCCTGGTGGTGGCTGCTTCTGTGCATGATCCCGTACGCCGGCGTCGTCTTCTTCTGCATCGTGTGCGTCGGCATCGCCAAGGCCTTCGGCAAGGATGTGGGTTTCGGGATCGGGCTTGGTCTGCTCGGGGTGGTCTTCTTTCCCATCCTGGGTTTCGGCAAAGACCAGTACCAAGGCCCTCCGCTGCCGGCATGATGCAGTCGCGGCGGGTCTACGGCCGGCGGTCGTGGAACGGGCATGAGCACCACTCAGACATTGCCGGAGCCGTCCTGGACACCAAATCCGGAAGTGTGCCTGTGCTGCGGGTACGCGTTGGCCGGCCTCGCGACACCCGGGCGTTGCCCCGAATGCGGAGCACCTTTTCACTCCGAACAATTGTGCCTCACCGGGGTGCCGGAACGCTCGCGGGGCGGGCCCCTTTGGCGGAAACTGGCGTGGGTGCTGACGGTGATCCTGGCGGTCATCGCCGTTGAGACGATTGGGTTGCTGTTCACCACGTTTGCACGCGGGGGAACGTGGACGGCGGTGGCGATTGTGTGGCTGATGATCATGATCGCGGCCGTCGGCATGGCGGTGTTCCTCGTCGCCACGGGCAAACGCGAGCGTGCGGGGATCGAACGCTTTGTCTTTACGCCATCGGGCGTTGCCCGCCTGCCGATGAAGCCGCCCGCGGACGGCACGCTCCTGGACACACAATTCACGCCTTGGGTCGGCCAGGTGCGGATGGACGTCAAGCGGATCAGCCCGTTCTGGAGGCGCATCCGGGTTACAGGTGAGTCGGGCGGTTCGCTGGTCACGCTGTTTGTCGCGGGCGTGCGATGTACCGACGCGGACGCTGAGCGTGTGGGTGACCTCATCCGCCAATGCATGGCTGGGAAGGTGATCACACCGCCGACACGCGACGTCTCGGCGCATCCGCCCACCACGCCAGCGGCATGACGCTGCAATATGAGCTTCTTCGGCCCTGTCAATACGCCGCGTTGGCCGAACGTTGATCGTTTCGCCCGTAGAGACCCAGCCGCGCGAGTATTCCCCTGAGGATCGCCTTGCTCTCCCCTTCGTCGCCGGTCGGGCGGACGAAGATGGCGATGCGTGTGCCGCCGCCGGAACTGGAAACGGTGACGATCGTCTCTTCGGTGGCGTCGCCGCGGCCGGGGCGGCCGAAGATGCGGCAGGGGGCGGCGTCGAGGCTGGTCCGGCCCTCGATGATGTACCCCTTGGAACGCATGGCGTCCTCAGCGGCGACAGCGGTGGTTTTCTGGTCCCAGGGGGGTGGCAGGTTGGTCGAAACCTCGCCCCAAGCCCAGTAGGTGGTCACACCGTGGTCGCCGAAGGGCTCCGGCTTGGGAGAGCAAGCGGCGAGCGCAAGGGCTGCGCCGGCCAGCAGGACCCCGAAAACGAGGTGGAAGAGGCGACAGTTGGCGGCAGGCGGAACGGGCATGCCCTGAGCATCGGCCAGCGGGGGCCGCGGCGGCCAAACACGGAGCGAGAAGGGAGTGGGACTTGAAACTGCGGGGACCCTGACCTTTACTTCCGGCCCCACGGCGACCGAACAACCGAGCGTCCGGGGCGGTTTTTGACCACAAGGACTTGCAGCATGGCGATCCGCGTAAAGGCCCGTTCCGGTGAGACCGTCGACCAGATGTTGCGTCGGTTCAAGAAGCTCTGCGAGAAGGAAGGGCTGACGAAGGACATCAAGCGCAAGGAATACTACGAGAAGCCCTCCGAGCGTCGTCGGCGCGACATGCGCAAGGCGATCGGGCGGCGGATCCGCGAGGCGTTGATCGCGTCGGGCGAGAAGCCCAGCCGCATCAGCCGCGGGTAAATTGAGAGCCAATAGCGGCCGCCCCGACGGGCGGTCGCTTGTTTTTCTCGGTCGGCGGCAGACGCGACCGATCCCGGGTGTGCGGTGTGGAACGCCGCAGACCGCTCTGGTACACATCCTGACACCACTCAAGTCTGACCCTGCCCAGGTTTCCGACCGGGCACCTCGGAGATTCCCCTCGTGATGAACCACATGATTCGACTGTTCACGGCACGTGCGCCGCTGGCGATCCTCGCCGCGGTGCTGGCGATGGTTTTGGTCCCGGCAATGGCGGTGGCGCAGCCCGTCGCCGCGACAAACACCCAGGCGGCGGTTGAGGGCCACAAGGGCGGCGGCGAGGCCAACCTCGTCCTTCCCCGCGTCGGCTCCGAGAAGTTCATGGGCATGCAGGGCGATCATCTGTTGTACGGCGGCCTGGGCGTGAGCGCATTGGGCCTGCTGTTCGGCCTCATGATCTACACGCAGCTCAAGGGCCTGCCGGTCCACAAGAGCATGCTCGATATCTCCGAGCTGATCTACGCGACGTGCAAGTCGTACATGATCCAGCAGGGCAAGTTCCTGATGGTGCTGTGGATCTTCATCGCTGCCATCGTGGGCATCTACTTCGGCAAGCTGGTACCGATGGGCAACGACGCCGCGGGCAACGCCATGCACGGCATGCCGATCGGCAAGGTGGTCGTGATTCTGCTGTTCTCGCTGATCGGCATCGCCGGGTCGTACGGCGTGGCCTGGTTCGGCATCCGCGTCAACACGTTCGCCAACTCGCGCACGGCCTTCGCCTCGCTCAAGGGCAAGCCCTTCCCATGCTACGCGATCCCGCTCAAGGCGGGCATGTCGATCGGCATGATGCTGATCTCGGTCGAACTGCTGATCATGCTCGGCATCCTCCTGTTCATCCCCGGCGACATGTCGGGCGCGTGCCTCATCGGCTTTGCGATTGGTGAATCGCTGGGGGCTTCGGCACTGCGTATCGCCGGCGGTATTTTCACCAAGATCGCCGACATCGGCTCGGACCTCATGAAGATCGTCTTCAAGATCAAGGAAGACGATGCCCGCAACCCCGGCGTCATCGCCGACTGCGTGGGCGACAACGCCGGCGACTCGGTCGGTCCCTCGGCCGACGGGTTCGAGACCTACGGCGTGACGGGCGTGGCGCTCATCACGTTCATCATGCTGGCGATCAACGAGAAGACCGTGGGCTCGGCCGCGGCTGTCCCGACGATCCAGGTGCAGTTGCTGGTGTGGCTGTTCGCGATGCGCATCATCATGGTCGTCGCCAGCGCTCTTGCGTACTTCGTCAACGACGCTATGGCCAAGGCGAAGTACTCCAACGCAGACAAGATGAACTACGAGCACCCGCTGACCTCGCTGGTGGTCATCACCTCGGTCATCAGCATCGTCCTCACGTTCGTCGCCTCCAAGATGCTCATCCCCGAGATCCATGGCAATACGGACCTGTGGTGGATCCTGTCGCTGATCATCACCTGCGGCACCGCGGCGGGGGCGATCATCCCCGAACTGGTCAAGGTGTTCACGTCCACCAATTCCCGCCACGTCCGCGAGGTCGTCAAGTCCTCGGAGCAGGGTGGCGCATCGCTCAACATCCTGTCGGGCTTGGTGGCCGGCAACTTCTCGGCATACTGGCTCGGCATCGCCATCGTGCTGCTGATGGGCGCGGCGTACCTGATCTCGGGCATCGGTCACAGCGGCGGCAAGGACCTGGCGGCGTTCATGATGGCCCCGAGCGTCTTCGCGTTCGGCCTCGTGGCGTTCGGCTTCCTGGGCATGGGCCCGGTGACGATCGCGGTTGATAGTTACGGCCCCGTCACCGACAACGCCCAGAGCGTGTACGAGCTGTCGACAATCGAGTCGATCCCCGGCATCAAGGACGAGTTGCAGAAGAACTACGGATTCTCGCCGCAGTTTGAGAAGGCCAAGGAGTGCCTCGAGGAGAACGACGGCGCGGGCAACACGTTCAAGGCCACGGCCAAGCCCGTGCTGATCGGCACCGCCGTCGTCGGCGCCACGACCATGATCTTCTCGATCATCGTGGGCCTCACGCATGGCCTGCAGGATTCGCTGCTCAAGAACCTGTCGCTCATCCACCCGCCGTTCCTGCTCGGGCTTATCACCGGCGGCGCCATCATCTACTGGTTCACCGGCGCTTCGATCCAGGCGGTCTCGACGGGCGCTTACCGCGCCGTCGAGTTCATCAAGGCCAACATCAAGCTCGAGGGCTCGACCAAGGCGAGCGTCGAGGACAGCCAGAAGGTCGTGACCATCTGCACGCAGTACGCGCAGAAGGGCATGTTCAACATCTTCCTCGGCGTCTTCTTCGCCACCCTCGCGTTCGCGTTCTACGAGTCGTACTTCTTCATCGGGTACCTCATCTCGATCGCCATCTTCGGCCTCTACCAGGCCATCTTCATGGCCAACGCCGGCGGCGCCTGGGACAATGCCAAGAAGGTCGTTGAAACCGAGCTGCGTGCCAAGGGCACGCCGCTGCACGACGCCACCGTCGTCGGCGACACGGTCGGCGATCCGTTCAAGGACACGTCGTCGGTCGCGCTCAACCCGGTCATCAAGTTCACCACGCTCTTCGGCCTGCTGGCCGTGGAACTGGCCGTCTCGATGAAGGGTGCCGACGGGATGACCCACAGCGGCCTGACCACAGGCCTCACCATCGCCTTCTTCCTCGTCTCCATGTTCTTCGTCTGGCGCTCGTTCTACAACATGCAGATCGACACCGGCGGGCGCGCTAAGCACGCCCACTGATTCGTTGAGGACTCGCTCAATCACCGAACCCCGCGGCCCGTGCCGCGGGGTTTTTCGTTCCCGGCACGGTTACGATGGGCCAAGCCCATGGCGACCGTCTACATCGTCAAGCACAACGGCTGCCAACTGGCCAACCAGTTGCTGCACTACGCCGCGATCTACGCGTACGCGCTCGAGCGGGGGTACCGCTGCTACAACCCGGCGTTCGAGGCGAAGTACGCGGCGTTGTTCCCGCGGCTGGCGCGGAGCCCGCTTTCGCCGGCGGGCGGTGAGGCCGCCGCGTGGCCGGGAATGCTGCGCGGGCCTCTGGCGCGGCGGGCAATCACGGCGGCGATGCGGGCGGCGTCGGACTTGGGGCTGTTCGGGACGACCATCCGCGCCCGCCAGCGCGATCCGCAGATGGACTTGCCCCCCACTGCGGCCGCGGCGTCAGGCAGTTCATTCACGGAACCCAAGTCCCAACGGATCTATTTCAATGGCTGGAACTTCCGAAATCCCGCGGGCCTTGCCGAGCACCGTGCGGCGATCATCGAGGCGTTCGCCCCGCGCGAGCCCGAGCGTTCGCGCGTCGAGGCGTTCGCGCGATCGCTGCCAAAGGACCGCCCGGTGATCGGCGTGCATGTGCGCCATCGCGACTACCGGACGTTCCTCGACGGGCGTTGGTTCCTGAGCATCGAGCGGTTCCGCACCGAGATGGCCGGCCTGCGACAGGCGCTGGGCGGGCCGGAGCCGCTGTTTGTCATTTTTTCCGACGAGCCGCGAACAGCGGAGGAGTTTGCCGGGTTTGATTGCCGCATCAGCGAGGCGACGGCGCTGGAGGACCTGTACCGGATGGCCCACTGCGACCTGATCGTCGGCCCGCCGAGCACGTTCAGCACGTGGGCCGCGGTCTACGGCGGCACTTGCGCGTGGCACTTGGAGCGGACCGAGGGGGATGGCTTTGACTGGTTCCAGCAGGGACACCCGACGGTGATCACTCGCGACGCCGCGGTGGCGCACATTCGTGCCCGGCGCGGCGGCTAATCCATGTCGAGCTGGAGCAGCTTGGCCCGCTGCATGAGTTCGGTCTCGTCGCGGTGGACGAGGATGCGGTTCCAGCCGATGGTGCCGACGGGCTCATAGCCGCGGGACTTGAGCATGGAGAAGAGTTCGGGGCGGCTGCCAAGGGGGTACTCCTCGACGAGCAGGGCCCGCGGGCGGAGGCGTTCGAGGTCGAAGCCGTCGAAGAGTTCGGGCTCATGGCCCTCGACGTCGATCACGGCGAAGTCGATGCGGCCGGGGTGGAACTTCACGGCCTCGTCCATGGTCGTCAACGGCACCTTGGTGCGGACGAGCTTGTCCTCGCCGGGGATGCGCTTGGGGGTGGCGGCGGTGGTGATGTGCGAGCGCGTCCCGGAGTGGGCCTGCGTCGGGCTTTTGACCTCGACGAAGTCGATGAAGCCGGTGGAGTTCTTCTTGGAGACGGCGGCGTTGACCACGGTGCTGTTGGGGCGGTGGCGCTTGCAGGCCTCGTACGCCGCGGGGCCGGGCTCGACGAGGAGGCCGGTCCATCCGATCGCTTCGAAGGGGTAGGTGACCGACGCCTGTCGGCCGTCGTA
>JBOHNM010000081.1:0-18371 GCA_050730675.1 Phycisphaerales bacterium | reverse complement strand
GGGCATATCGGTACCGTGCCGGGAAAGCCAGACCGGCTCAGTTTCAGCATACTTGATGGGGTGCGGAACACCAGCTTTCCGCTAGGCCGTCGCCGAGATTCCCACCGCGATCCTGTTTTCGCGGTCCTGCAACCGATCGTTGGTGAATATGGGCGAGCCCCCGCTCGACGTATTCGCTCGTTTCGTCAGGGTGACAACAGCGTTCGCCTGTCACCCGACTGTGCTATGGACACCCGGCAAAGAACGCCGCCAGGAAGACGACGATGTCGTCGGCCGTCAGCTGCCCGTCGGCACCCGGGTTGCCACCAAGTGTCGCCACGTCCGCGATGGATGTGTTGCCTGCGAAGAACGCCGCCAAGAATGCCACGATGTCGTCGGCGGTCAACTGCCCGTCCGGCGATGCGGCACCGCCGAGCGAGGCCACGTCAGCCAGGCCGCACCCACACCCGACCGTGAGCATCGCCGTTGCACTCACCACCGAGCCGCAGGGGTTGGTGACCACCACGTCAAATGTGCCGCCGTCCACCGGCCCGATGCCGCCGATCGTCAGCGTGCGGTGCGTCGCTCCGGCGATCGCCTGGCCATTTCGCCGCCACTGGTACGACAAGGGCGAGGCGCCTGTCGCGGCGACGCTCATGCTCGCCGAACCGCCGAGGCACGCCGTGGCATCCTGCGGCGGCGTGGAAATCGCGGGCGGAGCAAGGTTCATTGCCCAGCACACCGAGCGATTGAGGATGGTCTCGGCCGCGGGCGTCGCCGAAGCGAAACTTGTGTCCTCGAAGAACAGGAATGCGCGGCGCGCGGGTGTCACATAGCCGCCCGTCACTGTCGCACCCGCGTTCGCCACCACGATCGCACCATCGGTCGAACCCGTGCGGCGGGCCAGCACCTGCGCGCCCGCGCCGATAGTCCCAGTCGCCAGACTCATGTTCGCGGTGTTTTCAAACACGGGCAGAGCACCGACCGCCAAGTCCTGAGTGATGAAATGCGTGTTGTTCGTGATATCGATCGAAGTCGCCGATGCCGTGGCGCCGTTGTCGGTGAGGGACTCCCGGGCGGAGCGCAAGAGCGCGTTCTCCCAGAAGACCATGGGAATATTCACGGTCCGGAATGTCCCGGCGACGCTGGCCGAGGCGATGGTGGAAGAGACCACAACCAGGTTGTAGTTCGCAGCGATCTGCGCGGGGGTCGGTCGGTTGGCCGCTTCATCGTCCATCGCCGTCACGTCATACCCGAGCGCCCGCAGGTGGTCTCCCACCGCCGCGTCTGCGGCCGTGGGCGGCATGCCGACGCCGATGAGCGCGATCCGCGAACTCTGGCCGACGCGCACGAATGCCGCTCGCTCCTTCATCACCGGACCGGCGCTGCCGGTCACAGTGAGACGCACCGTGTATGCACCGTCCTCGGCGTACGTGTGCGAAGGACTCTGCTGCGTGCTGGTCGTCCCGTCGCCGAATTCCCAGAGATACGCCGCCGTGCCCGGGACCGATGACGCGTCGGTGAACTGCACCGACAGCGGTGCTACACCCGAAACCACGCTCGCGCTGAAATCGGCGTACCCAATGAATCGCACACGCAGGATGTTGGCCCCGCGATCGACCGGCGAGGTGTAGTCCAGGTCTTTGTAGAGATCACTGAAGTACAGTCCATCCGGACCCGCCGCCAGGCCGACCACCGACGCCTTGCCGGTGCCGATGTACTCAATCAGCGGCGTCGGGCCGCTCAGACGGTTGCCCGCCGCGTCAAGCACAAACTCGGTGATCTTTTTGCCGATGGTCTGCTGGCCGGTGCCCCACGTCGCGCCCGACTCGGAGATGAACATGTGGCCCTGCTTGTCGGCGGGGAAGCCGCTGCCGCCCTGCGTCCCAGGCTGCACAAACGCCATGTTTACCGGGCCCGACGCGGGATTCCAGTTGTAGATCGCAAAGTTGGTCATGCTCGCGTCCGAGCCGTTGTAGAGGTAGTTGCGCGCGGCCACGACCTTGACGAACCGGTCCACCGACGGGCCGTTCTCGACCTGATAATGGGCGCCGTCGGCCTGCCGCCATGCACCGCCGAAGGGATTGCGCAGGCCGTAGCAATAGACAAAGTCGCGTGAAGTGATGCCGTCGGCGGCGTTGAAGAACGGGTTGTCGCTCGGCGCCGAGCCGTCCTTGCCCATGCGGAGGATCTTGCCGCGGTACGACGCGAGGTTCTGCCCCGTGTTGGCGTCGAAGCCGTCGCCCATGTGGACGTACAGCTTGTCATCGGGCCCGAAGGTGATGTTCGAGATCTGGTGCGACTGCCCCTGCGTCTCGCCCGCCATGCTCAGGATCGTGGTTTGCGTGGCTGCCGTCAGGCCGCCATCGGTGCTGGTGAACCGGACGACCTTGGGGTAGTGCGGTGCGGCCTCAACGCCGTTCTGGCTGCTGTAGAGCATGCAGGCGTACACATCGCCCGTCACCGGCTCGACCACGACGCCCGTGACACCCTGCTCGCCCGAGCCGGGGAAGTTCCCCGTCGGATTGAAGTTCAGCAGGTTGCTCGCGTAGTCGCGCACGGTGCCGTCGCGTGTCACCACCTTGATCGCGCCATACAGCTCCGTCACGTAGTACAGCGGTGAATTGGCATTCGGCCCAGCATTCGGAACAAACGCGATGTTGACTGGGAGCTGGAAGCCCGCCGCCACGCGTTCGATCTTGTACCCTGGCTGGCGCGCAGCCCAAGGCACAGGGATGCCCCGGGCCAGCGACGTGAAGTTCGGCGTTGACTGGGCCGCCGTCGCGACAAACGTCGAGCCGTTGGCGGCGACCCAGAAGTACAGGTCATTGACCGCGCCCGGCGCGACGCTGAGCGCCGGCAAGTAGATGGTTTGCGTGAGCCCATCATGTGTCGTGACCGTCAAATCCGTTTCCGGCAGCACCAGCGCTGCCGCAAGCGAACCGGCGGACACCCGCACGCGAACCGCCCCGTGCTCGGCCAGCATCGCGGAGTTGATCACCTGGTTTGCCGAGCCGTTGAGCCCCTTGAATTCCAGGAGCGAGCCCCCGTCAGCCTGCTCCAGCCTCACGCTCGGAGGCGTCACCGCGACCGGAAGCACGACGCTCAGCCCCGCACCATTCACCCACGTCGGGGCCGGGAGGTCGGCCAGATCGTCGGTCTCCAGCGCAAACACCTGGCTGGCGGCACCCGTCACAAACGCTCGCTCGCCCCAGTTGCTCCACTGGCTGGTCGGGTCGTTGCTCGAATCCTTGTGCCGCACGCGCATGGTGTACTGCGTGTTGCTCACCAGTTCGTGCCGCCCCGCGTACGACCCGACAAATGTTCCGTCACCCAGGTGTGTGTGGACTCGCTCGACGCCGCCGATGCACGAGGTGACCCACACGCGCTCTGGCGGCGCAACCGTCCAGACCTCCCAGTCTGAACAGATGTGCGTATCCCCCGGGTTCGGGTCGCTGAACGGCTCGCACTCCATGTGCAGGTCGGCCGGATTGACGATCCGTCCCACCACCGGCTCGGTCACCACCGGCGTGGCCGGCTGCACATTCACCTGCGCGACGACCATCGAACAGCTCGTCGCCAACGCCAGGACAAACACGCTCTGCATCCGAGGCCTCCTCGTGCCCGCAAGGGGGCCGGCAACATGCCCGCGCAAAGACCATCGCGTCGGAGCACGCCGCCACCTGAGTCTAATCGACCGCTCACGGATGCACCAGTGAACCGACGCCCCGAATTTCAGCCCAGTGGCAGGGAAAACCCCCACTTACGGGCAACCGGCGAAGAACGCCCCCAGAAACCCGATCACATCATCCGCCGTGAGTTGACCGTCCGGGCTGTCCCCGCCGCCGAGCGAGGCGATGTCCGCCACGCCCAGGTTGCCGACAAAGAACGCGTCCAGGAAGACGATCACGTCGTCCACCGTGAGTTGGCCGTCGGGCGTGGTCGATCCCCCGAGCCCCGCCACGTCGGCATCGTTGCACCCGCCGGGAACCGCGACGCGGATCAACGAGACGTTGGCGCCGAGGCCCGTTGTGGTATCCGGCGCGCTCTTGAGTCGCGCACCGACGTAGAAGTACCCGTCGTTGCCGAGGAAGCACCGGTCGCGAAAGCTGTGGATGTACAGCACGTCGTCGAATTGTCCGTTATTGTCGAGGTCCACCGGGTCGCCCGCGCGGGAGATCACCAGCTGGCCGTTGAGCACCAGCACGTTGTTGCTCGTGTTGACCTCGCTGGTCGTGCCGGTGACCACGTACTGCCCCCGGCTATTGCCCTTGAAATCGGTGAACCCAGTCCATGTTTCCGTGGATGCAGGAACGACCGGCTGACCGATCCGGGCGATGACCGCCCCGTTTCGCACGATGAACGCCGTGGTCGCACCGCCGGGCGAAGCCGACGTGCCTCGCGCGAACCACGTGCCGTCGCTCTCGAGCCACGACGCCGTGATCGTCGCCACCACCTCGGATGTGCCCGCGAGCGTGGCCCCCGCTTGCAGGACCACCGCGTTGTTCACCAGGACGACGCGGGTGTTGGTGGTCCCCGCCAGCGTTCCCAGCAGCATGGACGTCGCACCGTCCCCGCTGACCTGCATCGACACCGCGCTGGCCGCCGTGTCGATCGCCTGCAGCACCGCCGTGCCGGCATCAAGCTGATTGGTCGGCACCGTGACAAAGTTCGCTGCCGCCAGCACTGTCCCGTTCGCCCTGAGCGCCGCGGTTGTGGTTCCCGCGGAGGAACCACTCACCCCATTGTTGATGAACGAGACGGAGTCACCGGTAGTGATCCCCGCCGACGAGAACGCGTTGCCGTACACCACGCCCGCTTCGATCGTGTTGGCCGGCTCGCCGGCGCGCGCGATCGTGTGGAACGATGAGCCATTCCACCACACGACCATCCCCGTCGTCGTTCCCCCTGGCGTGAAGGCGATCGCCCACTTGCCCGCGTCGTTGATCTGCGGGTTGGCCAGCCCCGAAAGATTGAGCAGTTCACCCGCGTCCCCGACGATTGTCGCACCCTCCTGAGCGCCGACGGCCGCCGCCATTCCCGTACCCAGCACCACGACCTGGTCGGTCGCGCCGCCGCCGGTGCTTCCGGAGACCGTCGCGACCGTGATCCAGCGGTTGCCCGCCGAGCGGTACATGTTGGAAAAATTGGTGAAGGTCAGGTCCGGCCGTCCTGGAACCGCCGCGCGATTGGTCGTTCCCGCGTGGGCCGTGATCGCCAGCACCACCTCCGCACGCTGCGCCATCGCCGTTGAAGCCGAGAACGCCAGACCCGCGCACGCCAGAACGATCGCAGTACCCATCTTCACAGGTCACCTCCCGTTGCCGCGGCCGGCGCGCACCTCCCCCGGTGGCCCGCCTCGGCATCGGCGCTGATACGCCGCCGGCGCGGACTGGTTGCTGAACCGGGCGCCGCGCCGGCGGAATAGGGAGATTCCGCCCGCCCACCTCGCGGGCCGAAATGTCAATAGCTGGTTATCCAAACCGCCGCGCGAAGCTGGGAAAGCCCGCGCCTACGGGCACCCGGCAAAGAACGCCGCGAGGTAGGCGACGAGGTCGTCCACCGTGATCTGCCCATCGGGCGTCGCCGCGCCGCCGAGCGATGCCAAGTCCGCGATGGCGACGTTGCTGTCGAAGAACGCGGCGAGGTAGAAAACCAGGTCATCGACCGTCAACTGCGAATCGGCCCCCGCCGATCCGCCGATGGCGGCGACATCCGCCGGGCCACACTGGGCCCCCACCACGACCGTGGCGGCGTCGCTCGATGCACTGCCGCAGGAGTTGGTGACAACCATCGTGTATTGACCGCCGTCGCTCGGTTGCGCGCCCGCGATCGAAAGCGCGGCCGTCCCCGCCCCGCTCACCGAGCCGCCGCCAGCAGAGGCCCCGCCCGCGCCGTTGACGACCAGCGTGGTGCCGTGCAGCCACGAGTAGCCGAGAGTCGCCGAACCGCTCCCCGCTCCGCTGAGCGCCACGGCGTTGCCCGTCAGCACGGTGACACCCGTGGGCGCGGACGTGATCGAGGGCGAGACGCAGGAATCGACGACCACACTCATCTGCAGTGGGTAGAGATCGCCCGTCCACCAGGAGTCGCCGGTATCTTCACTCAAGCCCCACACGTGCTGGAACCCTGTTCCGGCGCCGGTGTTCGATCCGGCCCACGACCACGAGAACGTGCCGCTGGTGGCCCGCAGAACCACCCAGTAGGTCGTGTTGGCCGCGAGCGTGACACCCTCGGCCGTGAACATCGCCTGCCCGGCGGTCGCGGGGTAGCTGCTGGGTGAAGTCAGCGTCGTCACCAGCGTCGCCGGCTCAAGCCCAACGCCGGTGTACAACTCCAGCGTCGCCGTGCCCCCCGCCGCGCTCGCCATCAGCAGCGTCACCGAGTTGAGCACGTGCGTCGAGGCGTCGGTGGCGAAGCTCGCCGTGAGACGTCGCGTGCCCGCGGCGGTTTCAGCGCCCGCCGTCGTCGCCGACAGGTTGTTGGACAGGTCCGTCGCCAGTGCCCAGGTTGACATCAGGCCGACCAACGCGGCACTCGCGCCACCGATCACCATGAACCGATTCCCAGTCTTCCACAGCATCTTGATGCTCCTTCGAGCTTGAAAAGCGGCGCCCCGGAGCGGCCATCACCGCCCGGGACTACGCGCCGCGAACAGATCGATCACTGATACCGACCCGGCTCAATCCCACGAATGGGACCTCACTTTGCTTCTGTCAATGTCACGCCTGCGCGATCCGCAGCTTCAGCGGCGGCGTCCCACCGCCGAACTCGTCGGCGTGGTCTTCCTCGTTGGGGATGATCGCGCCTCCCTTGCCCACGCCGTGGACGAGCCCACCGGTAACATTGAGCTTGATGTTGAACGACGCGATGGCGTGGCTCCCGTCGTCGGCCATCCGCAAAATCATCTGCGAGCCGGCCGAGTTGAAGATCCCGTCGGCGGTGTTCAGCGTTCCCTGGTTGGGACGGCTGGTGTACGGCGCGACGCGGTGGTAGATGGCGTTGCTGATCGTGTCGTTGAAGAAGAACTGCGTGGTGTAGTTGAACGTCACGGTCGTTCCTGTGAACTGTCGCACACGCACATGGATGTGAACAGCCCGACCCTGGTACCACCCGGGGTACACCGTCAGGAACCGAACCATGCCGTGGCTGTCGGTCACCTGGTACCCGCGCAGCCACTTCTGTCCCGAGGTGCTGTTGGCCGCAACGTCCGAGTACGCGCCGGCCGAGTTGCAGTGCCAGATGTCCACGTACGCTCCCACTACTGGCGACGGCACGCCGTTGTTGGGCACCAGCCGCGAGACGCTCACCATCAGCCGCAGCGGCAACCCCTGTTGCACAGCGCCCGTCGCCGGGTCGCTCCGCACGTCGGCGCGGTTGAGCATCTCCTCGACCCAGTAAGGCCCCTCGGTCAGCGAGGGCGTCGGCGTGTCGGCCATCGCCCGGCGTACCCCGCCAAGGCCCGCCAGCACCAGCGCCCCCGCGCTGCCCACACGCAGTACGTCGCGCCGGTTCATCGCCGGGACAATCCGTTCCGCTCCTCCACCCGAACGACCTTGATCCTGAGTGCTCATGCCGAAACCTCCTGAAGGGCTCCTGGCCGCCCACGATCGGGCTCCGAGATCTCTTTGCCCGCTCCCCCGGCGGCGCGGACACCAATAACCTGAACTTGCACGAAACCGTTCCAGTCCTGTCCGCGCCCCTGTTTGAGAGACAATCACTCATGGGAAAGGACGCGATGGATTCCGGCCCCCAAGACGCCCGGATGGTCTTCGAGATCCTCGTGCGTGAACACGCGGACATGCTCGAGGCTTATCTGCGCACACTCCTGGGCCGCGATTCCAGCGTGGACGATATCTTCCAGGAGGCGATGCTCGTGGCGTGGCGAAGGCTCAAGGACTACGACCGCTCGCGCCCGTTCGCGCCCTGGCTCCGCGGCATCGCCCAGATGCTCGTCCTCGAGCACGGCCGCCAGTCCCGCGCACGCCCCCTGACTATCGATCCCGCCGTGCTGGTCGAGATCGACCGACGATTCGAGTTCCTCGGCCGCGCCCCCGGCGACACCTTCCGCGACCGCGCCGACCGTCTGCTGCAGTGCATCACCCGCCTCCCCGAAGCCATGCGCCAGGCGATCGAACTCGTCTACGCGCGCAACCTCTCGCTCGCCGCCGCGGCCAGTTCCGTCGGCGCCAGCAAGGACGCCGTGATGAAGCGCGTGCAGCGGGCACGTCAACTGCTGGCCGAGTGCCTCGGTGTCGGGGAGGAGCGAGCGTGACCACCGAACCCACCAACTCGCTGCCGCATGACGAGCCGACGCCGATCGAGCCCGAGCCCGGCCGCGCCCCGCGCGCTGTAGCCGCCGAACTGGTCATCCACGGCCTGCTGGTCTTCCTGCACCTGCGTCCCCCTGGAGCCGCCAACCCGCGCGTGGCCCGTGTGCTGGAGGCGCTGCACGCCGACGTGCGCCCCGCGCCGACACAAATCCATCGCTTCCCCGCACGCCGCCTGGTGCGTTGGGGCCTCGCCGCTGCCGCCGTCTTGGCCATCGGCGCCACGATCGTCTTCTTCGGCGTTCCGGGCGAATCCGCCGCCCTCGCCGAGGTACGTCAGACGGTCCAGGCCCTGCGGGCCGGCGGCGACCGCCGCTACGAAGTCCGCCTGCTCTCCTGGGCCGACGCCAGCCCGCCCGATCGTCCGAATGCCATCGTGGACACCCGAGCCCCGGACAAAATGGTGCTTCGCCACACCCCGCCGGGATACAAGGACTACGTCACCGTCGGTCGCGACGCGAACGGCACCTGGGGCATCTCCCCCGCCGGCAAGATCGTCCGCAACCCCCCTCGCCAATACTGGCCCCCCTTCGCCACCGTCGACGGGGCCTCGCTCTTCGACGAGTCGATCGACGGCCTGCTCGAATCGCTGCCGCGCCAGTACGACCTCACACGCACCCTCGACGCGGCCAGCGATGCCCTCCCCGGGCGCACCTTTACGCTCATCCGCGCCGACCGCCGCACCCGCACCGGCCATCTCCCCCACCACATCGATCTCTACATCGATCCACAGACCCGCGCCTTGGAGCGCATCGAGTTCCGTTGGGATTCCGAGCAGCGCGACAACTCCGACCG
Source organism: Phycisphaerales bacterium (assembly GCA_050730675.1). Taxonomy (GTDB): domain Bacteria; phylum Planctomycetota; class Phycisphaerae; order Phycisphaerales; family UBA1924; genus JBOHNM01. The sequence goes on along the minus strand of JBOHNM010000081.1, from coordinate 9,267 downwards.
CGGACCGGACGACCGAGGCCCCGGCGATCGCGGGCGGGGCCCCGGTGGGCCGAGCGGCTTCGGCTCTGATGAACCACCGCCCCCGCCTCCCGATCACGACGACCGCAATGGCCCCGGCGGACCGCGCGGCCCCAGGAGACCCGGCGGTCCAGACCACGATCCTGGGTCGGTCCGCGGCGACGGCGGACCCGCTGGGCCTAACGGCCCCGGCGGATTCGGCGGTCCCGGCGGTCCCAAGGGCGACGCCAGCACCTCCCGCCCCGGCCTCCCCAAGCTCATCATCTTCCAGCGCGTCACGCCGCCGGACTATCCGACCGACTGGTTCACCCCCGAGGGGCACCTGCCGACGCAGCCCGATCCGGCCAAGCCCGCGCCAACCCAACCCTGAGCCATCGACGATGGATGCGCGGCGGCATGCCCGACATACCAAAGAAAAAGGCTCCGGCATTCGCCGGAGCCTTTGATGCATCCATCTCCATATTCGCAGGTCAGGCCCCCGGAGCCTTGTACGTCTTCTTGAAGTTCGCCACCGCGTCCATGAGCTTCGGTTCCAGCTCCTTGGTCAGCTCTTTGCCCTTGTCCAGCTCGTCGCGGACCGGCTTGCCGACGGTGTTCATGTACTCCAGCAGCTTCGCCTCGAAATCCTTCACCGCCGTCACGGGGACATCGTCCATGTACCCCTTGCTGCCGGCGAAGATCGCGACCACCTGGTCCACGACGTTCTGCGGCTGGTACTGCGGCTGCTTGAGCAGCTCGACCATCCGCGCGCCGCGGTCCAGCTGACGCTGCGTCGCCTTGTCCAGCTCGGTGCCGAGCTGCGCGAACGCCTCGAGTTCACGGAACGAAGCCAGGTCCAGTCGCAGCGAGCCGGCGATCTTCTTCATCGCCTTCACCTGCGCGGCGCCACCGACGCGCGACACCGAGATACCGGCGTTGATGGCGGGGCGGACGCCCGCGAAGAACAACTCAGGCTCCAGGTAGATCTGGCCGTCAGTGATCGAGATCACGTTGGTCGGGATGTACGCCGAAACGTCACCCTCCTGCGTCTCGATGATCGGCAGCGATGTGATCGAGCCCGCGCCGTTCTCGTCGCTCAGCTTCGTCGCACGCTCGAGCAGGCGGGAGTGGAGATAGAACACGTCGCCGGGATACGCCTCGCGGCCGGGCGGACGACGCAGCAGCAGCGAGAGCTGGCGGTACGCCACGGCCTGCTTCGAAAGATCGTCGTAGATGCACAGCGCGTGCTTGGGCATCGGCTTGCCGTTGGGGAGCTTCTGGCCGGGCTTCTTGCCCGTCCACATGAAGTACTCCGCCATCGCCGTGCCCGAGTACGGCGCGATGTACTGCATCGGGGCCGGGTCCGAGCTGGCGGCGTTGATGACGATGGTGTAGTCCATCGCACCGTACTTCTTCAGCGTGTCCACCGTGCCCGCGACCGTCGATTCCTTCTGGCCGATCGCCACATAGATGCACACCACCGCGGCGTCGGTCCCCCAGAATTCCTTCTGGTTGATGATCGTGTCGATCGCCACGGCCGTCTTGCCCGTCTTGCGGTCGCCGATGATCAGCTCGCGCTGGCCGCGGCCGATGGGGATCATGGCGTCGATGGCTTTCACGCCCGTCTGCAGCGGCTCCTTCACCGGCTGACGCTCGGCGATGCCCGGAGCGATGATGTCAACCTTCGCGCGGGCCGCGCCCGTCAGCGCCGGGCCGTCGTCCAGCGGCTGACCCAGCGGGTTCACCACGCGGCCGAGCAGTTCGGGGCCGACCGGCACGTCGAGCAGACGCCCGGTGCCCTTGACGATGTCGCCCTCCTGCACCGCGAGGTAGTCGCCGTAGATGACCGCGCCGACGGTATCGAGCTCAAGGTTGAACACCTGGCCCATGACCGCGCCGTGCTTGCTCTGGAATTCCAGCAGCTCGCCGGCCATCGCGTTGCTCAGGCCGTACACGCGGGCGATGCCGTCGCCGACCTCCACCACGCGCCCGACCTCGGAGACCTCCAAGGCGGTCGAATACTGCTCGATTTCCTGGCGAATGATCGATGCGACTTCGTCGGTGCGGATCTTCATGACAACCTCGGTAAGGTATTGTTCGGGCCGCCGCGGCTGCCGCGGGGGACGCAAGGTTAGACGGCCTCAACCCCGTTGTCCTGCCACCCAGACGGCCGGTCATGGCGCAACGGCGGCACGACTCAAGTGGAAAGCCGACCACAGGAATCGCCTGCAAGGTGGAACTCACCGATATCACCCACGAACAAGGCATGACGGGTCTTCCGCGGCCCGCCACCACCGGCGATTTCAGCTTCGCCTTTGGTTTGCGGAGAGTCCTTTCAGGAGGCGTCTGTTGCCGCACCAAGTTGGCCCATGGTTCTCGGACCTGCCCGGCTCATCGGTCCGCCAACCGATTCGCCCGGGGTCATCCATCACGCCAATCGTTGCCGCAATCGTCTCGTTCTTGTCCGTGTCGTCAAGCGCCCAGACCACGCTGCGCTGGACCCTGTCTGCACCTCCGACCGCGCCGCCCGCTCGCTCGCACTTCGCCATGACCTACGACGGAGTTCGTGCCCTCTCCATCCTCTATGGCGGCGCCGACAGCACCCATACCCCGCTGGGCGACATTTGGGAGTGGAACGGCACAACCTGGACACAAGTTGCTCCCTCCGGCGTCACCCCCGCCCCTCGCCAACTCCACGCGATGGCCTTCGACCCCGCCCGCAACAACACCGTGGTCTTCGGCGGCCGCACCGCGCCCGGCAACAACGGCGAAACCTGGACATGGAACGGGACAGCCTGGAACCAGGCACAAGTCTCTGGGCCGTCACCACGATCCGATGCGGCCATGACCTACGACCTCGCCCGCGGCGAGATCGTCCTCTTCGGCGGCCTCATCGCCGGCGATGTTCCCAGCGACGAGACCTGGGTGTGGAACGGTCTGATCTGGACACAGCGCACCGTCAACGGGCCGTCCCCTCGCTCCGGCCACGCGATGACCTTCGACGCCGGCCGCGCCGTGATCGTCCTCTTCGGCGGCACCACCGCCGGCGGCCCAAGCAACGAGACCTGGGAATGGAACGGATCGGCGTGGTCCCAGCGCACGATCGCCGATCCGCCCGCCCCACGCTCCGACCACACCATGGCCTTCGACTCCACCCGCTATGTTGTCTTGCTCTACGGCGGACACGCCGGCGCCTCGCAGATGTACGTCAATGAAACCTGGGATGGCAACGGCACACAATGGACTCTCCAAACTCTCCCTGGTCCACAGAACCAAGACTACCAATTGGTGTACGACGATGCCCGTCGCCGGGCCGTGCTCTTTGGCGGCCCGGCACCCGCAACAGGTGAAACCTGGCTCCTCAAAACCGTGTGCCTCGCCGACCTCGTCGGCCTCGGCACGCCCGGTCCTGACGGTCAACTCACCGCCGACGACCTCATCTTCTTCCTCTCCGCATTCTTCTCCTCGAGTTCCCTCGCCGACCTCGCCTCCCTCGGCGGCGACCCCACCCCCGACGGCCAGTTCACCGCCGATGACCTCGTCACCTTCCTCGCGGCCTTCTTCGGCGGCTGCTGAGTACTCTCGCCTTCTCCACTGGTCGCCTGCTCAAAGCAGAAGGGCCCGGGCAACGCGCCCGGACCCCTCGTTGTGCAGCACTCTGTATTCATCTGCTCAGACGGCCGTCCTCATGGGCAGCCCGTGAAGAACAGGCTCAGGTACACCACGATGTCGTCCACCGTGATCAGCCCGTCGGCCACGTGCGTCCCGCCCAGCGATGCCGTGTCCGCCGTCGCCAAGTCGCCCGCGAAGAACGCGCTCAAATAGGCAATCAGGTCGTCAACCGTCGCCTGCCCGTCCTTGCCCGCCGCGCCGCCGGCGCTCACAATGTCGGCCGCGCACACCACCGGACACCCCGCCGAGCCGCAGAAGATCGGCAGCCGCGCCACTTCCGAGCGGGCCTTACCCCCCGGCGCCGTCGGATCATCGCTGACCCACTGCACGTACACCACCTGACCCTCGGCGTACCTATCCGGACCCAATTTTGTGTGCAGAGTCGCCAGCCCCGTCGAATCGACCGTGACACTGCCGACCGTCACGTCCTCGGGAATCACCCCGGCTGCCGGGGCGGTCAGCGACGCCACCAGGCGTGCGTTCGTCCCCGCGGCCCAGCCATCGATACCCACGCGGAACTCACTCCACGACAACTTCGGCGGCATATCCGCCAGCACCTTGGCGATGCCTCCCCCGCTGCCCGCGATACCCGTGCCGGCGACCATCGTCGCCGCACGGCCCGCGATCTCGCTCGTCAGCGTCGGCTTGTCGAAGGGGAACGTCTGATCGCGCACGCGCGGGTCGGTCAGCGCGGTGCGCAGAAACTCCTCCATGTCCGCCCGTGGGTTGGTCCCTCCGGGGCCGACGGGCGGGACATTGACCGCGTTCATCACCGGATCGCGGTTGTCGGCGAACTGCGGGGCCGCGCCCGGCGCACGGGCGTAGAAGAGAATCAGGTCCGCCAGCGTCGTAAACTGCCCGTTGTGCATGAACGTCTGCTTCAGGCCCACGTTCCGCAGCGTCGGCACCTTGAACTTGCCGCGGTCGTTGATGTTCCCCGTCACCGCCTGCTGGCCGATGTCCTCCGCCACCGGACGCAGCCCGATGTTGCGGAAGCCCTGCCCCGTCAGCAGCGGGCCGGCATGGCAGACGGTGCAGTTGGAGGCGTTGAACGCCCCCCACCCGCGCTGCTGCGCCTGCGTCAGCGCCCCCGGCACATTGTTGATGAACGAATCGAAGGGCGACTGGTTGGCGATCAGCGTCCGCTCATACGTCGCGATCGCCATGATCGCCCGCGCCGCCGTCACCTGCCCGTCGCCGAAGGCCCGCTGGAAGAGCGTGCTGTAGCTCGTCACGCCCGCCAGCGCGCTCTGCAGATCGGCGGGCATGTTTGTCGCATAGTCCAGCGGCTTCACGCGGGCGAGCTTCGCCTCCACTTCCACCCAGTTGATCCCGTCGTGGCCCATCTCCGCCGCGCTCTGCGGCGGTCCCGCGGCCTGGCTCTCCAGTGACGCGTTGGCGTTGAGCACTACCGCGTTGGAGATCGGGTCGCGGAACTGGCCCGTCGCGCGTCCATCCCAGAACTGGGTCGGCGAGAACGCCGCCATGATCGCCACCGGCGAGGCGCGGCCGGTCGCCTGCGGCTTGAGCCCGTACACCGGATCACGCAGGAAGTCGAACTCTGCGTCCGACCGCACCACGCCCCCCGACGCGTGCTTGTCGTCCGCGCCGTTGACACCGCCGATCAACCCATCGAGACCCGGATTCGTCGCCGTCGCGCGCCCCTCCGCCCCAGCGTGACCCGGCGTGTGACACGACCCGCACGACATCGTGTTCGTAGATGAGAGCTGCTCCTCCCAGTAGAGGATCTTGCCCAGCACCCGCTTGTTCTCCGTGATCGGATTCCCCAAAGGCACCGGCACCGGCGGCAGCGGTGGCGGCGGGGCCTGGCCCAGCGTTCTCCCGGCCATCGCCAGCAAAAGCCCCATGCTCATCCCGGCACGAATGATGCTGCAACGGCTCATCGGGGTCTCCATGTCTGGACTCACCATTTCATCATCTTGACAGGCCGGCCCAGCAGCCGAACCGCCTCCGGCCTCCGCTATTGCCCATAACCCAGCCCTGGGGGACACCCGATCGACAAATTTCCTGTCCGCGCTCGTTTTCCTGCTGACAAACCCCCACCTGCCCCACTTTCGGTCCCCCCGGTCATCTCCCGCAACAACCTCATTCCAGAGGAGCCTCTCCCCTTGCCCAAGGACCCGTCCCACCCCGGCCGCACTGTCTTCGAGATCCTCGTGCGCGAGCACGCGGACATGCTCACCGCCTACCTCCGCTCGCTCGTCCGCGACCCCGGAACGGTGGACGACCTCTTCCAGGAGACCATGCTCACCGCTTGGCGACGCCTCGACGACTACGACCGCTCGCGTCCCTTCGCCCCCTGGCTGCGCGGCATCGCCCGCAACCTCGCGCTCGCCAGCCGTCGCAGCGCCGCCCGCATCCTCTACACCGAGGACGAGGCGATCCTCGAGGATCTCGACAAGCGGTTCGACCGATTCGGATCTCTCCCCGGCGACGGCTTCCGCGACCGTCTCGCCCACGTGGCCGACTGCCTCAGCAATCTTCCCGAGACCTTCCGCGAGGCGCTCTCGATGGTCTACTCGCGCAACATGCTCTGCCGCCAGGTCGCTGAATCTCTCAGCCTCAACGAAGAGACCGTCAAGAAGCGCGTGCAGCGGGCCCGCCAGATGCTCGCCGACTGCGTCGCCGGTGCAGGAACCCAGCCATGACCCCTACTCCCAACGATCCACACCTCAATCCCGTGCCATCGCCGGATGCCGCGCACAACGATGCCGCTCACGCCGACCCGGGCCACGAGTCTCCCCGCACCGCCGCGGCCGAACGCTGGGCACACGGCCTGCTGGAGTTCATGCACCGCGATACGCCGCTGGAGCAGGAGCGCCGCGTCGCCCGCGTGATGTCCTCGGTCGATTCCGCCGGCGCTACCCGCGTCCGCTTCACCGCTCGCCTTGTCCGCTTCGCCGCCGTCGCCGCCGTCGTGGTCTTCACCGCCGGGCTCTTCTCGCTGCTATTCAAGTCGGAGAACACGGCCCTGGCCACGATCCGCTCGGCGGTCGCGGCCTCGCGCTCGGCGGGTGTTTCGCGTTTCGCCATCACGGTCACCCCCAACGACTCCGAAGAGCGGGCCATCGGCACCCTCGATACCAATGCCGGCGACCGCTCGTTCCTTCTGGAGCACAAGACGCCGCAGGGCCACACGCTCATCGCCGGGCGCGATGCCCAGGGCGAGTGGACCATCAAGCGCGACGGCGCGATCGACCGCGAGCACCCGCGCGGCGCCTGGCCGCCGTGGGCCTTCCTCACCGATTCCACCGTCGTCGTCGGGTCCATCGACGACATGCTCGCCGAACTCGAAACCCGCTACAACCTCCAGATCACCCGCGACAACGACACCGATATCGCGCCCGGGGCGACCGCCGACGCCGCCCGCCTCCGCCACATCCGCGCCGATGCCCAGGGCCCTGGCCCACTCCCGGGGACCATCGACCTCTGGATCGACCCCACCACAAATCTGGTGCAACTGATGGAACTCCGCTGGAACCCGCCACCCAACGGCGCGCCCGGAGCTGGGCGCCCCGGTGCTGGGCCCGGCCCAGAGGGTCGGCCCGGGCCCAGCGGCCCACGCCCCGGCGCGATCACCCCCGATGATCCCTTCGGCCTCGCACGCCCTGATCCGGATCGACCCGGTGGCCCCGATCGACCCAGCGGCCCCGATCGCAATGGACCCGGCCGACCCGATGGTCCCGGCCGCCCTGGCGCAGGCCGTCCCGATGGCCCGCCGCCCGGCGGGCCGGAAGGCCAGGGTCGTCCCGATGGGCCCGGCGGACACAACCTTATGGATGGTCCCCGTCGTGGCCCGGGCCCCGGTCCCGGAGGTCCCGAGGGTGCTCGCCGCCCCGGTCCGGGCGCTGACGGACAGGCACCGGGCCAGACTCGGCCTAACGGCCCGCCCCGGCTCATCCGGTTCCAGCGCCAGCCCGCCCCGGAGCTTCCGGAGAATTGGTTCAGCCCCGAGGCCCACCGCCCGGCAAGCGAACCGGCTCGCTGAAGTCTGTCACATTCATGTGTCATACGGGCGACCCACGCGCGGTCACACGGCCGCCAGCGCGGCCTTGGCCTCGTCCACGGTTGGATGAACGATGAACATGTCCGTCAGCCTCGAGAACTTCAGGGCCTGATGGATGCCGTCGCTCACGCGGGCGAGGGCGACCTTGCCGCCGTTGACCTTCAGGCCCTTGTTGAACATCACCAGTTGGCCGATGCCGAAGCTGCCGATGAACTCGAGCGTTTCCAGGTCGAAGACCACGCGCTGGGGTCGGCCCGCCGAGAGGAACGTCAGTTTCTGTTCCAGCACGCCGCCGCCGACCAGGTCGCAGTTGCCCTCCAGACGCATGACGACGCCGTCGAACGAAGCGTCCTCGACCTTGCGAACCTGGAACATGGCATGCCTCCAGCGAACAGACAGCGACCCCGGCGTGAACGAACGGGCGCATGCTAACGGCCCGTGAAGCCGCGACACACGGGTGGATTGCAAAGGACGCGCAAAGACGAGGGGGAAGGACGAAGGCAGAAGGATGAAGGATGAAGGATGAAGGCTGAACCGGAAAAGGCAGGGCTCAGGCGGCGCGGGGTTGGGCGGGGTAGTGCTGGGGCGCTTGCACCGGTGCGGCGTGGGAAGGTGAGGCGGGCGAGGGAGTGAAGGCAGTGGATGCGCTTGGTGTGACCGGCATCGCGGTTTGATTGGTCACGTTGGGTGGAACAAGCCCGGGCTTGCGCCCGCCCCCCGGCTTCGCATCCGACGGTTGTGCGCTCGCGTGGGTGGCTTGTGGCGCGGAGGTGGCCGGCACGGAGCACCGACCGGTTGAGGGCAACCGGTCGGTGGCACGGGTCGGTTCATTGGCACGGGCGACCATGGCCGCGGCGAGGGCGTTAATCTCGGCGTCTTCGTCTTCGGACTTGGCATCGTCCTTGACGGCGCGGCGGTGTTTGGTGATGCGCTCGGCGCGTTCGGCGGACTCGGCTTCGGGGTCGGGGTCGGGGAGGGGTGGCGTGGGCTTGAGCAGCAGCGTGGCGATGCGGCGGACTTCGGCGGGGTTGTCCTTGGCGGCCGCGGCGGTGAGGGCTTGCTCCAGGGACTTGAAGGCGAGGTTGTGTCGGAGGCGGGTGGTGTGGCGCTCGAGCATGGCCGCAGCGTCATCGAGGATGGCGATGGCCTGGAGGAGGGAGGGGGAGGCGAGGAGCCGGAGGATGGCGAAAACGGGGAGGGAAAGGGCCGCGGAGAGGGCGGCGGGGGATGTTTCACCGCGGGCGAGGGCCTCGAAGAGGCGGTCTTCGGCGGAGGAGAGGGCGGGGAAGGTGTTTGTTTGTGCGGCAACCATACGGCATAATGTACGGTCAAAACCGTACGTATCAAGGGGAATTTGTTACCCGGTCACAAAACGAACAAAATTACCCGGATTCGGGGAGATTCAGGATTGAGAAAGCCCGGCCCTCCGCCGGGGGGTACGCGGCGATGGGGCCGGGCTTCGGGGCCGGCGGCACGCTCGTGCACGTGCCGCCTCGTGTGAAGAAGGCGCGGGCGCCGAAAGCCGGCGGCAGGCCCACCCCACGATGGAGCCTGCACGCCGGTGAAGTTGT
>JBOHNM010000080.1:0-18379 GCA_050730675.1 Phycisphaerales bacterium | reverse complement strand
TTCCCGGACGGCAAGACCATCGTGCCCGCGGATATTGCCGAGTTCGACAAGCGCAAGTGGGACAAGTTCTACGTCACGATCAACCTCAAGGGCGGCGAGGCCCGCAAGCTTGACCTGCTGCGGTATGTGCCGCTCGAGGAGTGGGTTCTGGCGATGGAGCGCACGGCGTTCCCCGAGACGGCGCCGCCCGAAGAGCCCGCAACCCCCGCCGACGGCGCTGCGCCGACCGAGAGCACGCAGGCAACGACCTGACGCGGCTTCCGAATACCATCGAGCGATGTTCTGGCTTGCCGCCTCAACCGTGGTGATCGGTGTGCTTGCCGGCTGGGTGCTGGCGCTGCTCACGCTGCCCGGCGTCTGGTGCATGCTGGTGATCGCCGTCGCCTGCAACTGGTGGCAGGGATGGGCCATGTTCAGTTGGTGGACGCTCGGCGCGTGTGCTGTGGTCGCGGCGATCGGGGAAGTCGTCGAACTGGCCCTGAGCGCCGTGGCCGCCCGAACCGTCGGCGGCTCGCGCACCGGAGCGGCGTTCTCGGTCGTGGGCGCGATCGGCGGGGCGATCCTCGGCTCGTTCTTCTTCCCGCCGATCGGCACCATCCTCGGCGCGATCGTGGGCGCGGGATTGGGGGCCCTGTTCGCCGAGCGGAGCATCAAGGGCCAGAGCTGGGGAGAGTCGGGAAAGGTGGCGGGTGGGGCGGCGGTGGGCCGTCTGGCGGCCACATTCGTCAAGCTCGGCGTCGCGGGCGTGGTGGGCGTGGTGCTGATCGCCGCAGCCTTTATCCCTGGCATGTAACGCTGCCGGCGGACCCAGGCGTTCGGCGGGCGGTCGTGAGGGGGGATTCATCCCCCACCCACCTCTTCGCGCGTACTTGATGGAAACCTCTGGCTTACGGGGGTCGTACCAACCGATGGAGGAAGTGTGGGCTTCACCAAGCTCAGAACCGTCGGTTCATGCCGCCCTGTGAGATGGCGGCCCCAAGACCCAACCCGTCTTCTCGGTATCGCTGCCGCCGCGGGCGAGCGCAAGGCTCCCGTCCACGGTCGTGCACGCTCTCGCGGGAGTGTCGCCCCGCGACCGCTCTTTGTACACTCGGACCAGGCCGGAGGGCCGGCATGTCCGAACCTTGCAAGGATGCAGCATCGTGCGTGAACACTCCCGCGCGTCGTCCGTTGAATCCGCAAAGACCTCTTCCGGCGCCGAGCCCCGGGTCAGCGAGTTGATCCGCCCCGCGGCCCAGCCCCGCTCCGGCGGGCGCAATGCGGTCAAGCACTTTGTCGTTGACACGAATGTGCTGTTGCACGACCCCGATGCGCTCTTTGTCTTTCAGGAGCACACGGTCATCCTGCCGTTCGTGGTGATCGAAGAACTCGATCTGCTCAAGCGCGACCCCGGTGACAAGGGGCGTAATGCGCGCGAAACCATCCGCCACCTCGATCGCCTGCGTGAGATGGGCAGCCTTGTCGAAGGCGTGCCGTGGGGCGCCGCCTGCGACCCGTCGGACAAACGCACGGCGCGCGGGCCGATCGACAAGACGGGCATCATCCGCATCGATGTGGAGAGCCACGAGCGCCCCACCATCCTCGGCGCTGATTCGCCCGACAACCGCATCATCGCCAGCGCGCTGGCCCTGCACCGCAAGGGCGTGAATGTTGTCTTCGTCACCAAGGACCTGGCGGCCCGCATCAAGGCCGACACGCTCGGGCTCAAGACCGAGGACTTCGAGAACCAGAAGGTCGATGCCGAGCGGCTCTACACCGGCTACATGACCATCGACGCCGATTCGGAGCTGATCGACGAGTTGTACCGCGACCGCATGCTCCCGCTGGAGCGTCTGGCCCCGATGCTCAAGGGGCGCACGCCCGAGGGCGCCGAGTACGACCGGCCGGTCTTCGCCAACCAGTTCATCCTGCTGCGCGATGCCGAAGACGAAAACCATACCGGTCTGGCCCGGCGCCTGGCCGACACCGACCACGTGATCCCCGTCACCGGCCCGCGCAAGCCGACCTTCGGCATCCTGGCCCGCAACGTCCAGCAGACGATGGCGCTGGACCTGCTGCTGGACGACGAGGTCCGCATGGTCACACTTCTGGGTTCTGCCGGCACGGGCAAAACGCTGCTGGCGGTCGCCGCGGGCATGGCCAAGGTCTTCAACGAACAGCGCTACGACAAGATGCTCGTGGCCCGGCCGATCATGCCGCTGGGACGCGATATCGGTTACCTCCCCGGCACCAAGGACGACAAGCTCGGCGCGTGGATGCAGCCGATCTTCGACAACATCTCCTACCTGCTCTCCACCCGCGGCAGCTCCATCGGCCAGAACGCCGAGAGCCACACCACCGAGCAGAAGATCACCAAGCTCGTCGAGGGCGGCCAGCTCGTCCTCGAGCCGCTGACCTACATCCGCGGCCGCTCGATCCCGCACCAGTTCATGATCGTGGACGAGGCCCAGAACCTGACGCCGCACGAGGTGAAGACGATCATCTCGCGCATCGGCGAGGGGACCAAGGTGATCCTCACCGGCGATGTCGGGCAGATCGACAACCCGTACCTCGACCACGGCTCCAACGGCCTGGCCTACGCCATCGAGAAGATGAAGGGGCTGCGGATCGTCGGCCACGTCTCGCTGGCCAAGAGCGAGCGGTCGGAACTGGCGAGCCTGGCGGCGTCGTTGCTGTAGTCGCTTCCATTCAATCGCTCCCCACTCATCCCAATGTCCAACTCATCGAGCACCGCCGGAACGGCGGTGCTCTTTGTGTATTCTCTTCTCATGGCCCGATCTCTTTACCGGCAACTCATCGCCCGTTGCGACCCTGATCGACTCCAGGACTGCTCGCGCCGCGACATGCTCAAGGCCGCCGTCGCGACGGCCGCGGCGGGGCTGCTCGCCGGGTGTGTTCGCCCCGAGCAGGCCGAGCCCGTTGCCGAGCACACTGATGTGATCGTGATCGGCGCGGGATTCGCAGGTCTGGCCGCGGCGGCGGAACTCAATGCCCGCGGGATCAACGTGCGAGTCTTCGAGGCCCGCGGCCGCCTGGGCGGGCGCGTCGTCAGCTTCCGCGATGTGTATCAGGGTCTCGACGCCGAGGGCGGCGGCGAACTGATCGGCGAGAACCACCCGACGTGGCTGGCGTACGCCAAGCGGTTCGGGTTGCCGTTGTACAAGCTGCCCGAAGCCGATGGGCCCGTGCGATTGGATGGGCGCGTGCTCAGCGACGCGCAGGTTGGAAAGCTCCACACCGATACACGGGCGATCGAGGCCATGCTCAACTCGGTGGCCGCACCGATCGATGCGGACCGCCCATGGCTTTCGCCCGAAGCCGCGCGTTTGGACCGCACCAGTGTTTCCGCTGCGTTCGGAGCATTTCCGCCGGATATCCCTGCCGAGGCGAAGCGCGTCATGGATCTGACGGTCGAGTGCGACAACGGCGTCGCGCTCGAGCACCAGTCATTGCTCGCGTTGCTCGGCGTCATCAAGGGTGGCGGGCTCGAGGCGTACTGGACCGACAGCGAGACCTATCGCATTGTCGGCGGTAACCAGCAACTCGCTTACGCCCTGACCGCCACACTGCACCCCGACGCCGTGACACTCAACAGCGCCGTCCGACGTATCGAGCCCAATGGCCGCGGCGTGCGTGTTTTGGCTGCGGACCGTTGGTACTCGGCCGCACGCGTGGTGGTGGCCGTGCCCCCGACCGTGTGGACTCAACTGCAGATCGAGCCTGCGCTCATGCCTAAGGGGCTGGGCGGCGTCAACACTCCCCAGATGGGCGATGCCGTCAAGTCGCTGCTGATCGCGCCGTGCGCGGCGTACGACAAGACAGGCTCCAGCGCCGTGACCGATGAGCTGTTCTCGGCCACATGGGAATCGATGCGGGTAGGCGAGTTTGGGCTCTTGGTCGGCTTTGCCGGTGGCCCGCGGGCCGCCGCGCTGCACGCGATGGAGGCCCAGCGCCGACGGGCACGCGTGACCGAGAGTTTCGATCAGATCTGGCCGGGACTGGGCGGGAGGGCCGAGCGTCTAACAGTGATGGACTGGCCGGGCGATCCCCTGGTGAAGGGGTCCTACACCTTCCCCGCGCCGGGCCAGCTCACGCGCTTTGGTGCGGCGCTTCGAGACACCAGCAGCCCCATCGTCGTCGCCGGCGAGCACTGCTCGACCGCCTTCACCGGCTACATGGAGGGCGCACTGGAATCCGGTGTGCGTGTCGGCACCGAACTCGCTGTGCAAATGGGCGCGACCATTCGAGCTTGAGGATCGCACAACCGCGGCGATTCACTGACCGGCGAAGAACGCCGACAGGAACGACACGATGTCGTCCACGGTGAGTTGCCCGTCGGGATGGACGACGCCGCCGAGGGAGGCCATGTCGGCGGTCACGATATCACCACTGAAGAACGCGCTGAGGAACGCCACAATGTCGTCCACGGTGACGAGGCCGTCAGGGCCGAGGACGCCGCCGAGTTGGGCGATGTCGGCGCGCATGCGCTGCGGCATCAGGACCATCTGCACGTTGTAGGACTGGTCGGCACCGCCGCCGGAGCCGGGGAGACTGGGGTCGACGTACAAGCCGTTCTGGTCCATGTCGTAGACAACCTTGGCGCGAATCACCAAGGCACCTAGAGCGAGTGGTGAGCCGTAGGGCACTTGGCCCGCGTTCACGCCCGTGAGCGTGTCCTGGACGATGCAGCCGGAGAAGACCGAGCCGGAATCGACCGAGTCGGCATCGGCGACGGAGAGGAACTGCACCTGGTAGCTGAGCTGCGAGTTGCGTCCGGCGACAACATCGCCGATGCCGATGAGCCGCTCGAGTTCGTAGCCGCCGGTGGCGCTGTTGCGGTTGGCGCGGAGCAGTGCCGTGTCGGGCACGGGGTTGGCGCCGCCGGTGAGCATGAGGTCGGCGATGAAGTACAGGGTGCCCGCGCGGTCCATTGCCGGGCAGGAAATCGACGGGCCGGTCGAAGAACTGGCATGGACCTCGGTGGAGTGAGCGAGGCGGCCGATGGTGACCAGATCGCCATTGGAGTCGCGCCCCAGCACCGCCTTGGAGATGCCGCCCGCGTACCCGGCGCTATTGCCCGTGTGGGCGGCGATGGTCCAGGCCTGCGAGCCGTCGGCCGCGGAGACCTTGAGCACCGCGAGGTAGTTGTCCTGCGACGCGGGGGTCGCTGCGCCGCTGCCGGAAGCGGCCACCACCGCCGAGACCAGCAGGTCGCCGCCCGGGAGCACCACCGCGGCTACAGGCCCGTTGCCGCCGCGGAAAACGACCTGACTTTGGTAGTTGGTGAACTCCTGGTTGCCGAGACTGCCGAAGGCCGCGGCGGGGTCGAACCCGTCCACCGGGTCGAGGATCTCGCCGGCGTTCTGGGGCAGCTCGTAAAGCTGCGTCGAATCGACCGAGCCGTTGGTGTTGATAGCGAAGACAGCGACGCCGCGGGTCTTGGTCGCGGCGGCGCTGCGGGCGAGCACCGCGCCAGTGCCGGCATCGGAGCCTCCTGAGATCAGCCGTGAGAAGACCGTCGGCGAGAAGCTGAGCGGCCCGCGCGCGCTGGCGCCGGCGGGGACGAAGGACGTGTTCGAGGTGATGATGTTGACGGCCTGCTCGCTGAGGTAGTTGTTCGCCAAGTCGGCGCCGATGAGGACCGGGCGCCCGGCGATCGACGCGGGAACAAGCGTCGGCGTGGTCTGCGATGTGGTGCCGCTGTTCATCGTGCGGGCCGCGGCGGTGTCCGATGGGCCGCTGTTGGCGAGCATGTTGTTGACCGCCACGTTGCGCGAGGCGGAGTTGACGCGGAAGAGCTTCTTGTTGGTGATGACGTCATCGCCGACCATGCCGAAGCCGTCGGCGCTGATCATGACCGTGCCGGCTTCGTCCACGCCGCCGATACCCAGGGTGCTGTTGCCGATCAGGCCGGGCGCGCCCGTGGCCTTGTTGGTGGCGGCGACGATGCGCGAGACGTACAGCCGCGAGGGGACCTTGGGCCAGAAGCCGACCATCGAGACGATCACGTTGTTCTCGTCGTCGCCGTCGCCGAAAGTGCCGTTAGGTCCGCCAGCGAACTCGAGCATGGCGGTCGAGAATTTCTGCGCCGTGATCCCCGTGCTGGTCTGGGTGCCGTAGAGGCCCGAGCCGTTGTCGGTGGGTGTTGAGTTGGCCGGGCCGATGCCCTGGCCGGCGCTGATCCACGCCGAGTAGCTGGGGCGCAGCAGTGAGCCGGTGCTGAACCTGGCGCTCGCCGCTTGGCTGGCGATGAGGTGATTGAAGTATGTGCTCTGCGACGAGAGACTGGCCTTTGCGACCGGGCCGATGACGTAGCGCGAACCCCAACTGCTGGTGCGCTCGGTGAGGTCCACGACGTAGTTCTTCACCTGGTTGCCCGACGCGCCGGTGGTGTAGGCGTTGAGCGCATCACCCGGCAAGCCGTTGGCATTCGAGACCGAGTCCTGCCCCAAGGCGGGCGCCGCGAAGACACCCCCCGCGACGAGTGCGATCACCGATGCCGAACGAACGCAACGCATGGACATCCGTGAGACTCCTGGTCGTCCGAGAACCGCGGCACGCTGAGAGCGCACCCATATCTCGACCCGACGGCACCTGGGGCTCCCCGAATGTACACGCAATTCGGCTATTGGCCCATCGGGTAACCGACTGAACCCGGGCGTTCCCGCAGGATGCCTTCGGTCACGATCTTCTGGCGCTCCAGGTATTTATGGAACACCGGATCCTGCTCCAAAGTGAGGGCGACTTCGATCCGTTCGGCGAGGATCTGCGACCGAACGTCCATCAGCACGCAGCAGCGGATGAAGCCCCGCAGGGAGTCCAGATGCGTCGGATCCCGCCCGAGGGCGCTGTCGTAGTAGTCGGCGGCTTTCGAGTAGTACCGCAGGCTTTCCCAGAGCGTCCCAAGGTTGCACAGGGGGCGCGGATCGTCAGGTGAAAGTTCGGCGGCGTAGGTAAAGGCTTCCGCCGCGGCCCGATTCTGGCGCTTCTGCATGAGCAGGATGCCTAGGTTGTTCCATGCCTGGAAATCATCGCGGTAGATCTTGAGCGCCAGCGCGTACTGCTCGATCGCCCCGTCAACATCGCCCTTGCGGGCCATTTCTTGCGCCACGCCGGCGATCTGGTGGGCTTCGCTGGCGCGCTTGGCGCTGTCGTCGGGAGGTGGCGGGGTGGTGTTGGCCGGTTTATACGGAGGCACGTCCGTGTCGCCCTCGGTGATGCACCCGGACGCCGCGAGCAATGCCGCCGCCAACCCCGCACCCAGGAACAGTCGAGCCCGCCGCATAGTCATCAATCGCTCCATCGCCCGGTTGGTCATGGCTTGCGCCTCCACTTAAGGAACGTCACGTCGGCGTTCCAGCGAGGTTGTCCCTCGGGCGTGCCCGTGCCCGGCGAGATGGTGATCAGAGAAAGTTCGATGCCGTCCTCTTTGCTGGCGCGGCTGATCCATGCCAGCAGCGCCGAAGCGGGCTGGGAGGAGATCTTGAACTTGAGCTGCTTGCGCTCGTAGCCGGGTGGTGCGCTCCGCGGGTCGTTGTCCTCGCTGCCGACGACCGCCGTCAGGCCGGCCTCGGTGGCGTAGGAGGTGAGACGGCTGAGCGAGACGTCGGACTTGCCGGCGGCATCGCCGATAAGGTCCGTCCCGCGTGTTGCCTGGAGTTCGGCGACCAGCTTGATGACTTCGCGGGCGGTTGTTTCCTCGTTGGAGACTCGAGCGCGGGCGCTGCCGGCCTTGGCCCCCTGCACCGCCAGGAAGATGGTCGAGCCGACGATGGCGAGCACGCCGAACAGCAGCATGAACCGGGGCCGGTTGGCCCGCTCGGTGCGCGCGGCGCCCTGCACCATCACCAGGCGCTGCTCCTCGTCCAGGCGCACAGGCGCGGGGAGCTGGCTCATGGCTTGTCTTTCCCGGGCGCGGCCGGCTTGCCGCCCGACATCTTCGGCGTCGCTTTCGCTTCCGGAGACTTGGGCGCGTCGGATTTCGGCTCGACCGAATTCTCGGCCGGCTTGGACTCGACATGCTTGGTTTCGACGGCCTTTGTTTCGGTAGCTTTGGCTTCCGGCGGCTTGCCGTCGGCGGGTTTGGCCTCGGGCGGCACGGTCTCGCCGTGCTTTCCGTCGTCGGTCTTCGGGGCGTCGGTCGGTGGGTTCTCGGCCGGAGGCTTAGGGGGCAGCGGCTTGACGCTCGGCTCGGGGAGCTTGGCGGGGGTGTCGGTCCAGCGGCCGATCATGTTGTACTCTTCGCGGTCGGCGGTCGCAACCGGGATCGTGATGTTCCAGGTGATCCAGCGCTTGGTGGCCGGCGGCAACGTGATCAGGCGGTCTTTGAAGAGGGCCCCGGCCAGGTTCTCTTTGTTGTCCTTGTCGAGCTTGAACGCCAGGCGCCCGATCTCGATGCCGTCGCGGGCGGCGTTCATCGTCAGCGACATCAATTGCGTGTCCGGGAGGCCGTCCACCGCCATCAGGAAGCGGCTGAACTCCGCCAGCAGCGGCTCGTCGGGCTTGATGGCGCTCCGTTCCTTCTGGATCGCCCGCAACTTGGCCGTCAATACACCTACAGGGTCTGGCTCGTCGGGGGCGATCTTCACCAGATCGGAGACCTTTGCGAGAGCCGTGCTGCGCTGCAGGACCAGGTCGTCCGCCTGCTTGTGTACAGCTCCGACACCCCATCCCAGCCGCAGCCCCAGCGCCACGAACACCACCGAGCCTGCCACCAGCGTCAGCGTCAGCCACCGGTAAAGCACGCGGTTGGTCCGGCCGGGGCGGCGCGACAGCTCGACGAGGTCGGTCGTTGTCCGAGGCGTCGAATCCACGGCCGCCGCCAGCCCCTCGGGCCCGCGCACCAGGCGGGCCAGCGTGCTGGCGACGGCGTCTTCATCCACCTTGGCCGAGACGTTGGTCCCCGGCCACGCGCGGCCGACGGCCGCACCGACCGCGGCGATCCCGGAGACATCCGGCAAGTCCTCGCCCGCCAGCCCAGCCGGCACCACGCTCCACGGTCCCAGGCAGACCAGCCGACCAGGGGCGACGCCGAGCTGCGTGCTCCACGCCAGCCACTCGCTGACGATGCGGCCGACATCGGCCCGCGAAGCCTCCAGCACCTGGGCCGGCTCGCTGGGCGCCGGGCCCACCCGGCGCAGCGCACCGGTTGGCTCGGGCTCGTCGGTGTGTGCCGGCTCGTCGTGGTGCGTTGTCGAGACCACGCGCTTGAGCCGCAGTGATCCACCGGCCAGCAGGCGGCCGTCGCGTACCCAGCTCCAGATCGCCTTGCCCGTCGGCTCGACTACCAGCACCGCCGTCACCGGTTCGCTGGACGCCACAACATCATGTGATTGACCGCGCTCGAAGACCTCGCCGCGCCGCCCGGGCTCCCACGCCGCCAGGGCATGCCACAGGCTCATCACGCGTTCGACCTCGGTCCCCAGGCGGTCCAGCTCGTCCAGCAGCACCCGCGCCGCCAGGTCTGGCACGCAGACCACGGCCAGCCGGTGGCGGGCCGCGGCCGCCACGCCGCCGGCCTTCGCAGGTGCATCGCCTTCGCTGAGGGCTTGGATTGAGACGTCCGTTCCGAGCTCTCCCTGATCGAGCCACGAAACTGCGGCGGTCTCCCGCTCCTCGCCGGTGGAGGTGACCCCGGCCTTGGCCGCGGCCAACGCGCCGCGGACGGCCTTGTCGTCGCCGCCCGGGGTGGTCAGCCAGCCGCAGACTCCGCCGTCGAGGTCGAGCACGATGTCGAGCGGGAGCTTGCTGGAAGCGCCGGAAACTTGCTCGTGGATCCACGCCGCGGCCAGCAGAACGTTCTCTGCGGCCGCCGCGCCTTGGCGCAGGCCACCGGGGGCGAGCCACTCGCGCGATCCGCGCGGGTCGCAGTAGCGCAGGCGCAGGATCATGTCCCCGCCGCCCGCCCGCTCGATGTAGCACGCCGCCCGATCGTTCATTTGCCGCCCTTGCCGCCGCCGCCACCACCGCGAGCCTTCTCGCCGCTGCGCATGCGATCAACTTCCGCCTGCAGCTTGGCCGCGCCGTCGGCATCGCCACCTTTTTGCATCTCGGTGATCTTGTTTTCCATCGCCGCGACCTCCGGCGATATGCCGCCCTTGCCGCCGTCGCCGTTGGGCTGCATCACGATCGGGCCCATGCCGCCCGAGGGGTTGGACGGGCCGCTCGGCCCGACGATCCGCAGGGCGCGCAGCTGGCGCTGGGCCAATTCGATGGTCTTCTCGTCCCCCTTGTCGTCGCGCACCGTGATGTAGTCGGGGGCGATCGCCAGCACCGTCTGCTTCTCGACGGCGTCCCCCTCGGCGAGCATCTTCTGCTGCTCTTTCATGTCCGTGCCGGTGACCACCACGATCGCGCGCTTGAACGAGCCCGTCATGATCGCGCCGATGTACTTCAACGGCGGCGGAGGTGGGGGCTTCGGTGGCTCTGTGGGTTGTAGGGTCGCGATCTTCGGCTCGGCCTTTGGCACCGGCGGCGCTATCGCATCGAGCTTGGAAGACAGGCCCGCGGCTGCGTCGGCGATCTCCCGCCGCTTTACAGCACGTTCAGCGGTCTCGTTGTTCTTTGGCGCTTCGGGGGCCTCGATCTTGATCGCTTCTGGCGGCGTGGCTTTCACCAGCACCACCGCCCCGGCCGCGGCGACCAGAACAGCCCCCACGAACTGGGCGCGCTTGGTATAGGCCTTGGCGGTTGAGCGGTGCATACATGCCTCCGTGCGATGACAGAAGATTAGCTCGACCCGGGGGCGTCTGCCCAAGGGCCGTCTTCGCGGCATCGCGCCGTGTGGATGAACTTTGTTCCGGCGGGCCTTGGCCCGGTTGCACGATGGAGCAAACGACCCATGCGCCGCCCCGGAGGGCCGCGATGACAGGGGTTATGGGCTTTCCCGCAAGGAACTACGATCGCCCTGCCCGACAGGTTTGCTACTCCCCCGCCCCTTCGACCAAGTAGTTCGTTGATTCCCGGGTGATCCGGATATCGTGCGGGTGGTTCTCCACCACCGTCGCCGGGCTGATCTTGACGAACCGGGCGTGCTCGCGCAGCTCGCCGATCGTCGAGCACCCCAGGTACCCCATGGCCGCCCGCAGCCCGCCGACCATCTGGTAGACGAACTCGCTCAGCGGCCCGCGGTAGGCCACCAGCCCCTCGACCCCCTCGGGCACGAACTTGATCCGCTTCTCCTTGGCGCTCTGCTGACCGTAGCGGTCGCTGGAGCCGGCGTTCATCGCCCCCTCCGAGCCCATGCCGCGGTACTCCTTGTAACGTCGCCCATGCCGGATCACCATCTCGCCCGGCGACTCGTCGAGCCCCGCGAACATCGAGCCCATCATCACCGCGCTCGCCCCGGCGCCGATCGCCTTGGCGATGTCCCCCGACTGGCGCACACCGCCGTCGGCGATCACGCTCACGCCGCTCCCCGCCAGGGCTTCGACCGCGTTGAGGATGGCGCTGAGTTGCGGCATCCCCACGCCCGTCACCACCCGCGTGGTGCAGATCGAACCCGGCCCGATCCCCACCTTGATCGCGTCGGCCCCGGCGTCCACCAGCGCCTTGGCGCCGTCGGCCGTCGCCACATTCCCGGCAATCACCTCGATGTTGTGCTTCTTCTTGATGGTCCGCACCGTCCGCAGCACGTTCTCCGAGTGGCCGTGGCTGGTATCCACCACAAGCACGTCCACCTCCGCGGCGATCAGCGCCTCGACCCGCTCGTAGGCATCGACGCCGCAGGCCGCCCCGCAGCGGAGACGCCCCTGGGCGTCCATCGTCGCCTTGGGATACTGGCTGTGCCGGTCGATGTCGCGCTGGGTGATCAGGCCCACCAAGCGGAACTTGTCGTCCACGATGATGAGCTTTTCCACCTTCGCCCGGTTGAGGATCGTCTCCGCCTGCGCCAGACTCGTCCCCGGCTTGGCGGTGATCAGCCCGTCCTTGGTCATCACCTCGCGCACCGTGGTCGCATCGTCGCCGACGAACTTCAGGTCACGCCGGCTGATGATTCCCAGCACCTTGGCCCGCTTCTTGCCGCCTTCGGTCACCGGGAAGCCGCTCACCGCGAACTTCGCCATGAGCTGGCGTGCGTGCGCGACCGAGTCGTCGGGCGCCAGCACGTGCGGGTCGGGGATAATCCCGTTGGCCGACCTCTTCACCTTTACCACCTCGCGTGCCTGCACATCGATCGGCAGGTTCCGGTGGATGATCCCCAGCCCGCCCTCCTGGGCCAGCGCGATAGCCAAGGCCGACTCCGTCACCGTGTCCATCGGCGCTGAAACCAGCGGGATGTTCAGCGCGATCCTCCCCGTCAGCCGCGTGCTCGTGTCCGCTTCTGTCGGCACCACGCTGCTCGCCCGGGGCAGCAGCAGCACATCGTCGAACGTGATCCCCTCCATCACGATCTTCGACGCTGCGTAGCTCCTCGGCGCACCGATCGCCCGAGACGTGCCCTTGGCCACGCCGTTGACCGCCACCCGAACCGGCCTGTTCCGTGAGGTTGAAGCTCCCATATCCAGTCTATGCATGCACGGGTCCACCTGTCCGCGCGGCGGGCCTTCGTTTACCT
This sequence comes from Phycisphaerales bacterium, assembly GCA_050730675.1. Lineage (GTDB taxonomy): Bacteria > Planctomycetota > Phycisphaerae > Phycisphaerales > UBA1924 > JBOHNM01. Next base: position 5,823 of record JBOHNM010000080.1, on the reverse strand, counting down.
GCCCCCGCACCGACTCACCGATTCGGGCTGATCCCTTGCCCATCCTGCCGAGACCTACCGTGTTCGCACATGCCCCTCCCAACCTACTCCCGAACCAACACCGGCGACCCTGAAGCCCTCGCCAAGGTCGAGTGGCTCTTGACCAGCGGCACCGGCGGCTTCGCGATGGGCACCGCTCTCGGCGCGCCCAGCCGGCGCTACCACGGCCTGCTCGTCGCCGCCCTGCGCCCGCCCGTTAAGCGCGTCATGGCTCTCGCCCACGTCGCCGAATTGGTCAGCATTGACCCGGGCTCCGGCTCCGAGCAGCGCTTTGATCTGGCCACATTCCGTTTCCGCCCCGGCGCGCTCCATCCCCGCGGCGACTCGCACCTGGTCCGCTTCGAGAAGGACTCCACCGTCCGCTGGTTCTACCAGGCCGGTCCCGTCGCTGTCACCAAGACCGTCCAGCTTCTGCGCGAGGCCCCCGCCGTCGCCATCCGCTACACGGCGCGTTGGACCGGGCCCGGCCCGGCCCGGCCCATCCGGCTCTCCCTCCGTCCATTGGTGGCCCTGCGCGACTTCCACGCCCTCATCCTCCGTGATACCGCCCGCGACCGTTTCCGCTCCGAGCCCCTTGCCGCGGCGTGCAACGTCCACACCTCCCTCGCCAGTCTCTTCATGGCCTGCGACGGCGCACGCTTCGAGCCCGCGGAACAGTGGTGGTTCGACTTCCAGCTCGAGACCGAACGCGACCGCGGCTACGACTTCCTGGAGGACCTCTACAACCCCGGCTCGTTCACGGCAGACATCCCCGCGGCCGCCGGCGAGGCGACGATCACCCTTTACGCCAGCACGCAGCCCGGTCCCGCCCGCGATCTCCGCGCCGATGCCGACGCCAAGCAGCGACGCCTCCACGACATGATCCGCACCACGCGCGAGCTGATGCGCCTCAAGCCCGCCGACGACCGTCCGGAGATCTCCGCCCTCGTCTCTGCGGCCGACGACTTCGTCGTCAAGCGGATCGCCCCCTCGCGCTTGAGCGATCCCGCCGCCACACCCGACATCTACACCATCATCGCCGGCTATCCCTGGTTCGCTGATTGGGGACGCGACTCGATGATCGCCCTGCCGGGCCTGCTGCTGGCCACCGGCCGCTACCACGAGGCGGGCGATGTGCTCACCACCTTCGCAACAAGCTGCAAGGCCGGGCTCATCCCCAACGTCTTTGACGACTACACCGGCCAACCCCACTACAACACCGTGGATGCCTCACTCTGGTTCATCCACGCCTGCACACAGCACCTGCGGGCCACCGGCGATTCCAAGACCTTCACCCGCGAGTTCCTCCCCGCCTGCCTGGATATCCTCAGTGCCTATCGCGCCGGGACACTCTTCCATATCAAGGTGGACCCCGCCGACGGCCTGATCACCGCGGGCGACGAGACCACCCAGCTCACGTGGATGGACGCTAAACGCGACGGGGTAGTCTTCACGCCGCGGCACGGCAAGCCCGTCGAGATCAACGCCCTCTGGTACAACGCCCTGCGCTCGATCTCGAAGATCATCGCCCCCACTCACCCTGATCTCAGCGCCGAGTTCACGCGCCTGGCCGACAAAGTCGCCCTCAGCTTCAAGGCCCAGTACTGGGATGCGGGACGCTCGTGCCTGATCGACTGCCTCTTCCCCCCCGCCACGCCCGGAGGCAAGTGGGCGCCCGCGACCGAGATCCGCCCCAACCAGGTCTTCGCGGCCAGCCTGCCGCACTCGCCGCTGGATGCGCAGCAGAAGACCGCGGTCGTCCGCACCCTCCGCGCGACGCTCCTCACACCCCACGGTGTCCGCACGCTCGAGCCGGGCGACCAGAAGTACCGCGGCCGCTATCGCGGGCGGATGTTCGACCGCGACGCCGCGTACCACAACGGCACCGCCTGGCCCTGGCTGCTCGGCCCGCTCGCCGAGGCCACGCTCCGCGCTGGCGCGGGATCACCCGAATCCGTGGCACAGGCCAAGGCGATCCTCGAGCCCATCACCCGCTTCCTCGGCGATGACGGCTGCCTCGGCCAGCTCCCCGAGATCTTCGACGGCGATGACACACAGTCCGAGCCGCAGAAGCCCAACGGCTGCCCGGCTCAGGCCTGGTCCGTGGCCGAAGTCCTGCGCGTCCATGCACTCATCGCCCGCGTTGAGGGCGGCGAGAAGGAGTGGTAGCTATTCCGCCGCCACATGCGCACCCTTGGCCGCGACCGACTTGCGCATGAGCATGACGAGGAAGACCAGCGCCGCGGCGACCGCCGCGCACATCCAGAAGACGTCGAAGTACGCCAGCGAGAGGGCCTGCTGGTCGCGCAGCTGCGCCATCGTCTTGAGCGCCAGTTGCTGTGAGAGCGCCGCGTCCCCCGTCTGCTGGAGGAACACCGCCTGCCCGTTTTCGAGGTACTCCCGCACCGCCGGGTTCAGCGGGTCCAGCCCCTCCCCCAGCCGCAGCGTGTGAAACTGCTCGCGCCGCTGCAGCACCGTCTGCGCCATTGATGTGCCGACGCTCCCGCCCTCGTTGCGCAGCAGCGCGAGCAAGCCCACCGCCGCCCCGCGCAATTCGGTCGGGATGCTCGCGAACGCCGCCACGTTCAGCGGCGCAAAGATCATCGACAGCCCCGCGATGATCACCACCCGCGGCCAAACCAACTGCCACGGGCTGACGCTCAGGTTCAGCCGCGACGTCCAGTAGTTCCCCACCGCCACCACGATCAGCCCGCACGCGATGGGTATCCGCGCATCGATCCCGCGCGACATCAGGATGCCGATGACGAACAGCATCACCACCGCGCCGATCCCCGCCGGCGACAGCACCAGCCCCGAGGTCGTCGCGTCGTACCCGAAGAGCGACTGCAGCAGCGCCGGCAGCTGCGTGGTGTTGGCGTACAGCACGCCGAATGTGCAGAAGATGATCACGCAGCACGCCCGGAAGTTGCGGTCCTTGAGCGTCCGCAGGTTGATCAAGGGCGCCCGCGTGTTCAGTTCTCGTGCGATCAGCCCGCCGAGGCTCAGCACAAAGAGCACCGCCAGGCTCTGCACCCGCCAGAACGGGTCGCCGAACCAGTCCCACTCCTGCCCCTTGCTCAGCAGCACCTCCCAAGAGGTCATGGTGATCGCGAGCAAGCACAGCCCCGGTGTGTCGAACCGGTTGCCGCTGGTGCGCATCGCCGTCCGCTGCGCCTTGAGGTACTCCGGGTCGCGGACCACGGCGCTGCAGAGCAGCAGCGCCGTAAGCCCAACGGGCACGTTGATATAGAAGATCCACCGCCATCCATAGTTGTCGGTGATGTACCCGCCGAGCGTCGGGCCGACGACGGGCCCCAAGAGCGCCGCGATGCCGAAGAGCGTCATCGCCACGCCTGCCTTTTCCTTCGGGAACGCATCGAGCAGGATCCCCTGGCTCGACGGCTGCAAGCCGCCGCCGGCCAATCCCTGGAGAACGCGGAACGCGATCAACGCCTCGAGGTTCCACGCCATGCCGCAGAGAGCGGAAGCGATCGTGAAGACCAGGATCGACAGCAGGAAGTAGTTCCGCCGCCCCAACCGCGCCGCCAGCCACCCCGAGATCGGCAGCACGATCGCGTTGGCCGCCAGGTAGCTGGTGATCACCCACTCGCTGTCGGTCGCCGGCGACGACAGCCCGCCCGCCATGTAGCGCAGCGCCACATTGGCGATCGTCGTGTCGAGCACCTCCATGAAGGTCGGAATGACCACCGCCACCGCGACCAGCCATGGGTTGGTCGCCGGCCGCTCCAACGGGATGCCCGTCGCCGCCACGCTCATGGGGCCTTCCGCTCCGGCTTGGCGCCCGAGTCGGTCGCGGCCGGCGTCACAAACGGCTGCAGCACATGACCCGCATTCGGGCCCGTCGGCTCGCGGTCGATATGCACCCGCGGCTCGACCGACAGCCCCACGATCAGCGGCGTCTTGTCGGGGTCGTAATCAATCAAGTCAATCCGCACCGGCACCCGTTGCACCACCTTCACGAAGTTCCCCGTCGCGTTCTCCGGCGGCAGCAGGCTCAGCGTCGAGCCTGTCCCCATCGCAAACCCGCTGATCCGTCCGCGGAACTCGTGCCGCCCGCCGTACATGTCCACATCCAGGTCCACCTGCTGGCCGATCTTCAGCCGCCCCAGCTGCGTCTCCTTGAAGTTCGCTTCGACCCAGATCTCTGTCAGCGACCGAACCGCCATCAGCCCCTGCCCCGCCATCACGTTGTTGCCGGGGTTCACCGACCGGCGCGTCACCACGCCGTCGATCTCCGCGACCACATCGGTGTACTTCAGGTTCAACTGCGCCTGCTCCAGATCGCGCTTCGCCTGCATCACCTTCGCCTCCGCCTGCTTGACGGCCGGCGCGTTCTTGAGGATCTCCGCGTAGATGCGGTCGATGTCCCCGGTCGGGTCGCGTTTGTAGAAGCCCGCCACCAGTTCCCGCGGCGACTTGTTGAAGCTCTCGATCACCCCCATCTCCGACGCGGCCTGGATCAGGCTCGCCTCTGCCGCCCGCACCGACGGCGTGTTCTGGTTCAGGTCCTCGGGCACCTTCGCCAGGTCGTCGTCCGACGCCGCCGTGACCACGAGCCCCAGTGCCGCCCGGATCTGGTAGACGCTCTGCAGCGCCTCCTCCAGCTGCGCCTCGGCGACCTGCATCGCCTCTCGACGCTTGTCGATGTCCTCCTTCGATACCGCGTTGGTCTGCGCCAGCGGCGCCACGCGGTCATAGTCCGCCTTGGCCCGGGTCAGCTGCGCCCGGCGCGTGGCCAGCGCCGCCACCTTCGCCCGCAGCAGCGCCACCTGGTTGTCCACATCCTGGATCGCCTGCTCCAGCGCGAACCGGAGGCTCCGCGTCCGCCCCTGCTGCGAGCGCGTCTGAGCCTGCGCAAGGACCAGCTCCGCCAGCGCCGAGTCCAGCGCCGCCTGCGCGATCTCCACTTTTACCTGGTACGGCTCTTTGTCGAGCTGCACCAGCAGGTCCCCCTTGCGCACCCGGTTGTTGTCATCCACCATCACGCGCACCACCTGCCCCGGCACGCGCGCCGCCACAAACGTGACGTGCCCCTCCACATACGCGTCATCGGTGCTCACCACCCCCAGTGTGCCACGAATCCACCACCACACCCCCAACGCCGCGGCCACCACCACCACGATCAACAGCGCCTTGCGCGCGCCGCCCTTGACCGGCTTCACCGGTGTCGCTGCCGCAACGGGCTTCTCCGCCGCCGCACTTCCTGTCGGCCCCGGCCGCGTCTCGGTCGTACTCATGAGGCAATCTCCAAGTCCGTGGGCGACCACGGACTCCGCCAACAGTACAGCCCACCGCCGCCCCGCGTGCTGTGCGGCATGGTTGCACATATCACTTGGGCGGAGGGTCAGTCAGGGGAGCCGTCGGGTGCCCGGCTCCACCGCCTTCTCGCTCACCAATCGCTCGTCCCCTTCCCCCGCGGCAGCGCCAGCGCCAGCACAAAGCACGGTACGTACAGCCACCCCACCCACCACACCGCCCCCGCCGGCCCGCCCACGCCCGCGGCGATCTGCCCCGCGAAGACCGTTCCCCCCGCCGTCACCAGCCGCCCCACGTTGTACGTGAACCCGCTCCCGAGTGTCCGCAGCAGCGTCGGGAACAAGGGCGGAATGTACAACGGAAAAATCGCGAACATCCCCAGGCCCGTGAGCGCAAGCCCACACGCCGCCGCCGCCACATGCGTCACGCTCTCGGGCGAGCGATAGCCGACCAGCGCACACGCCAGCGCCCCCAGCGACAGCACCGCAAACGCCCGCCGCTCCCCCCCCCACTTTGCCAGATACGTTG
>JBOHNM010000079.1:0-18454 GCA_050730675.1 Phycisphaerales bacterium | reverse complement strand
ACAGGATCTAACGGCATCGCGGGAGTGCTCGGATAGCCGAGTTGCGTCGTCGATTACTTTGACCTGGATCGGCGTGAGCGGGTGGATGCTGAGCGGCCGGGGGCGGGCACCTTGGCGCCTTGGCGGCGGGCTTCGGAGAGGCCGATGGCGATGGCCTGTTTGCGGCTGGTGACCTTCTTGCCGGAGCCGCCGCTACGGAGGGTGCCGCGCTTGCGCTCGTGCATGGCTCGTTCGACTTTTTTGGCGGCGAGGGGGCTGTAGCGTGCCATGATGATCCCTTTCGATTGAATGGGGGGCGGGGTTTGCAGGAAGCACACAAAGATGTCATGGGTTGTGCGGCGGCTTGACCTCCAGGTGGTTTTCGACCTTGACGACGCCCTTGACCTGCAGGGCGTGCTCCTCGACGAGCAGGCGCTCGTCCTGGCTCACCACAAAGCCGGCGAGGAAGACTTCGCCGGATTGGCATGAGATCTGGCAGTTGCGGGCGATGGGGGAGACGTTGGGATCGTCGCGGAGTCGCTGCTTGATCTCACGGACGATGCGCACGTCGGCGACATCGGCGTTAGCCTCGGCCTTGGATTCGGCCTTGGCCTGGGCCACACCGGTGTTGGCTTCCATGTCGGTGGTGGTTGTGGGGTCGGTGGCGACCTTCGCGGCGGGCTGGGTGTGGACATCGCTGTCGCAGCCGGCGAAGCCCATTGCACCAGCGAGGATGACGGTGATCGAGAGATGCGTAGCGGTGCGCATGGGGGTCATGTTGAACTCCCGGAAGGAGGTGAAGCAGGGCATACTGGATGATGGCGTATTGCCCTGAGGTGAGGGTGAAATGGGGGTGAAAGGAGAGTGGGTCAAGTGGTGCGCGATCCGAGTACACGGCAAAACACCCGCGCACAAGCTCCCTCGCCCCCTTCGGGGGCGAGGGGATCAGGATCGGCTTTCCACGGGTTGCGCTCCGCCCGGCCGAGCCGGGCCTCGCTCCACCTGCGGCTACATTCGGTCGCCCGTTGGAGAGAAGGCACGGAATCGTGTATTTTAACGTCAGACCTAGCGGGAGCGGCAGGTGAAGCGGCGGGCATCGGACGCTCGCCCGAATCCGGCGCGGCGGCGGCTTCGGGAGCACCCGAAGCAGACTGTGCGTCATACGGATCCGGCTGTTACCGTCCCAGCACCTGCCGGGCGATGTCGGCGAGGGCTTTGCCGGCGGCCTTGGCGCGGCGGTGGAGCTCGCGCATGGCGCTGCTCTCGTCGAAGCCCTCGCGCTCGACCAGGGCCCACTTGGCGTAGTCGATGTGCTGGCGGTCCTCCAGGTGGCGGCGGAGGACCTCGGCCTCGATCTCCTTGGACATGTACTGGTTGAAGCGGGCCCAGGCGATCTCGATGGCGGGGCCGAGCTGGTCCTTGGTGACGGGCTTGACGAGGTAGCCGAAGACGCCGGCTTCGGCGGCGGCGGCGATCTGGGTGCGGTCGGCGTAGGCGGAGATAATGACCACAGGAATGAGCAGGTCGCGGAAGAGCGTGCGGGCGGCGTCGAGGCCGTCGGCGTCGGTGGCCATGCGGGCGTCAACCAGGGCCATGTCCGGCATGGTGAGCAGGGCGAGGTCCACGGCGTGCTCGCCGTCACGGGCGGGACCGACGGCGTTGTAGCCGAGGCCCTTGAGGCTGAGGATGACCGAGGCGGCGGAGAGGCTCTCGTCGTCGGCGACGAGGACCTTGCGGGGGTGCTCGCTCTCGGTGCGCCAGAAGGGGCGCGTGGCGGTGACGGGGTCGAGGGGGGCCTGCGGCGGGGTGGGGAGATCGAGGGCGAGGAAGGTGCCGACGGATTTGCCGATGATGTTCATCCGTGAATCTCCTGGAGGCTGCGGGCGGTGTTGCGCGGCGCCGGGACCTTGATGTTGGCGACGAGGTCCACGAGCCACCGGTCGGCGAGTTTGCGGCAGTGGACGCTGCCGCGGAGATCGCTGGTGGCGAAGCCGTCGATGAGCGAGAGGCCCAGGCCGGTGGACTCGGTGGTGGGCGGGGCGAGGGTGGCGGCGGTGACGGGCTGCTCGACCCAGTTCAGCGTGACGCGGGCGTGGCGATCATCCACGTCGCTGTGCCAGGTGACGCGGATCATGCCGCCGGGGGCGCGGAGGGCGCCGTGCTTGGCGGCGTTGGTGAGCAGCTCCTGAGCGATCATGGCGAAGGCGTTGGCCTCGCGGCTGGTGAGGCGGACGGAGGGGCCGTCGAGCGTGACGGCGCGGGCGTCGGCTGGGTTGAGGACGGCCGCGATGACGGCGTGGAGGAGGTCGCCGAGTTCGAGGCCCTCGCCGTGGGTGGTGGAGATGAGCTGGTAGGACTCGCGGAGGGCGAGGATCTTGCCGCGGAGAGCGGGGGCGATGTCGGCGCCTGTAGAGGACGACTCTTCATACATGCCGACGAGGGCGAGGAGGGCGGAGAGGTTGTTGCGGACGCGGTGATCGAGCTCGCGGCGGAGGAGCTGCTCGCGGTCGAGGGCTTGGCTGAGCTCGGCGAGGGCGGCCGCGCGGCGGTCGGCCTCGTGGCGGAGACGGAGGAGGAACCAGAGAGTAACGGCGCAGGCGCCGAGGCTGAGCGGCACGGTCGCGCCGAGGGCGAGGAGGAAGTCGTTGGATTCTTCGTGCGGTCGGGCGAGGGCGAGGAAGAGGACGTCGGCGTTGGAGAGCAGCGCCGCGAGCACGGGCCCGACGACGAGCGCCCAGGTGGGGACGCGGATGCATTTGCGAAGATGCGGCGGCTGTGGATGCATGGTGCCTTGTCGGCCGGCCGCGGGGGCCGGGACGGGTGTGGGCACACGAGGGGGTTCCCTTGCTCTACGAGGGGATAGGGGCGGGGGTTCGAGTGGTTGCGAGGGTGTGGGGTGACCTGGGTGGGGGAGGGAACCGCTCGGTGCGTCCGGGGAATCGGGTGGTTGGAGACGTGCCGCACCCACGCCCGGCACAGCGCGGAGGACCGCGGCGTGCCGGGGCATCCCCTGCCGGAGCGCCCCTGTTATACATGAATATGTGCTATTGACCGCGGTTGATGCGGTATTGGGCGGAGAGGGTGCGGTCCTGGCCGGAGACATCCACAAAGGTGAAGTAGATCTTGAGGGTGAGCCAGGGGTCGCGGGAGGTGCCGTCGGCGACGTGGACGGCCCAGGCGGGAAGGTCGCCCAGGGGGAGGAGGTAGGTGCGGGTGACCCAGTCGTACATGTCGGCGTTGGTGCGGGGGTCGTTGAGGTCCTGGTTCCAGACGAGTTCCTGCTTCTCGGTGCCGGTGGCGCCGATGGGGGACGAGGCGGCATCGGCGACGGGGCGGTAGAGCTCGACGCGGACCTTGCCGAGCCACTTGATGGAGTGGTTGAACTGGTCGAGGAGCTCGAAATGGCAGTTGAGCTTCGGGGGCTCGTCCTTCTGGATGCTGATGCGCGTGAGCGGGTGGACGCGGATCTTGACGGGGGCGAGCTGCTCCATCACGCGGGCGGGGCCCGGGGGGAGAGTGGTCTGCCCCGGAGGGTCGAGCGTGGCGATCGGGCCGTCTTTGGGCGAGCAGGCGGCGGTGGTGAGGGCCGCGGCAATCGCGAGGAAGGCGGCGGTGGTGAGGGACGACCGATGGTGGGTGGTGGGCGTCACGGAGCAAGCGTAAGGGGGAAGTGCGAGCGGCGCGGGACACTATGGTTCGCGGCATCGCTGGCACCAACAACGGAGCGGACATGGCGAGGGTGTTGATCTTGTCGGCGTCGGTCGGGGCGGGGCACACGCGGGCGGCGCAGGCGGTGGAGCTGGCGGTGGGGGCGATTGCGCCGGGGGTCGAGACGCGCCACGTGGACATGATGGAGATGACCAACGCGGTCTTCCGACGCGTCTACCGCGAGGGGTACTTCGATGTGATCCGCGTGGCACCGCATCTGGCGGGGATGCTCTACGACCTGTCGGACCGGGCGCGACCCGAGAAGCCGGCCAAGGGGCTGGCGCGGCTGGTGCAGAAGGCGAACTTCCACAAGTTCTACGAGGTGATCGAGGAGCCGTGGGATCTGGTGATCTGCACGCACTTCCTGGGGGCGGACTTGTTGTCACAGCTCCGTCGGCGCGGGAAGTTCAAGACGCCGGTGGTGAGCGTGGTCACGGACTTTGACGCGCACGCGCTGTGGGCGACTGAGCCTACAGACCGGTACTTTGTCGCGAGCATCGATGCGCAGCTGGCGCTGGAGCACTGGGGCGTGCCGCCGGTGAAGATCGAGATCACGGGGATCCCGATCCATCCGGTCTTCAGCGAGCGGAAGACCGTGGAGGGTTGCCGCGAAAAGCACGGGCTACTGCAGGACCGGCCGTGCGTGCTGGTGCTGTCGGGCGGGTGCGGAGTTGGGCCGGTGGAGCAGGTGGTGCGGGCGGTGCTGGCGGCCAAGACGCCGCTGCAGCTGGTGGTGCTGTGCGGGAAGAACGAGAAATTGAAAGCGCAGATGGCGAAGGTGAAGGCGCCGGCGCGGCACACGCTCAAGCTGATGGGCTTCACGACGGAGATCGACGAGCTGCTGCGTGCCAGCGACCTGGTGGTGAGCAAGCCGGGCGGGCTGACGACCAGCGAGGTGCTGGCGACGGGCGCGGCGATGGCGATCATGAACCCAATCCCGGGTCAAGAGAGCCGCAACAGCGACATGCTGCTGGAGGCGGGGGCGGCGATCAAGATCAACAGCGCGGCGCAGGCGACGGAGAAGGTGTCGAGGTTGCTGGCGGACCCGGCGCGGCTGGTGAAGATCCGGGCCAATGCGAAGGGGCTGGGGAGGCCGCGGGCGGCTTTTGTGGTGGCCGAGAGGGCGTTGGAAGAAGCAGGTGTTGGGAAGTAGATCGCCTGCGGTCGGCACAGCAAAAAACTTAAGACAGGGGAATTGCAGAACTTGCGCGGCGACGTGCGGCTTGTTACACAAACTCCTTGCGTCGCGGTCTGGCGCGTGAATCCGTCGGGTGGGGCTGTCCGTACGATGGAGCATGAACACATGCATGGTCGTTCTGAGCGGTGTAGCGGCGCTGACATTGGCGGCCGGGGCGCTGGGCGATGCGAGGTTTGTGGTTGGCCCGCCGCCGACGGCGTTGCCGGTGCAGCCCGAGTCGTTCGTGGTGACGATCAGCGACCCGGCGAAGATTGCGCGGGCGCGGCAGATCCTGGCGGAGAACGCCACATCCGCGACGTTTCCCCAGGTGCACTGCTTTATCGCGTGGGGGAGCGACGGGGTGAACCGCAACGTGATGGGGCCGGGGCGACCGCTGTGGAACTGGCACGTGACGGCGGTGAACGGCTTCCCGGACATGACGATCGAAATCCTGGACGCCTCGCCGTTGTGGCTGAATGAGCAAGAGAACTTCGACTCGTTCGTGCAGACGACTGGCGGGCAGTATTCGTGGTGGAGCGGGACGATCGTGTCGGAGATCCCGATCGCGTGCAACGCCGCCGATGTGGCCGGGCCGGGCGGAGCGGACGGTGCTGACGGGCAGAACACCGTAGATGACGTCGTGCGGTACCTCGCGGCGTTCTTTGGCGGGGAGACCGAGATCGCTGACTTGGCGGGCCTGGGTGGTTCCGAGAGCCCTGACGGGCAACTGACGGTGGATGATCTGGTGTCGTTCCTGGGGCTGTTCTTCGCGCCGTGTGAGTGAATTGCAGAACCGTGGGCGAGAGCGGCAGTACGATTGCCCATGCTGCAACGAACATTGTGCGTTTGCGTGCGGGTCGCCGTGGCTTTGACGGTGACAACGTGCGCGATCGGCATTGAGCCGCCCCCCCCGCCAACGGAGCAGAAGCCGGTCGCGCCGGCGAACAAGCCTGTGCCGGCGCCCGGTGGTTTACCATCGCGCGAGGCAGAGCGCGGACTCAAGAAAGAGCGGCGCGCGAGGCTGACGGCGGCGACGGCCGAGCCGCGGCTGGAGGAAGTGGCGACCTCGAGCGGGCGGCAGTGGACGGGCGTGGCGGTGAGCAAAGCCGGGCGCATGTTCGTGAGCTACCCACGGTGGGAGTCGGCGTACGTGAACGCGGTGGAGGAGATCAAGAGCGACGGGACGCGCGTGGCATTCCCGAGTGCAGATTGGAATGTGTGGAAGCCGGAGACCGGCGCGGCGGCGGGGGCGCACTTTGTGTGCGTGCAGAGCGTCCATGTGGACGCGAAGGAGCGGCTGTGGATTCTCGATCCCGGTGCGCCGAAGCTCGGCGAGATCGTGCCCGGTGCTCCCAAGCTCGTGTGCGTGGACCTGGGGACCAACGAGGTGGTGCGGGTCTACGCGATGGGAGAGGCCGCGCCGAAGGGGAGCTACCTGAACGATGTGCGCGTCGATGCGGCGCGGGATGTTGCGTATATCACCGACTCGGGTCGAGGGGCGATCGTGGTGGTGGACCTGGGCACCGGCGCATCGCGGCGGGTTCTGGACGGCGCGCCGTGCGTGCGTGCGGATGCGGATGTCGTGCCGGAGGTGGAAGGGCGCGAACTGAAGATGGCCGCGACAGGGGAGCCGCTGCGCGTGAACAGCGACGGCATTGCGCTGTCGCGCGATGGGCAGTGGCTGTACTGGCAGGCGCTGACGGGGCGGACGCTGTGGCGAGCGCCGGCGGCGGCGCTACGCGATGCGGCGCTCACGACGGAGCAAATGGTCGCGAAGGTTGAGAACCTCGGGCAGACGGTGGTGACCGACGGGATGGAGATCGACGAGCGCGGGAACCTGTACTTCGCGGCGTTGGAGTACGACGCGGTGGTCTGCCGCACGCCGGACGGGCACTTGGTGCGGCTGGCGGGCTCGCCGCTGCTGGCGTGGCCGGACTCATTCGCGTGGGGACCGGACGGAAGCATGTACGTGACGACATCGCAGATCCACCGGACCAAATGGTTTCGCAGCGGCGAGAGTGGTGACGATGGGATGCCGCGGGAGCCGTACCGGCTGCTGAAGATGCAATGGGGGATGCCCGCCGGGCAGACGGTGGTGCTGCAGGTGAAGGGGATGATGTGCGAGCTGTGCGAGGGAAAGGTGGCGGCGGCGCTCAAGAAGCTCGACGGGGTGAAGGACGTGAAGGCCTCGCACACCGACGGGCGCGTGGTCGTGGTGCTGAAGCCGGGGGCGAAGACGAAGGCGGTGGAGATGTGCGCGGTGGTGAAGGGGTTGGAGTATGAGGCACGGGAATACGAGCCCCGAACGAAGTGAGCGGGTTTGAGCGTCCCTTGGCTGCGGAGCCGATCGCGGCAAGAAAGTCGCCCCGCGGTATGCTCACGTCATGAGCCTGCCGCTGGCATATTTCTTGACATGGACGTGCTACGGCCAGAGATTGCATGGCGATGAGCGCGGATCAGTAGACGGTGACCACAATATTCGAGGAACACCGGTCTTGGCGCGGGACACAGCGCGCCAGGCGCGCGAGCGCGCAAGCATGAAAGACGATGCGATATTGCTCGACCGGATTGGCTGCCCTCTGGTCGATGAGGCAATTGTTCAGTTGTGCGCGGAAAGACGGTGGTTGCTGCTGGCGCGGAGCGTGCGACCGACTCACGTGCACGTCGTGGTCAATTGCCGCGGCGCGATCAGACCCGAGCGGGCGTTGGCTCAGTTCAAGGCCCGTGGCACAGTGGCGTTGCGACGCGAAGGGCTGGCCTCACAGGATGCACGCCTGTGGACGCGCCATGGCAGCACGCGGTGGATCAATCACTCCTCTGGGTTGTATCGGGCCATTGTATACGTCAACGAGTGGCAGTCAGGAACCAACAGGGCCGTGCTGGAAGAGCACAAGCAGCGCGTGCGAGCACAGATCGAGGAACTCAAGCGATGGCTGCGATCGCAAGGGTTGCCGGAGGACGGAAGGACGGTGGTGGTGGGCGAGAGTTCGCAGGAACGGGCGGCGCGATTGACCTGCAGCGAACTATCGCGACGGGAATGATGCTGCCGGCAGGCATGGACGCCCTACCCGCTCACTTCGTTCGGGGCTCGTTCTTCGGCTGCTGCCTGTACTTCTCCCGGTACTTCTCCGCCAGCGCCGACTGCTTGTTGCCCAGATCGATCGCACGTCCCTGGATGAATGCCTGGCTCACGACCGTGCTCACCTCCAGCGGGTCACCGTCGGTGATGATGATCGTCGCGTCCTTGCCTTTTTCCAGCGAGCCGACGCGGCTGTCGATCCCGAGGATCGTCGCGGCGTCGAGCGTGATCGCTCGGAGGGCCTCGGCCGGGGTCAGGCCGTGGGCGGCGGCGAGGGCCGCGGAGTACGGCAGGTTGCGCTCATGAGGCGTCTCCTCGCCCGAGGCGATGGCGAAGCGGATGCCCGCGGCCTTGAGCCGGGCGGGGAGCGAGAACTGCTCGTCGTACCCCGAGTCGTCCCGCCGCGGCGTCACGCGGTAGGTGCCGGTGACGATCACGGGGGCGTCGAGTTTCTTGAGCAGCTCGGCGCAGAGTGGCGCATCGCGCCCGCCCACGATGACGGGGCGGAGCTTGAACTCCTGGGCAAACATCAGCGAGGCCGTGATCTGGTCGAAGTCCTGGGCCTCGATGAAGACGGGGAGCTTGCCGGCCAAGACGTCGCGCATCGCCTCCCAGCGCAGGTCCGTGGGTGTCGTCGGCTCGGCGGCCTTGAGGTCGATGTACGCCTTGGCCGAGCGGAACGCGTCGCGGATGCGATCGAGGCTCTGGCGGATGTCGCGCTGTTGGTCCTCGTCGCTGCGGTCCATCCACGGCGCGCGGACGGTCCGTGTCAACGGCCACGCAATGAGCTGGCCGCAATCGCGCTTGATGGTCATGTCCTCGCTAGTCCAGCCGTCGAGCTGGATGACGCTGACGCGCCCCGGGAGCACGCCGCCCTTGGGGAAGATGCCGGCGATGAGCACGCCGTTGGTGCGCGTGACGGGCAGGAGCGTGGAGTCGGGGTTGACGCTGACGGCGGGCGTCACCTCGGGGGTGATGTTGCCGGCCTCGTTGAAATCGTTGCTGGCGCGGACGGAGGCGATCTCCTCCAAGCCCAGTTGTGTGATCGGCGAGATGAGGCCGGGGTAGACGTGCTTGCCCTTGGCGTCGATCTGCCGGATGGTCGCGGCGAACATCCGCCCCCCCTCCATCGAGCCGATCTCGACGATCTTCCCCTTGTCGAACTGGATGTAACCGTCCTTGATCTCGTCGCCGGCGATCGGGTGGATCGTCGCGTGGACGATGGCGATGGGCATTTCCTGGGCGGGCGGGCGCTTGGCGAGGTCCTGGGCGAAGGCGGGGGAGGCGATCACCGCGGAGGCGCAGAGAGCGCGGAGAAAGGCAGGGAGGGCCTTGCCGCGGATCTTCGCGGATGGACGCGGATCAGCAGAGCAGAGGGACTGAGAGGAGAAGAGCATGATTGATTCCGATATGGGAAAGTTGGGTTGTTTTCGTCTTGAACGGTCTTTCAGGTCTTTGTGTCTTAGTCCGCGTGCATCCGCGAAAATCCGCGGTAAGCCTCTCTCACTCACACCCACA
This sequence comes from Phycisphaerales bacterium, assembly GCA_050730675.1. Taxonomy (GTDB): domain Bacteria; phylum Planctomycetota; class Phycisphaerae; order Phycisphaerales; family UBA1924; genus JBOHNM01. The sequence continues at coordinate 8,993 of JBOHNM010000079.1, read as the reverse complement.
CACCCCCGACCGCTGCATCGCCGGGTCCAGCCCGCGGCGGAGGAAGTCGAGGTACAGGTTCCGCCGCGCGGCGTCGGCATCGTCGAGCATCCGTGCAAGCAATCCCTGCGGTGGCTTTGCGGGATCTGCGGGCTTCGGGTCTGCAGGTGCCGCCGGTGTCCCCGGGGCTGCATCAGCGCCAGGCCGCCCGCCGGGGCGCCGTGGACCATCCCCCCCGCTGCTGCCGCCGCCGGCATCGGAGCGCTTGCCATCGGCAAGGAGCCGCTGGGTGATGCGGACGCGGTTGGCCAGGTTCTGCTCGCGCAGCTGCTTGTCGGTCTCCAGCGACCAGTAGCAGCGCCCGTCGATCCACGTCTGCTCCGCCCGGCTCAGGCTCGACAGCGGAGAGCCGGACCAGACGGCCACGTCGGCGTCCTTGCCCTTCTCCAGTGAGCCGACCTTGGAGTCGATGCGGAGCTGCTGGGCCGGGTTGAGCGTCACGAACTTGAGGGCATCCTCCTCGCTGATGGTGTATGTGCCGTCGGGGAGGCGCGAGTACTTGTGCCCCTTGGCGGCTTCGACGTTCATGCGCCGGGCCATCTCGTCGGAGTCGGAGTTGAACGAGACGACGACGCCCTGCTCGGCCATGATCGGCCCGCCCTGCGGGATCGCGTCCTGCACCTCGACCTTGTACGCCCACCAGTCGGCGAAGCAGGAGCCGCCGCCGGAGCTGTCGCGCACGAGATCGGCGACCTTGTACCCCTCAAGAATGTGCTGGTAGGTGCCGAGCTTGAAGCCAAAGTCCTGGGCGATGCGGGCGAGCATGAGGATCTCGTCCTGTCGGTAGCTGTGGCAGTGGATGATGCGCTTGCCGTCGAGGATCTCGGCGAGTGCTTCCAACTCCAGGTCGCGGCGCGGCCCGGCCTCGGCGACGAGCGTGCGCTTGTCGGCTTGCGCCTTCATCGCCGCGCTGTACTCCTTCGCCGCCAGGAAGCGGTCGCGGATGATCGTCTCGACGCCCATGCGCGTCTGCGGGTAGCGCCAGGAGCGGACGCTGTCGGAGTTGGACCACTTCACGTTTTCACCCAGCGCAAACTTGATCCCTGGGATCGCCCCCTCAAAGTGCAGGTCGTCCGGCGCCGCGGCCCCCCAGCGGTTCTTGTTCACCTGGTTCTGCCCGCCGATGGGGTTGGCCGAGCCGTGCAGGTTGTTGACGGTGGTGATGCCGCCGGCGAGTTGGCGGTACCACGAGATCGAGTCGGGATTGGTGACGTCGGCGATGCGGACCTCGGCCGTGACGGCCTGGCCCCCCTCGTTGACGCCCTTGCTGATGCCGGTGTGGCTGTGGCAGTCGATCAGGCCGGCGGTGATGTGCTTGCCGGTGCAGTCGATTTCCGGCGGTCGCGGCCCGGGGATCTTGCTGATCTCGCTCATTGGGCCGACCCAGACGATCTTGCCGTCCGAGCCCAGCAGGACGCCGCCTTTTTCGATTGTGCCCAGCGGTCCACTGGTCCAGACCGTCGCGTTGCCCAGGAGCACGTCCTGTGGTTTCAGCGACTCGTTCCGCATGTAGGCCCCGAACGGCAGCCCGAGCTTCTCCGGCGTCTCACCGATGGCGATGAGTTCCACATCGGGCTCGTCGGTGTCGTCGGGGTAGCCCGTGCGGACGGCCTTGGCCGTCATCGGCCCATCCTTGGATTTGCCGGAGATGAAGAGGAGATCGCCGCGGCGCGTTCCCATGAGGTCGATTTCATCGCCGGCGGTGTAGTGAGCGGTCGTGTCGGTGAGTTCGAGCTTCGCGCCTTCGGGGAGAGGCTCGCCGTTTGCACGCACTTCGCCGGACTCAGAAATGGTGACAACGAGCGGTTTGCTGCGCTCCGGCTTGTCGTCAGTGAGCGTGAACTGCCACCTTCCCGCCATCCCCTTCTGCGCCGGCCGCTCGTCCTTGGGCACGACCTTCTTGGCCTTGTACGTGTGCTTACTGCCATCCGGGAGCGTGCTCTCGCCCGTCAATGTGTCACCGGTCGCGGTCACCGTGTCCGACGACTTGCCTGTGCCGCCGATCGGCTCGAGCGGGTGCGTGAACGTGAGCGTTCCATCGGGAGCGAACTTCACATCCTCGGCCTTGATCTCGATCTTGCTCTTGTCCTTGCGGACGAAATTGAGCGTGACGGAGTTCTCGGTGATCGTGATCGTCAGGCTGCCGTTGGCCGGGTCGCGCAGCTGTGCATCGGCTTCGGTGGCGAGCCACTTGCCGATGGCGGCCAGCGGCGGGCGGTGCGTGGCGAAGAACGGCGAGGCCTCCCCCGTCGGCCGTCGCACGATGCCCGTGATCGTCGGCGGCACCGCGTTCAGGTCCACCGTCGCGGCCACCCTGTAGATGCCCGCCTGCCCGTCGAGGGGTTGGTGATCAAACGTGAACGAGAGCCGCCCCTCGACGAGCGAGACGTTGCCCGCCTTCACGCTCTTGCCGTCCTTGTAGACGGTGATGCCGTTGTCGGCATCGACGACGATCCAGCGCTTGGCTGCCGGCGATGGGGGGGCGCCGGTGAGCGTGATTTCCCATATGCCCTCGATCTTGCTCGGCGCGACATTCAACTCGTGCCGGATGCCGTCCACCCATATATCGCGGAGCTTGGTCTTGCGGGCGAAGAGCGGGCCGTCGGCAACGATGAAGCTCGCCCGTTTGCCGCCGGCGATGGTGCCAAGCTGGTCGTTGAGGCCAAGGATCCCGGCGGGCGTGGTCGTCAGCGCGGCAAGGGCCTCGTCCTCTGTCAGCCCGTGGCGCATCGCGGTTCGCAGGTTCTCATTGAACTTGTTGCGATCCCGGAGCTTCGACGTGGTGAGGGCGAACTGAACTCCCGCCGCGGCGAGGCGGCGCGGGTTCGTCGGCGCCTGCTCCCACGTCATCAGCTCACGCAGCTCGACGGCCTCGGCATCGGCGACCGAGGCGACCTTGGGCTTGTCAGGGAAGTTGAGGGGAATAATGAGGGGGATCGGAGCGCCCTGTGCCGATTCGCCCTGGCGTGCCGGAACGAGCGATAGGGCGGCATGGATCGCACCCAGGCGGCGGAACTCCAGGCCCGAGCCAAGCACGATCGCGTGGCGATCGAACTCCCGCGCGATCTTGACAGCGCGGAGGACCTCCAGCTCGTCGTCCACGCTGAACATCAGCGGGAGCCGTGCCCACGTCTGTCCCTGCACTCGCATCGGCATTTCGCTGGCATCAGGGTGCGCGGCGGGGCCGTGTTCGTTTAGCGTGATCAGGCAATTGGCAATCTCATTGCCCATTGCTCGTTGCCCATTGCTTCCCGACTTCGCCTCCCACTCCGCATCGCTCAGCGTCTGCCGGATCAGCGCAATCGCCCCCATCTCCGACCCGGGGTATCCCCCCCACCGCTGCTCATCTCCCCCGCCGCGCCCAAGCTCGAACGCCACCGAGTGATACACGCGCTCGGCGTAGACGGGCGGGCGCGGCGTCGAAACCTCTTCGGCCGGCTTGGCGAGACTCACCGCCGCCGCCTGCCCGCGGAAGATGCCCCCCTTGGGTGAGATCGCCGCGGCCACGAAGCCCATGCCGCGGAACTGCTTGGCCGTCGCCTCGTCCACACCCTTGCCGTCGAGCGCCCGGCGCTGCGGCGTCACCTTGGCGTTCCAATGCACGCCCGGCTGCGTCGGGTCCGGCTGCGGCGCATCGACCTCCAGGTACGGCTCGACGAACCCGGCATAGATGTGCAGGCCCATGCAGTCCCAGACGCGGGCGCCCGGGGGCGGCTGGACATCGGCACCCACCGAGACGATCCGCCCGTCGCGGACGACGATCGTCGCCTTGTCGATCTGCTTGCCCGGCTCGGTGTGCACGGTCGCGCCAACCAGCGCATGCAGCGTCGTCTCTTCACGGCCGACGCGGTTGGCCGGCGGCGTCAGCGGATCGGGACCGATCGCCGCAGCGGGAGCGGACGGGGTGAAGCCAAGGGTGAGAGCGCTTGCAGCCGCGAGAACCGCGGCCGCCCGGAAGAGCAGTGCGAGCATGGTCAGAGGATACAGAAAACACGCCCTTCCGGACGCGGCGAAATCACCAATTGAAGGGATGGGCCGGGGCATTGCCGTTGCGCGGCCGTGACAGAACGATGGGGGTGCGTGCTCGCACCGGATGATGCAGATCGTGATACGCTCTGATGGTTCGGTTGCAGATGGAGGCACCCATGCCCAGCAGGCTCATCGAAGGCAGCGCGATCATCGGTCAATCCGGGGGCCCGACGGCGGTCATCAACCAGTCGCTCGTCGGCGTCATCGAGGGCCTCCGCGGGCACAAGCCCATCAAGAAGATCCTCGGCATGCGCCACGGCGTTGACGGCCTCATCCGCGGCATGCCGCTGGTGGACCTCAGCGCCATCGACAGCGCCACACTCGAGGCCGTTTCGCGCACGCCCAGCGCCGCCCTCGGCTCCTCACGGGCCAAGCCCGGAGAGGCCGACTGCGTCAAGATCTTCGACGCCTGCCGCGCCAACGACATCCGCTACTTCTTCTACATCGGCGGCAACGACTCGTCGGACACCTGCCGCATCGTCTACGAGATGGGCGTCAAGACCGGCTACGAACTGCGCTGCTTCCACGTCCCCAAGACCGTGGATAACGACCTGGTCGGCAACGACCACACCCCCGGCTACGGCTCGGCCGCCCGCTACGTCGCCATGGCCTTCATGGCCGACGACCGCGACAACGCCTCGCTCCCCGGCATCAAGATCAACGTCGTGATGGGACGAAACGCCGGCTTCCTGACCGCGGCCAGCGCCCTGGCCCGCACGCACGAGGGCAACGGCCCACACCTGATCTACCTCCCCGAGGTCCCCTTCAACTCCGACCAGTTCATCGAGGACGTGAAAGAAGCGATCGGCAAGCACGGGCGATGCCAGATCGCCGTCAGCGAGGGGATCAAGAACATCGACGGCAAGGAGATCGGCGCCACGCTCATCTCCAACGCCCAGACCGACGCGCACGGCAACGTCCAGCTCTCCGGTTCGGGCGCCCTCGGCGACGCCCTGTCCAACCTCATCAAGGAACGCATCAAGAGCCCCAGCGGCAAGTCCCCCCGCGTCCGCGCCGACACGCTTGGCTACATGCAACGCTGCTGGATCGACCCCAGCCATGTGGATGCCAGCGAGGCCCGTGCCGTCGGCGTCAAGGCCGCCAACGAAGCGATCAACGGCGGCACCGACGGCTCGGTCGCCATCATCCGCCTCAGCAACCACCCCTACCGCATCGACAAGCGCATGCTCAAGCTCTCGGACGTCGCCGGCAAGACCAAGGTCATGCCCGCCGAGTTCATCAACGGCACGCACGACGTCAGCAAGGCCTTCTGCGAATACGCCAAGCCGCTCGTCGGCGACCTGCCGCGCCTCGGCCGCATCACCTGAACGACCGACCGCTTCAAATAGCCAATGAAAAAGGGCCCGCTCCACGCGGGCCCTTTCTGTTGGCAAACACTGCAAACGCTCGTTGGCCTCAGGTGCTCTTGCCGAAGAACCACCCCACGCCGCCGAGGATCAGCACCAGCACGGCCGAGCCGCCGATGACGGCCCAGAAGTTCCCGCCCAGCATCGCTACCAGCCCCGAGCCGCTGACGCCGACGATGCCGAAGAGCGTGACGACCATGGCGAGCATCAGCATAATGATCATGCCCAGCGCCAGCCCGCCGCCCAAACCGCTGCCCGCGCCGTCGTACGGCTCGGTGTAGGCCATCGCCATGCCGCCGCCGACACCCATCCCGGCCGCGGCGCCAACGTCCGACGCCACACCGGCGTTCTCGAACAGCGGGCCGCGATCGGTGCTGTCGCCACCCGGCGGGCCGGCATCGCCGTAGACGTCCTTGAGCAGATCTGAACCCAGGTGCGAGTCGTCCGCATCGCGCGTCAGGCCGAGCAGGCCCGAGCCCGAAGCGCCGGGGTCGCCCGAGGGGCTCGGCATGCCGCCGACCGAGCTGGTCACCTGCGTCTGGGCCGAGGGGTCGGTGTTGTCGGTTTCATCAGGCTCGAAGATCGAGATGCCCGAACGCTCCTTCGTCGAGCCCTCGTTGGCGTTCACGCCCGAGCCCGATCCGGACCCGCCGCGGCTGTCATCGATCCCCAGCGGCGCACCCGAGTCCGCCAGCGGGATCGCGTCGCCCGCGTCCTGCCCGCCCGAGAGCAGGTCCACCTGCTCCTTGCGGAACACGAGCTTGTCGCGGTCGCGGAACTCTGACAACTGGCCGTTCTCGGCCAGCTTGCGCACCTCTTCGACGCTCATCTTGAGGCGCTTGGCCGCCTCGTCAACCGTGTAGAACATCTTGGACATGGGGACAGGCTCCGGGTCATCGGTTCGCGCGCCGGCCACGAGAGGCCGCGCACAGGGGTAGTAATCTACGCGACCCGCCGCCCCCGTGCGCTGCGGATCTCCCCGATTCATCCACCCGCGGCCATGCACACCCTGTCCCGATGCCTTCCCATCCCGGCCTCCGCCGCTGCGGACGGGTTCGATTCGGGTCGATTCAGACCGCAACGACGCCCCTTGCCCGCCCAACAATCTGCTGCCGCACACGGGAGTTCCCCCATGTCCCGACTCCTCCGGTATTCACCAATCCTCCTCCTCTTCGCCACCCCCCTGCTCGCGGGCGAACCTCCGGCCAAATCTCCCGACACCAAGCCCGCCCTCGACGCCGCACCCCTCGGCGGTCCGAAGCTCACGAGCCCGTCCACCACCGACACCGGCCTGGTCCGCCGCAGCTTCGAGGGCAAGGTCGAGCGCCTCGACCAGCCCCCCGAACTCGCCGCCCTCGCCAAGCTCACCCTCGACAAGCCCACGCGCGAGAAGCTCGACGCCATCGTCTTCAAGCGCGCCCGCGTCATCGACGACTTCGTCGCCGACAACCTCCCGATGCTCAACGACTTCCAGGCCGCCTCCGCCAACCAGAACAAGGCCGCGATCTTCAAGCTCCTCGGCGACGCCTCCAAAAAGCTCGACGCCCTCTGGAAGGATGGTCCCCTCGAGCAGCAGTGCCGCGCCCTGCTGCCGATGGACCAGCAGGCGAAGTTCGACAAGCTCGTGGGCCACTACTGGGACGCCGTCGTCGCCGAGCACAAGGCCGACCCCACCGATGTGGACGACAAGGGCAAGCCCAAGAACCGCCTGGGGATCATGATCGAGGAGCGCCTCAAGTCCTTCGGCAAGGAGATCGAGCTCTCGTTCTACCGCGTCGCCGAGTCGGGCGAACTGATCTACCGCTACCTCTTCAAGGACGTGGACCTCACCGGCGACCAGCCCGCCCAGGTCCGCACCATCCTCGCGGATTTCTCCCGCGAGACCAAGCTCGCCCCCACCAAGGCCCAAGGCGAAAAGCTCTTCCGCGATCTCTCCAAGGTCCTCGACGCCGACCAGCGCAAGCAGGTCATCGATCGCTTCGTCAAGCTGATGAAGGGCAAGTAGCCGCGCAGCTACCCTCCGCAGTGGCCGACCCCGCCCAGCACCTCGCCGCCAATCTCCGCGTCACGCTCATCGGCGTGACCGTCAACATCTTCCTGGCCGCGGGCAAGCTCATCGCCGGCGTCGTCGGCCACTCCCAGGCCCTCGTCGCCGACGCCGTCGAGAGCTTCGCCGACATCCTCGGCTCCCTCGTCATCTGGCAGGGCCTCCGCGTCGCCGCCCGCCCCCCCGATGAAGACCACCCCTACGGCCACGGCAAGGCCGAGGCCGTCGCGGCCCTCGCCGTCGGCCTCATGCTCGTGTTCGCCGGCGTCGGCATCGTCGTCCAGGCCGCCCGCCACATCGCCGAGCCCGACCGCCTCCCCGAGCCCTTCACGCTCTGGGTCCTCGTCGGCGTCATCATCATCAAGGAACTCCTCTTCCAGCTCGCCCGCGCCCGCGCCAAGGCCTCCGGCTCCTCCGCGCTCCTCGCCGACGCCTGGCACCACCGCTCCGACGCCGTCACCTCCATCGCCGCCCTCATCGGCATCGCCCTCTCCCTCTACGCCGGCCCCGCCTTCCGCCACGCCGACCCCATCGCCGCCATCGTCGCCGCCGGCGTCATCGTTTTCAACGCCCTGCGCATCATGCGACCCCCTTTGAGCGAACTCCTCGACGCCCATCAGCCCGAGCTGCAAGCACAGGTCCGTGAGATCGCCCGCTCCGTCCCCGGCGTCGTCGATGTCGAAAAGGTCCTCGCCCGCAAGTCCGGCGGCATGTTCCACGTGGACATGCACCTCCACGTCGCCCCCGACATGCCCGTCCGCGACGCCCACGCCCTCGGCGGCAAGGTCAAAGCCATCATCCGCGAGAAGGTCCCTTCAGTCAGAAATGTGCTGATGCACGTGGAGCCTTCGGGAGAGCAGGCGACCCGCGAAGTGGGCGGCCAGGCGACCAATGGAAAAGACGTCAAATAGCATCGGTCTGTTCGCTGCTCATCACCCCACACTCCGCGTCACGCTCACCGCCGCGTACACCCCCGCCACCTGCTCCCGCTCCAGCACCTTGGCCGGGTACTTCGGGTTCAATGGCTGCAACCGAATGTGTGTCACGGCTTTCGCCTCGGCCTTCTCCCCGCTCATCACTCGTCGCTCGTCACTCTCAAAGAACACCCGCTTGAACGTCGTCGCGTGGTCCGGCTCCAGCCGCACGAAGCAGTCCATCCCGCTCGCCACCGTCCTCGCCGGTGAAAACACCACGATGTCCCCCTCGCGGTAGTCCGGCTCCATCGAGTCCCCCACCACCCGCGCCGCGAACGCGTCGGGGTCGCAGATGTCCGGCGTCCGCACATACTGGTCCGCCACCCGCGCCGGATACCCCAGATCCGTGAACTCCGTCGGGTACCCCGCGGCCACCGAATTAATCAGCGGCACCTCCACCGGCAGCGTGATCGGCGCAACCCCCGCCCCCCCACCGGCTCCCGCCCCCACGCCCCCACCCGTCGCAGCACCCGCTCCCTCCTGCGGCCCCGACAGCTTCTCGATCATCCGCCGCAGTTGCCCCGAGCGGTAGAGCGC
>JBOHNM010000078.1:0-18602 GCA_050730675.1 Phycisphaerales bacterium | reverse complement strand
GGGAGGAGACGCCCATGGGTTCAAGGAGGCGGGGGAGGGATTCGGCCCAGCGCTCGGAGGGCCAGCCGCCGTCGGTGAGGAGGAGGTTGAGGCGGCCACCGGGGCGGCGGGCTGGGGCGGTGGAATGAGGGGGCGTGGGCATGCCGCCACCGGAACCGGGGTGGTTCGAGTCGGGTGGGATCGGCGCGAATTGGGCGCGGCGGAAGAACATGGTTCCGCGAGTGGAAGGGCAAGGGTTGTGCCGGGCGAAAGGGGTGGGTTGGCGGGTTCGCGGCCGGCGATGGGCGGAAATCGGTGTGGATTGGTTGGGTTGGGGGCGGGTTTTGAATGCACGGGACGGGATGCGGTGGATCGACGCGGCAGGAAGGCCGGGCAGTTGCTGCCAGTGGGTTGGCGGCGGGGGCGGACCGGTGCCAAATCGGCAGGCGAACAAAGCCCTTCCAATGGCGCAAGAGTCGCTAGACTGGTGGCATGGATGCGATGCACATCGTGCTGGGGTTGGTTGCGCTGGCGGGTGTCGGCGGGGTGATGTGGCTGCTGGTGCAGCGCGGCGCGCTGGCCGCGCGGGTGGCGGGGGCGGAGGCGACAGCGAGCGCGGCGGCCGATGCTCGCGCCGTGGTGGTGCGCGAGTTGGAAAGTGAGCGGGTGAAGATGCAGGCGCTGGATGCGCGCGCGGATATGGCGGAGAAAGAGGCCGCGGCGCTGGGGGCGCAGCTCGAGGCGGTGGAGTCCGGGCGGAAGCGCGATCGCGTGGATGCGGATGAACGCGTGGAGGAGGCGGTGCGGTCGGCGCGGGCGGTGGCGGCACAGGAATTGGACAAGGAACGCTCGCTGCGGGCGAAGGAGCGTGAGGCCGTGGAGCAGACGCAGCGTGAGATCGCGGCGGCGCTGGAGAGCTACAAGGCGCAGCTTGCCGAGAAATTCGATGCGTTGGCGGGGCGAGCGCTCAAGAACGCGGGGGACGAGTTTGTCAAGCGTGTGGATCAGTCGTTCGCGCAGCGGCACGGCGAGGCGAAGGTGGAACTGGACAAGCGGCGCGAGGAGGTGGACCAGCTCGTCAAGCCGATCGCCGAGACACTGAAGCAAACGAAAGAGGCGCTGGCGAGTATGGGGAAGGAGCAGACGGGGGCGTACTCGGGGCTGGCGGAGCTGATGCGGAGCACGCGCGAGGGGGGCGAGCAGCTCCGGATGGAGACCTCCAAGCTGGTGAAGGCGCTGCGGGAGCCGCACGTGCGCGGGCGGTACGGTGAAGTGCAGCTCAAGCGTGTGGCGGAACTGGCGGGGATGACCGAGTACTGCGACTTCGCCACGCAGGACAGCACGCGCGACGGGGACGGGACCCTCAAGCGGCCGGACATGGTGGTGCGGATGCCGAGCGGGCGGACGCTGGTGGTGGACGCGAAGATGAACATCCAGGCGTACATGGACGCGTTCGAGGCTGAGACTCCGGAGCTTGCGGAGGCGTGCCTGGAGCGGTTTGCGCGGCATGTTTCGGAACAGGCGGCGGCATTGGGGAAGAAGTCGTACTGGGCCGATCAGGAGGGATCGCCGGAGTTCACGGTGATGTTCATCGCGGGGGACCAGTTCCTCGACGCGGCGCTTTCACGACGGCCGGATCTGTTGGACCACGCGGCGGAGAACCGGGTGATCCTGGCGACGCCCTCGACGCTGATTGCGCTGCTGCGGGCGGTGGCGGTGGGGTTCCGCGAGGCGAAGCTGGCGAGCGACGCGAAGCAGCTTTTGAAGCTGGGGAGCACGCTGCACGAGCGGGCATGCGTGGCGATGGAGCACGTGGCGGCGCTGGGCAAGTCGCTGAACCAGGCGGTCGGGCGGTACAACGACTTTGTGGGATCGTACGAAACACGGCTGGAGCCGACGCTCAAGCAGTTCGAGGAGGCGGGGGTGAAGGGGGCAAAGGAACTGCCGACGGTGACGACGGTGGAGGTGCGGCCGCGGGCGGTTGCCGCTGCGGGGCTCTTCGGTTCCGGTCACCTGTCGCCGAAGCCCCTGAATCCGGTGACAAACGAAACGATCGAAACCAGCACCGAAGACCAGTAGAGCGCCTTGACAAAGCCGCTCTCGCACTTGGCCAACGCCCAGTAGAGCGAATAGACGGGCAGGAAGAGGACGAGCAGGCCATCGACGAGGCTGGTCATGAACGCTGCAACGATGATGATGACGCCGGCAATGAGGGTGTAAAGGCCGGCGACCGCATAGGCGATGACGAAGTCGTTGTTGCCCTTGTCTCCCGACGACCCCACCATCCAGATAACCAGGCCGATGGTGACCAGCGCGATAGCGCCCAGGCAGTAGGCGCTGTTGAACACCTCACCCATGGTGACACGTCGGGCCTTGGCTTCCTTGAGCACTTCCGGCCGCTTGAGCACCGTGTGCAGGGTTTTGTGGTTCTGTTTGTTGTGCCCGCACTTGATGCAGATCACGTGGCTCTTTCGCATCACGTGCCCGCAGTTCTGGCACGTCTCCTGCTCGGCCGTCAATTCGACGGCCTTCTCCTCGAACAGGTAAGCAGGGAGGGGGTCCGCGGCCAGCCTGTAGATTCCGTCGTCGCCTCCCGAGCCGCGGCCGGCCGCCTGCTTGGCGGGTACCGCGACTGCCGGCGCACCGCCGGATGACGTGGCCTTGACCACGGCCTTGGGTGGCGCGGCCGAGGCCGATCCGCCGCGCGAGGCGCCGGCGGTTGCCAACTTCTTGGCGCAGTCCTGGCAGGTATAGCGGCCCTGTTCGTCCTTGTTGCGAGGGCGATTGGAGCAGTCCTGCTTGCAGACAACGCAGACCTTGGCGGGCGACGGTGCGGGCGTCGTGGGGGCCATGCTGATCTCACGAGAGGGGGGACATGAACCGGGGGGCGTGGCACAGAACGTGTTCGCCGGATTTGAGTCTAACACAAGCCGCCACCGGGCACAAGCCGTTTGGTATTCTCTTGGCCATTCCCGGGGGTTGCCCGGGGGTTGAGCTGGTTTAGCGAGTGAGCGAGGTGCCGCGTGGGGCTGATTCCGAGTGTTCTGGACCGAGAAGACCCGTCAAATAAGGGGCTGGCAGTCGCCGCCCTGATCGCTGTGTGCGTGGCCGCTCCGCTGATGATCGTGGTGCAGCAATATCTGGGTTCGCTGCGTGAGCAGCGGGTGGAGCACACGCCGATCGCGATGCGGGCGAGCGAAGTGCTGGAGGACCCGGGGATCTCAGAACTGCTGATTGTCAGCAAGATGCTGGTCGCCGATGTGCGCAGTGCCAACGAGGCCCAAGAGCGAGTCAATGCGGCCGAGGCGATGAAGGAAATTGACGATCTGGCGGTCTCGCGGGTCGAGCGGCTGCGGGCCGGCGTAGTGGCTGGCGCGATCGAGGGGCGGGCGGCGGCTCTGGAACGGATCGGCCGTCTTGCCGGCGAGGAGGGGATCAGTGCGGACTTCGCGGGCGACATCTTCTGGTTCACCAAGATCTACACCAGCGGCCCAACGACGATCTCCGCCGAGGCGCGGACGGCGCTGCTGGCCCGTCACGGTTGGTTCGCCGAACTGGCCTTCACCAGCGACATCAACGGACGCGACACGGTCTACCGGAAGCTCGACCACGCGTTCGGCAAGATCGGAATCTGGTTGCTGCTCATCGGGCTGGCGAACATCGTGGCGTTCATCGCCGGGCTGGTGTGGGCGATCCGTGCGTGGATCGCGTTCAAGCAGGGCGAGCTGACGGGCGGGTTTGATGCTCCGGCGGTCGGCGGGCCGGTGTACCTGGAGACCACCGCGATCTTCATCATCGGGATGATGGTGACGGTGACGATGGGCATCGCCGCCACGACGCTGGAGGGCGGCACGTCGGTCTTCTGGCTCGGGGCGACGGAGGTGGTGCAGTGGATGACGCTGGGGGCGATTTTCTGGCCGCTGCTGCGCGGCGTGCCGGCAGACGCCTGGCGGCTGGACCTGGGCCTGCACAGCGGCGAGGGGGTGTGGAAGGAGATCAAGGTCGGCATCGCGGCCTACTGCATCGACGGCCCGGTGTCTCTGCTGGTCATGATCATCGTTGGAGTCGTGGGCGCGCTGGCGGCGGGGCTGCCTTCGGACGAAGCGGCGCCCAAGGGCGTGCCCATGTTCCAGCCGCCGTTCGGCAATAGCTGGCTCCTGGTCGTGCTCGGGACACTGAGCGCATGTGTGTGGGCGCCGCTCGCAGAGGAGATCATTTTCCGCGGCGCCCTTTATCGCTACTTGCATCCAAAGCTGAAGTGGGGGGGCGCAGTGGTGGTGACGGCGCTGGTGTTCGGCGCGGTTCACCCGTACAGCCTGGGCGGGCTGTTCAGCGTGGCGATCGGCGGGGCGCTGTACGCGATTCTGCGTGAGTGGCGCGGCTCGCTCATCGCGGGCATGACGGCCCACGCGCTGCACAACGCGAGCCTCACGGTCTTCGGGCTCATCGTCATGAGCCTTTTGGGGGAATGATCCGATCGCTCACGCGGGGCTGGGCATGGTCCCCGGCGGCAGTCCGGGCTCGGTATCGCGGGCCAGTGCGGGGGTTGCCGCGGCGGTCTTGCGGGCCTCGGCCGCCAGCAGTTCACTGATGGTCGGCTTGCCGAGCGACTCGCCGCGCATGAGCTTGTGGACCTCGTCGGCGTTGAGTGTCTCGTGCTTCAGCAGTGCCTCGGCGACGGCGACGACACGGTCCCAGTTGTCGGCGAGTATCTGCTCGGCGTCGCGGTAGGCCTCGTCGGCCAGGCGCTTGACCTCCTCGTCGATGATCTTGGCCGTTTCGTCGGAGTAGCCCTTGTCGGCCTGGAAGAACTCACGCGTGTCGGAGCCGGCGTAGCGGATGAAGCCGAGGCGAGGCGACATGCCCCATTCCTCGATCATGGTGTGGGCGATGCGGGTGACCTGGGAGATGTCCATCGATGCGCCGCTGGAGACGTCGCCCATCGCACGCATCTCGGCGATGCGCCCGCCGCAGCAGACGCGCATGGTGGCGGTGAGCCACTTGAGGCCGTAGCCCATGCGGTCCTTCTCGGGGAGAGAGAAGGTCGCGCCGCCGGTGGCGCCGCGCGGGATGATCGTGACCTTGTGCAGGGGGTCGGCGTCCTTGAGGAGCACCTGCAGCACGGCGTGCCCCGCCTCGTGGTAGGCGGTGAGCTTGTTCTCGTCGGCCTCGCGGACGCGGCTTTTTTTGGCCCGGCCGAACTTGATCTTGTCGCGGGACTCCTCGAGGTCCTCCTGCTCGACGAAGTCCTTGTTCTGTAGCGTCGCGGTGATGGCCGCCTCGTTGATGATCGCAGCCAGGTCGGCGCCGCTGAACATCGGGGTGGCTTTGGCGAGGCGCTCGAGGTTCACGTCGGGGCCGAGCTTGATCTTCCGTGCGTGGACCCGCAGGATCTCCATGCGGCCCTTGACGTCCGGGAGCGGCACGTTGATCTGGCGGTCGAAGCGACCCGGGCGGATGAGCGCGGGGTCGAGGACGTCGGGGCGGTTGGTCGCGGCGATGACGATCACGCCGTCGGACGGTGTGAAGCCGTCCATCTCGACAAGGATGGCGTTGAGGGTCTGCTCGCGCTCGTCGTGCCCGCCGCCGCCGGAGAACCCGCCGCCGCGCCGACGCCCGACGGCGTCGATCTCATCCAGGAAGATGATGCACGGCGCGGCTTCCTTGGCCTGTTTGAAGAGGTCGCGGACGCGCGATGCGCCGACGCCGACGAACATCTCGACAAAGTCCGAGCCGCTGATGGAGAAAAAGGGGACGTCCGCCTCGCCGGCGATGGCCTTGGCGAGAAGGGTCTTGCCGCACCCGGGATCGCCGGAAAGCAGCACGCCGCGCGGGATGCGGCCGCCCAGGCGCATAAATTTCTTAGGGGCCTTGAGGAACTGGACGACCTCGTCGACCTCGTCCTTGGCTTCTTCGATGCCCGCCACGTCGGCGAAGGTGATGCCGGTCTTTTCCTTCATCAGCACCTTGTGGCGCGACTTGCCGAAGCTTCCGAGCACGCCACCGGGGCCGCCCGCGGCGTTGCGCAGGCCGCGCGACAGGAGCATCCAGAGCACAAAGATAAACAGGAAGATCGGGGCCGTGATGATGAGCACCTGGTACCAGACGCTCGTCGGTTCGTTGGCGACCTTGTCGCCGGTCAGCTCGTGGACCTTCTTGGTGTAGTACTCGGCCTGGCCAGGGTTGAAGCGGAAGTAAACAGCGGTGCGGTCCGCGTTGGGCCCGCCGACCTTCACGGCCTTGATGGTGTCGGCCGTGATCCGCACCGAGTCCTTGTCGATGAGGTCGTTCTTCCAGTCGTTGGCGAACTCGCGCCACTGCACCTCGTGCCCGCGGCCGCCGCCGACGTTGGCCATGACCATGAGCATCATGAGTCCGAGCGTCAGTAGCGCAAGAAACCCGAACATCCCGCGCGCGGGGCGCGGGACAGGGTTGTTGGGGCCGCCGGGCCCTTGGGGCCGACGCTCGCCGTTGTCACCATCGCCTTCGGTGCGGCGCTGGCGGGGATTCTCACGATCGTCAGCCATGGGTGCTCTCAGATGCCGCGGTTCGCAGGCACGCGGCCGAAAAGTCCGGGGGCAAGAGGCAGGTCGCTCCACCGAACATTCATCGGACGGGGGAACGCTAGGCTTCACGGTCAATACGAGCGCATCGTGTCGGGAGTTCTTCACGCTTCCGGGGCTGGTTCGGATGAGCGAATCCTTGGGACAAACCGGCGATCGATTCCCCGACCCGACAGTGACGCCGGTCGAACCGCCGCCGGTTGAACTCGATTCGGTTGTTCAGTACCTGGACCACCACGACACCGCGTGCTCCAAGTGCAACTACAACCTGCGCGGGGCAACGTCGGCTGCGTGTCCCGAGTGCGGAGCGATGGTCCAAGCCATGTTTCGGTGGGTGCCGATCCGGTTTGCGGACGATTTGGAGCGGCAAGCCCAACTCACGACGTGCCTGCGCGGGCGCGACGTTCCCTGCCCCCGCTGTGCCGCGCCGCTGAGCGAGCATGGCGGGCTCACCTGCCCTTCGTGCGAGCTTCCCTTGGCGCTCTGGACCCTGCGCTTGGCCACATCGGACTTCCGCGACCCGCCGCTCTTCGGCACACCACTAACCATCTGGATACCCAGGATTGATGGAAGGCCGGAAATCCCACGCTCGGGCATTCCGGGGCCGGTCCTGTTGTTAGGCATTGTCATTTTCTGGGTGGTGGTGATCTTCGTTTTCATCAAATCGGTGGGCTAGCGGCTCCGGCGCGCCGACGTCGTCCGACCACCGCAGCGCCGAGCCCAAGCAGCGCCGCGGCACCCGGTGTTGGGGTGGCTACTGCCGTGCCCTCGATCCGGAACGCGAAGTCGCGGTATTCGCCGACGACATTCTGCACATCCACCCAAGGCGAGTCGCCCGTGCGGTAGCGTCCGGTCAAACCGTTCTGCGTTCCACCCCACGCATGGCTGGCGAACCCGGCCACGCCCTCAAGGCCGACGAAGCTGATCCAGTAGCGCTGGTTGGCGTTGACCATCACGCTGTTGTCGTTGTAGATCAGTTCCTGGATGCGCATGTTGAAGCCGGGCGTCCATCCCGCATCATTCATATAGCTTGCGCCGGTGCGTGACCACATCAGCACCCCGGGCGTGCCGCCGGCATCGTTGTAGATCTCGACTCGGTATCGCGTTGGGTCGCCGCCGATCGACGTCATCATCTGCCCGACGAAGCGAGTCAACCGGTACGTCCCGCCCGCGGGTCCGCTGATGGTGAAGTCGTCAGCCGTGCGCGTCACCGGTTGCCCGGGCGTCGTCGCCGAAGACAGCGCCGTGATCTGGTCGGTGGGGATCTGGCTGTACAGGATGTCGGCGTTGGCGGCGTCCGCGAGGGACAACCCGCCAAGCACACTGAGCGCGAAAAGGCTGAACGTTTGGTGATTCTTCATGGGCCGCGTCTCTCTTTCCTTCACTCGTGAACCGGTCGTGTACGAGCGACGACGCCGCGACAGAGCGTCGTCGCTTGTACACTGGTGCCGCCGGTTTCAACCGGCGGCTTGTTCTGGCACTGGCCTCGCGGCCGGCGCGTCTCTGTTGCGACCATCAGCCCCCCAGCCGATGGTCCGTGCCGTCGGCGTGAAGCCGGCGGCCTTTTCGGTGCCGGTCGTGGCCGGCGTCCGTTGCTGTCGGTCTCCCCTGACCGACGCAGCAACAAGATACCCCGAGCCCTGCGTTTCACCAGCGTTGCGAGGGGGAACTTGATCACCCCACCCGTCGGACGCCCGCGCCCCCGGCGCAGATTCGCCGGCTTGCCGCCGCCGGCCTGCCATGTGCAAAGTTCGCGGTCCTTGCCGTACCGGCTACCATGACTCGGCGGGGCTATCGGACCCAGCTCCGCCTTCCGAACAGGCGCCGGCGTGCCCGCGCACGCAACGACGGAAGGAGCCAGATCCATGAGCAACGTGACCAACAAGAAACCCGGCGGCACCACGAGCTTCAGCGGCAACCCCGCGCCCAGCTCTGTGCCCGCGAATCAGTTCAACGCGCGCACCGCAACGGCGACGACCACATCGCCCGCGCCGTCGGGGGCCGAGGTCAAGCTTACGCACGACGCGATCGCCCGCGCCGCCTATCTCCGCTGGCAGAAGCAGGGTGGCGACGCCCACACGAACTGGGTCGAGGCGGAGAGAGAGCTTCGCGCCGCCGCGGCCGCAGCCAACCCCTCCCAGCGCAAGTAACCGGTGCCGGAGCCTTGCCCACCCATGGCCCACTCCCCTTCGCTCCGATCGCTCGCGACCGTTGCTTTGTCATGCATTTGTTGTTGCGCGCCGGCGGCGCTGGCACAGCCGCCCGAGTCGGGACAGAAGCCCACCAAGCCTGCGACTCCGCCGTCGTCTGCGCCGGCCCCTGGGACGGACGCACCCAAGTACGTTCCGCCGCCCAATACGCGTCCGCAATACCGGCTTGATGACCAAGGGCAATTCATCCTCGATTCCGCGCCCGTGCCCGGGACCGACGCGGCGATCATCACGCAGGCCCGCAAACTGCTCGCCGAGGACCGCCCGGCCGCGGCGAAGGAGTTGCTCGACGCCTGGATCGAGCGCAACGACTTCACCGGCAATCGTCTTCTGCCGCAGGCCTATCTCCTGCGCGGCGACGCGACCAGCGCCGACGGCGACGAGTACCAGGCCCTCTATGACTACGAGCAGGTCATCAAGGCCTACCCCGGCTCGCCCGAGTTTATCATCGCTGTGGAACGCGAAGTGGAAATCGCCAACCGCTACCTGCACGGCCTCGACCGCAAGTGGCTGGGGATGCGCATCGCCAACGCGGAGGATGTTGGTGTGGAGTTGATGGTCCGCTCGCAGGAGCGCATGCCCGGCAGCCGCCTTGGCGAACGGGCCAGCATCGAGCTTGCCGACTACTTCTATCGCGAGCGTGAGCTTTCGGCGGCGAGCGACGCGTACGAACTGTTCGAAAAGAACTACCCGACCTCGCAGTACAAGCCCTTCGCGATGGAGCGGCGGATCTACGCCAACGTCGCCCGGTTCAAGGGGCCGCGCTACGACACCCGTCCGCTCACCGATGCACGCGTCCTCACCCGCCGCTTCGTCAACGCCTACCCCGCCCGTGCCGCTGAGACCGGCCTCAACGATGCGCTCATCGTCCGCATCGACGACTCCGCCGCCGAATCCATGTGGGTCGCCGCCGACTGGTACTTCCAGCGCGGCGACGAGCCCGGCGGACGCTACACGCTCAAGCGGCTGGTCGCCAAGTACCCGCAGAGCGCCGCGGCCGAACGCGCCGTCAAACTGATGGTCGAGCGGGGGTGGCTTAAGCAGTCGGAGTTGCCATCCGCGCCGCCCACTGGCGTGCCATCGGCCGAGCCGGTGCCCGAAGGCACGCCTCCCGAGGCGCCGCGCCCGATCGAGCCCGCATCCCCGGCGGGAAGATCCCCGACTCCGGCGACTTCGACCGCGCCGAACGTCCCGCTGCCCGGAGCGCCATCGCCAATCGAGCCGGCGACACCCGCGACCACCCCTGGCAAGGAGCCGCGCTGATGAACCGCCCACTGCTGTGCTCCGCACTCGTCGCGTCCGTGCTGGCCGGTGCCTGCTCCAGCGACCCCACGCAGGGCTACTCCGTTACGCGTCCGTACCGCAACGACATCCAGACCGTCGCCGTCCCGGTCTTCAACAACACCACCTTCGCCCGCGGCATGGAAGTCCGCTTGACGGAGTCGGTGATCGGCGAGATCCGCCGCCAGACGCCCTGGAAGGTCGCCGACGCGTCGAGCGCTCAGACCACGCTGACGGGCACGATCACCTCCAGCCAGATGCGTGTCGGCTCGCTCGGCCAGACCACCGGGCTCGTCGAGGACCAGGTCGTGATCGTCAGTATCGACTTCGAGTGGAAGGACAACCGCACCGGAAAGGTGCTGGTGGCGCGGCGTCAGTTCCAGGCCGTGCAGAGCTTTGTGCCGGCGCAGGGCGTGCAGGAACGCATCGAACTGGCGCAGAATGCCACCGTGCAGGAGTTGGCGCGGGATCTGGTGGCGGAGCTGCGGTCGAGCTGGTAGGTGACGTCGCTTACGCGTCTTGGCTGAGCAACTCAGCTCCCGCGCCCAATGCCGCGATCAATTCGCGAGCACAGGCCGCCGTATCGGCGTAGCGCACTTGCACCCGCAGGATCTTGTGCCCGGCGGGCCGCAGCGTGAAGTCCACGTCGTTCCCGGGCGATCGGTTCTTCGCTTCCACCAGTCTGGCGACCGAACCTCTCCAGGGGCCGCGGTACTTGGGCCATTCCCACGCGCGGGGCAGGGCGTACTTCGAGTACACGACTCCCGTCCACTTGTACTTCACGCACCCCAGTGACTTCAAGATGGCGGCGAGTTTGGCGCCGCGCACGCGGGGCTTGTCCAACGCGATCATCGCCGGCTCGGTGGAATCGCGGGCGCGACGCAGTCCCTTGAGCAGTTGCCCGAAGCTGGCCGCCACGCGGGCCTCGCCGTTCCGCTTTCCTTGGACTTCGGAAACCGCCCACCAGTGGCCATCGCCGTCGAATGGCACCAGCCGGGGGTCAAGCCCCCATTCGCTGTGCGCCGTTTGCCAGAGCTGCGTCAGCGCGTTCCAATGCTTCGGATCGATACCCGCAATGCTGGTGAGGGATGTGTATTCCCGTCCGGAGCCGAGCATCGCGCTGCGCGCCGGGCTCTTGCTCATCCGATAGGCGGTCAGACACAGCGAGCCGCCATTCTGAATTTTCAGAGCGGCCACGTACGCGGCAGGAAGCTTCACGCCCAGCATGCGCTGGGTCCGCGCGAGTTCCGCCGACGAAAAAACGCCGCGGATATCGCGGTTGCTCCTGCGTTCAAAGAGGTGAGGAGGGACGGTGGCTTGCTTCATGGCGCCGAGCATACCCGGCGTCGCGGACCAGAGGGTCGCTTGTATCAACAACCCCCATCAACATAAACTGTGGTTATGGAACTCACCGCCCTCCGCCAGTTCATCGCCGTTGCCGCCGAGGGGCACATGACTCGCGCCGCGCGGCGCCTCGGCGTCACGCAGCCCGCCCTCTCCGCCATGCTCCGCAAGCTTGAGGCCGAGGCAGGCGCGGAATTGCTGCACCGCACGGGCCGCGGCGTCGAGCCGACGGAGGCCGGGCGTGTGTTCCTCCGCCACGCCGAGGAGGCCGTGCGCGGCGCCGATGCCGGCGTCCGCGCCGTGCGTGAGCTGGTCGGCTTGCAGACCGGCTCCATCCGCGTCGGCGGCGGCGCGACCGCCATCACCTACATGCTCCCGGCGATTGTTTCCGCTTTCCGTCGCACACATCCGGGCCTCCGGTTCTATGTCCGCGAGGCAGGCAGCGCCGCCATCGCCGAGAGCGTGCAGCGCGGCGAGCTGGACCTGGGGATCGTCACGCTCCCGCTCGCGCCGACCTTCGGCGTCGGCAAAGGTGGGCTGGTACAGGTGCCGCTGGTCGATGACGAGCTGCGACTCATCGTCCCACCCAAGCACGCCCTGTCACGTCAGCGTTCGTTCCGTTGGCGAGACCTCGAATCCGAGCGGTTCGTCGCCTTCGAGGCCGGCTCGGCCGTGCGCGACCTCCTTGACCGCGCCGCCCGTGAGGCCGCCGTCACGCTCGACGTCGTCATGGAACTCCGCTCGATCGAGTCCATCAAGCAGATGGTCGCGGCGGGGATCGGTGTCGGCTTTGTGTCGCGTTTCGCCCTCAAACCCACTGAAGGGCTCGCCTGTCGCGATGGTCCGATCGCTCGCGGTCTGGCGATCGTGCGATCGAAGGATCGCCTTCCGAGCCCGGCTGCCGCGGCGTTCGAGAAAGCCGTGGCGCAGGCACTTGGAAGGTGAAATACGCGGTCGGAAAACGCCTGTGCAGGCCGAACAACTTGTGCTACGTAGCCTTCTTCGATGCAGGCTTGCTTGCACGCCGCACCGATGATTTCACACCGGCACGTTGAAGCAGTCGTGATTTTTGAGCGCTGCTCAGATTTTGGAAAAACTTCGTCACTCTCCGGATATCTGCGGGAGTAATCGCTCGCGAACCTTCCTTGGGAATTGTTGTCCGGCTCATTAAACAGAGTGTATAGGCCAAGTGCCCAGATACAAGCCGGATCCCGAACCACCAACTGAATATGCGAATCGAGGGTTAGCCAACTGCGTTCCCATAGGCGGACTCCGCCCCCTTCGACTCCAGTTGAACCCGGGGTGGGTACATAGACGCCCCTCGCGGTTTCAATGCGCAAATCAAGCGATTGCTCAACAGCCTGGTAAAACGTCTGAAGAACGAAACAATCGCGATACTTCTTTGTGTTCGCGTTGTTCGGGAGTGATACACCTCTGGAACTCGCGTCTGACACGAGTCTGTTGTGAAAATCCTGAAGTTCTCTGGCATTCTCTGGATCGAGTAGGTCTAGGCAGCTTCCCAAACGAATCATCGACGCTACTACGGCGGCTTCCCCGTTGTAACGTCTTTGAGCCCACCAAAGAGCTTGCTTCGGTGCGTGTTCCCAGAAGTACACACCGTGGCCAAGCCAGTCGTGCTTGTTCTCGCTGGCTCGGAACCGTTGTAGCCGTACGATCTGCTCTGCGAGCTTCTTGCTGGTGCCGTGGTAGCGGACAATGGTGCGGTTATAGTCAAGAAAAGATGGCATGGAGTTGTTTTATATCATACTGCTGTAGCAGAGGTTTCAGCTTACCCGCTTCAGCTTCGTCACCCGTCCGACCTCCACCCATTCCACAACGAAGATGTTGCCCGCGTGGTCGAAGATCGCCCCGTGCGGCGCGATGAACTTGCCGGGTGCGAATTCTGCCCGTGCCTTCTCACGAAGGCCGAAGCCGCCGCCATCGCCGAGCTGCGCGATGAGCTTGTTGTCGCGGTCCAGCAGTGTCACGCAGGCCTCGAGGTCCGGCACCAGCAGCACGCCCTCGCGCTGGTCGAAGTGGCAGGGGGAGCGCAGTTCGTCGGTGACGAACCGTACGTGCCGTCCGTCGAGCGTGAAGACCTGAAGACGCCGGTTGCCCCGGTCGGCGACGATCAGCAATGGCTCGGGCCCCCGGGTGTCGATCATCAGGCCGTGCGGGCACTTGAGTTGTCCGCGGGCGTTCCCGGGACCGCCGAACGACCGCACGTACCCGGCTTTGGCGTTGTAGTGGTGGATCCATGATCGCCCGTACCCGTCGCCGATGTAGAACTCGCCGGCACGCGGCCCACTCGGTACCACGGCCACATTGGTGGGATGGTACTCGGTCGTCTTCTCGTAGAGCCCCGACTCCATCGGACACGTCAGCGACCACACCTTCTCGCCTATGAGCGTCGTCTTGTCCACCACCCCCCGGGCCTGATCGCAGATGTAGAGGAATTCGCCGCCGGCCTCGCGCGATAGGTGCAGCCCGTGCGCACCGCCCTTGTACTCGCCGCCCCACGAGCGGACGAACCGGCCGTCCGGATCGAAGACCACGATCGCGTCCGGCTTGGTGCTGCTCGCGTGCACCGTGTGCTTGATGTAGATGTTCCCCTTGGAATCCTCGGCGACCCCGTGTGTGTTGCCCCACGCGATGTCCGCCGGCAGCGTTCCCCAGTCGTGCTGCATCTCGTAGAGATATGGCGCGACGCCCACGACGATCTGCGCCTTGCCTGACTTGTCCTGTGTCCGCGCCAGCCGCGCCAGAGCCGGCGCGGCCATCCCCACGGCTCCGACCACGCCCGCCGCCTTCAGGAATCCCCGCCGTGTGATCTCGCTGCTGCTCATCTGCGTTCCCTTCGCTTACGTGAGGATCTTGCTCACCACATTCCCGTGTACATCGGTCAGCCGGAAGTTCCGCCCCTGGAATCGGAACGTGAGCTTGGTGTGATCGAGCCCCAGCAGGTGAAGGATCGTCGCTTGAAGATCATGCACGTGGACAGGGTCCTCGACCGCGCGATATCCCAGTTCGTCGGTCGCCCCCAGCACCAGGCCGGGCTTGACGCCGGCGCCGGCCATCCAGATCGTGAAGGCGTGCGGGTGGTGGTCGCGCCCGAGGAACTTGCTCCCGTTGCGGGCCTCGTTCATCGGCGTGCGACCGAACTCACCGCCCCAGATGATCAGCGTGTCGTCGAGCAGGCCTCGCTGCTTCAGGTCTGTCACCAGTGCCGCCGATGCCCGGTCGGTCTCGCGGCATCGCTGCGGCAGGCTCGTCACGATGTCATCGCCCGGGTTGGTCCCGTGGCTGTCCCACCCCCAGTGGTAGAGTTGAACGAACCGTGTCCCGCGTTCGATGAGCCGGCGCGCGAGCAGGCAGTTGTTGGCGAACGAGAGCTTGCCGGGCTCGGTGCCGTACATCTCGTGGACCGATGCCGGCTCGCTGGCGATATCCATCAGCTCCGGCACGCTGCTCTGCATGCGGTACGCCAGTTCGTACTGCGCGATGCGCGTGGCGATCTCGGGGTCACCGACCTGCCCGAGCCGCGCCTGGTTCAGGTCATGGATCGCATCCAGCGACGAACGCCGCGCCGCGTCGCTCACCCCCGGCGGGTTGCCGACGTAGAGCACCGGATCGCCCTTGGAGCGGAACTGGACCCCTTGATGGACTGTGGGCAAGAAGCCGCTGCTCCACAGCGCCGTGCCTCCGTCGGGGTTGCCGCCCGAGACCAGTACCACAAATCCCGGCAAGTCACGGTTCTCCGTGCCGAGACCGTACGTTAGCCACGAGCCCATGCTCGGCCGACCGACCACCTGCGAGCCGGTGTGGAGGAACAGCTGCGCGGGCGCGTGGTTGAAGTGGTCGGTGTACATCGACCGCACGATGGCGATGTTCCCCGCGATCTTCGCCGTCTGCGGCAGCAACTCCGAGATATCCGCGCCTCCGGGCCCGTACTTGGCGAACTTGTACGGCGAACGTAGCACCTTTGGCGTCCCGCGGATGAACGCGAACCGCTCACCCTTGGTGAAACTCTCCGGACAGGGCTGACCGTCGAGCGTGTCGAGCAGCGGCTTGGGATCGAACAGATCCAACTGTGACGGCGCACCCGCCATGTGCAGGAAGATCACCCGCTTGGCCTTGGCCGGGAAGTGGGGAGACTTCACCGCAAGTGCATCCACAACTCCATGCGATCCAATCCCGGGAGCGGCTGTGCCCTGCCCTGCGGGCTGCATGGCCAGCGCCGCACCCGCATCGCGCAGCAGCGACGCCAGCGCGATCGTTCCCAGCCCCGCGGTGCAGCGGCAGAAGAACTGCCGCCGTGTGACGGCGAGCAGTTCTGCGGCACTCCTGGGTGGGGGGTCGTGCTGGTGCATCGCTTACTCCTTCGTCAGCACTTCGTCGAGGTTCAAGAGGACGTTGCACACCATGATCCACGCCGCGAACTCGTCGTCGGCTACGCCCGCAGAACGCCACCCGCCGCTCGCCGCGCCCGCCAATGTCTTCGCTTTCGTCGGGTCAGCCTTGAAAATTGCTCGTTGTTCATCAAAAAGCTTGAGCAACCGCGCCCCCTCATTCTCGCTGGGTTTCCGCGCCGTCGCGACGCGGAACGCCAGTGTCACGCGGCCCGTAGCATCGAGCTTCGCCCCTACCCCGCTTGTCACCCGCCGCGCGAGTCCGGCCGCGGCCTCCATGTAGACCGGGTCATTCAGTGTCACCAGCGCCTGCAGGGGCGTGTTGGTCCGCGAACGCCGCGTGCACGCGACCTGCCGCTGCGGCGCATCGAACGTCACAAAACTGGGGTACGGCGTGGCCCGCTTCCAGAACGTGTAGAGTGACCGCCGGTGGGCCTCCTCGCCATTGCTCGGCGTCCAGGTCTCGCTGCTGTAGGCGTGTCCCCAGATCCCTGGCGGTTGCGTTGGGAAGACGCTCGGCCCGCCGATCTTTTCCACCAATATCCCGCCGATCACCAGCGCCTGGTCCCGGATCGCCTCGGCATCCAACCTGAAGCGAGGCCCGCGTGCCAGCAGCGCGTTCATCGGATCGCGGTCCAGCAACACTGAGGACACCGCCGACCCTTGGCGGTACGTCGCGCTCGTCACGATGAGCCGGTGCAGCGCCTTCTGGCTCCACCCGCGGGCCACAAACTCGCACGCCAGCCAATCGAGCAGTTCCGGGTGCGCCGGCTTGTCGCCGCGAGTGCCGAAGTCTTCCTCCGTCACCACGAGCCCGCGCCCGAAGTACTGCGCCCAGATCCGGTTCACCGTCACCCGCGCCGTCAGCGGGTTCTCGGCGCTTACGATCCACTCGGCCAGGTCCAGCCGGTTCGCACGGCGGGGTCCGTTGCTCAGGGTCATTCCCGGCAGAACCTCCGGCACGCCCGGTTCGACCACATCCCCGGGGTTCATGAAGTTGCCGCGAATGGCGATCCGCGTCTCGCGGGGTTTCTCCATCTCCTGCATCACCCCGGTCGTCACCGGCTCCGCCAGCAGCTTCTTCAATTCGTCCATTCGCTTCTGCTTTTCGCGCAGCTCGACCGTCGCCGGGCTCCTGGGGTGCGGCTCGGCGCCTGTCTGATCAGCCTTGCTCGACGTCGCCACGATCCCCGCCGCGGCCAACTCCTTCTCGATCGCCTCCGCCTCCGCTTTCCAGCCCGGCTCCTCTGCTCGCGGGATCGTTACTGTCGGCGATGTCACCGCCGACTCGCCGTTTCCCTGATCGCGGGTTTCAGCCGGAGTGCTGTTGAAAAACGCCGCGAATGCGTAGTAGTCCTTCGCCGTGTACGGGTCATACTTGTGGTCGTGGCACTGCGCGCACGCCAACGTCGCCCCCAACCACACCGACGCCGTCGTATTCGTCCGATCCACCACCGTCACGAACCGCGCCTCCTCCGGGTCGACGCCGCCCTCCTCGTTGATCATCGAATTGCGGTGGAAACCCGTCGCGATCTTCTGCGCCTGCGTTGCGTTCGGCAGCAAGTCCCCCGCGAGTTGCTCAATTGTGAACCGGTCGAACGGCAAGTCCGCGTTCAGCGCGTTGATCACCCAGTCGCGCCACGGCCACATGGACCACTTCTGGTCCTTCTCGTACCCGCGTGAGTCGGCGTACCGCGCCAGGTCCAGCCATACCCGCGCCCACCGCTCGCCGTACGCCGGGGAGGCCAGCAGCCGATCGACGACCTTCTCGTACGCATCGGGCGTCCGATCCTGGATGAATT
Source organism: Phycisphaerales bacterium (assembly GCA_050730675.1). Lineage (GTDB taxonomy): Bacteria > Planctomycetota > Phycisphaerae > Phycisphaerales > UBA1924 > JBOHNM01. The sequence goes on along the minus strand of JBOHNM010000078.1, from coordinate 1,014 downwards.
CGTCCACTTCCCTCAGCGTCGGCGGTAACCCTGTGATGTCCAACGTTACCCGCCGGATCAACGTCGCCCGGTCCGCCTCCGAAGTCGGCGTGACCCTTTCCGCTTCGAGCCGCGCCAGCACAAACGCATCGATCGGATTGCGGACCCACTCCCGTGTCTTGACCGCCGGCACCTCCGGGCGCACCGGTGCTCGATACGCCCAATGCCGCGGCCGCCCGTCCCCGCCGCACGCCGGGCCCATGGCCCCCGCGTCAATCCACGCCGCCAGCTTGGCGATCTCCACCTCGGTCAGCGCCGGCTGGTCCAGCGGCATTCGGTCATCGCCATCCTCCGCTCCTACGCCGCGCACGCGATGGATCAGCAGGCTCTCGCTCGATTTCCCCGGCACCACCGCCGGCCCGTTCCTGCCCCCGGTCAGCATCCCCTCGATCGAGTCCAGGTGCAGCCGCCCCTTCACCACCCGCCCGCTGTGACAGTCCGAGCACGCCCTTGCGATCAGCGGCTCGATGTCCCGCAGGTAGTCAACGCCCGCCGCGCCGGCCTTTCCCGCTCCGCCAGGCACGACCGCCGGCGGCTCCTCGCGCGACCCCCCGCTCGCTATCCCCGCCGCGCCGAGGACGAGCGCAACACCAATCGCCGCCGCGCCGGCCAGCGCCGCTCCAACCTTCGCCCGCGCCAAAATGCACCTCACGCGCTCCACCAGCGCAGTCTACCGCATCGGCGACACACCGGGAATGCTGGATTCCACCGATTCGCTCACCCAGCCCGCCGCTGCTGCTGCCCCGCGCCTGCCGCCGCCAGCGTCTTGAGCAGTTCACCCTCGCGCTCGGCCGTCAGCCCCGCCCGCAGCTTCGTCGGGTCCGCCAGTTCCGGCTTCTCGCGCCCTTCCTTCTCCGCCAGCGCGATCCGCTCCTTGGTGATGCGCGTCCGCCGCTCCACTTCCCGCGGCCACCATTCCAATGCGTCCTTCGCCGTCTCCACCATCGTCCGCGCCGTCATCCCCTCGCGGAACGC
>JBOHNM010000077.1:0-18843 GCA_050730675.1 Phycisphaerales bacterium | reverse complement strand
GATAGGACAGATGGGTCTGATGAGGGGGTGGGCTGGGTAGAGATGGTGATGGGCACGGAAGTGACACAGGCTTTCGGTGACTCCGCAAGCGCGGAAACCCTACCCCCGGCCCCTTCCCTCAGGGAAGGGGAGGTTGTGGCGGGTGCTTTGGCGATTTCGGCTAAAGCTGGAGCGGCGGGGGAAGGAACGGCGGCCGAAAGGACAGCCTCACCCTCGGGAGCTTCGGCATCTGCGGGCTCGCTGGCTGACTGCGGCCAGAAGGCGTGCTTGGGCGGGTACTTGATGTCGAACTTGAGGATGGCGGTGCAGCAACGGCGGCACTCGGCGATGTTGTTGGACTTGTCGGCCTTGCCGGCTTGTTCGAGCAAGAGCGCGATGGCGCGGAAGTGGACCTTGTTCAGGCGGAGCTTGTCGCTGTCGAGGGTGTCGAGCATGAGTTCGGGAGTGACGGGCTCGAGGGCGGGGGGCATGGGTGGCTCCAGAGAAATGGCCAAAGGACCAAATGGCCAAATTGCCAAATGGGAAGAGGCGAAAAACGCGGGCCTCCACCCATGGGCGAAGGACCGCGCCGTTGCGCAATTTGGGGGTCTAAATTGGAGTAAGGGTGTCAAACGCATCGGGGAATCCCGATGTCGATTGATGGTGTGATTTTTGCGATTGTGGAGGGGGCGCGGGCGCGCCGTTGCGCAATTTGCGGTCATTTCTGCTTCTCGAGAAGACATGAGATCTGGTCTTCAGGAGTTTGCCTGGAGCGCCGATATCTGTATACTTATGGTGTCACATGCAACCGATGGATGCTCAGCATGTAGTTGAAGCGCTTCGGGCTACTGGTGCCGCACTGGGGGGCGGCGGGCCGGTGATTCGCGTTTGCATCTGCGGCGGGAGCGCCGGGTTGCTGGGCGGGCTGTTGTCGCCGACGCGCACCACGGGCGACTGCGATGTGGTGTGGCGCGGCAGCGATGCAGAATGGAAGCGGCTGGCGACGGCGGCCGCAGAGGCTGCAACGGATTTGGGGCTACCTGCGAACTGGCTCAACCGCGAGAGTTCCATCTATGCGTGGTGCTTGCCGCTGGGGTGGGCGGTGCGAGGCGGTCGGACAGTTTGGCGTGCTTGAAGTTGTGCGATTGTCGCGGTGGGACCTGATCGCGGCCAAGGTTGTTTCGTCGCCGCAGCGGCCGCAGGACTTTCAGGATCTGCGGCAGATGCGGCCGACGGCGGAAGAACTGTTGCGGGTGGATGAGCACCTGGATCGGCTTGAGGCCGAGCACACGGGCGGCGAGACGTTTGATGAACAGCGCGTGATTGTGGATGCGCTGCGAGGTGAAGCGTGACGAAGACGGCGGCGAGCCTGGAGGCACAGTGGGCGCGCGTGGGCGTGCTGTTCAACTGCGCGCCGGCGGGGCGGGAGCCGGACTTGGAACGGTTGCTGCTGGAGACGGCGCGGGGACTGGGCGGGAACGCGCGGCTGCTGCCGCTGGTGGTGACGTGGCTGGTGGAGTTCAACGGGTTTGTGGCCAAGCACCGGCTGAAGCGGCTGGCCGCGGCGGAGCTTGAGGGGGAGGCATCGGCGGGGCTGGGGCTCTTGCTGGATGCGGCGATCGGGGCGGGGGCGAGTGCAGAATTGGCGGTGGCGCGGGGGGTGTGCCGGCCGCTGAAGGCGGGGCGGCCGCTGACGGAGGACTTGCGGGCGGACGGGCGGCTGGCAGGGATCGCGGAGCGGCACGCGAGTGGTCTCTCGCGGCGGTGGGGGCTGTGGACACCCGATGTTGTGCTGAAGACCGACGCGGTGCGGCCGGCGGCGTGGCTGCTCTCGCACAACCCCGGGTATGCGGCGCGCATCATCCGGAAGGGGGACCTGCGGTGCAGCATTCTGGAGACACTGCGGAGAGACATGGCGGGGCGGGCGCGGTCGGAATCGGAGTTGACGCGGCTGAGCGGGGCGACGCGGACGGCGGTGCGGAAGGCGCTGGCGGCGCTGGTGCTGGAGGGGGAAGTGACAGTGGGGGAGCGGAAGGAGAACGAGCGGGATCATGCGGTGGAGTTGAGGAGAGCGGCGTAGGGGAAGAAGTGGTGGGAGGCGATCAGGCGAACAGGCGACCAGTGGGGGACCAAGACCAGAGGACAATTTCGACCAATGGCGCACTTCGAACCTCGCTTTGTCCTTCCACACCGTTGTAGCGGAAAGTCGTAACTTCCCTGAACGAAAGTCGATATGTAACGTTCTTGGAAGTGGTACTCGTGACACCACTCTGTCACGGATTCGCATGTCCGAAACTACTCAGCCATACCTGTTGCCGTGCCCAGTCTGCGACTATCCGTTGCCGCCCGAGGCAAACCAGATTTGCCCTGAGTGCGGAGTCGATCCCGCGTGCGAAACACAAGCGGCGCTCAAGTGGTACCACGGATCTCGGGTGTGGCTGGGGGCCGCGGCTGGTCTGGCCGCGGGGCTCATCGTCGCCACGTGTGTCGTCGCGACGGGCGCGGCCATTGGGCGCGCGGTAACGTTTCAGGTCGTCTTTTCGATCGTGTCGCTCGGGATGCTCTATCCGTACGGAACACCCGCGTATCGGGCTGCGAGGATTCGGGGCACGATCAACCGGCTCGCGTTTGCACCGATGCTCCTGCCGACGTGGACGGCGTGCGTCTGGTCAGGCTATTGCGTGGCTTACGGTGCGATCAGGGCGGCCAACTCACATCTCGAATTGATCTGGAACGTCGGCGCCGGTGTTCTGGTGCTTGCACTCATCGCATCGGTGACGTACTGCACCATTCGCCGCGCTTTGGTGTGGTGGTCGTGGAGCTGGGTCGCGGTCGTCGTATCGCTCATGCTCCTTTGCCTGCTCAGTGCGGTTGCCACCGTATTCATCGCGATTATGCTGATCGGGGGTGACGGCATGGGGCCGTAGCTAACAATTCACGTGAGAAAAGACCTGCGTTCTGGGTCTCTCAGTCCCGCAGGCTCACACCTTCTCGCTCGTAGCGACGCATGGCAAGCAACCCTCATCTACTTGAGTCGCCTCGGGCACGTTCGGCACGACCGCGCCGGTGGCTCGTTTTGGTTGCTCTCGCGGTCGCTCTTGTTGCGGGAGTTCTCGCTTACAGATCGGGCGTATCGGCGGGGAATGAAGATCGGCTCTTCGATGCAAAGAAGCGAATTCCCGAGTGGAACATGGCCCTTCAAGCCCGCAAGGGCGGCGTTGCGCAGGAGTTCCTGTCGGTGGCCGACTGCGACATCATGGTCGACTCGTCCGGGGAAGCTCTGCGCGGCAGCGCTTGGCATGTCATACATGTTCGCGACGGGGTGACCGGGGATGAACTTCGTTCGCTGGCCCGACACGGAGGAGACAAGGAGATCATCGGCCATGTCGGAGACGGGTGGTGGATGTATCGGTGGAAGTAGCGGACATGGCGGAAGGAGAACGAGCGAGATCATGCGGTGGAGTTGAGGAGGGCGGCGTAGGGCAGGAGATCGGCTGCGCCGAGCATCGGCAGGATGCCGATGCCACTCCCTACCCTCGCCCCGATGAAGACCTCACTCGCCTGGCTCAATTCCTACCTTGCCCCGCGTGTCACCTCGGCCGAGGAGGCGGAGCGGTTGCTCACGTTCGCGGGGTTTCCGCTGGAGTCGATCACGGCGCTGGATGGGGTGAACGCGGGGGACCACCTCCTCGATGTCGAGGTCACCTCCAACCGCGGCGACTGCCTGTCGCACATCGGGCTGGCGCGGGAGATCGCCGCGGCGAGCGTGCGGATGCTGAACATGCCGGTGGCGGCGCCCGAGGCAAAGGGGCCGGAGACGGGCGAACTGGTGGCGCTGGCGAACCAGGTCCACGAGGCGTGCCCGCGGTTCACGCTGCGGGTCATCCGCGGCGTCAAGATCGGCCCCAGCCCGGCGTGGATGCAGAAGGCCCTCACGGCGATCGGGCTGCGTCCGATCAACAACGTCGTGGATGTGACCAACTTCGTCCAGCACGAGCTGGGTTCGCCGAGCCACGTGTTCGACATGGCGAAGTTGGCGAAGGCTCCGGACGGCAAGCCGGCGGTGATCATCCGCAAGGCGAACCCTGGGGAGAAGCTGACGCTGCTGGACGGCAAGACGATCGAGCTGAAGCCCAGCGATGTGGTGGTGGCCGATGCCCGCGAGGCGGTGTCGCTGGCGGGGATCATGGGGGGCGGGCCGAGCGGCGTATCGGATTCGACGACCGACGTGCTGGTGGAGGTCGCCACGTGGGATCCGGCGACGATCCGCACGACCGCGCGGCGGCTGAACCTTCGGACGGACGCGTCGCACCGCTTCGAGCGCGTGGTGGATGCGCGGACGATCGCCGCGGCGAGCAACCGCATCTGCGAGCTGATTTTGCAGACCGCGGGCGGGGAACTCTCCAAGACGCTGCTGGCCGCGGGGGCGGAGATGAAGCCGCTGGAGACGATCATGCTGCGGCACGCGCGCGTGAACCAGGTGCTGGGGGCCGACTTCACCGACGCGCAGATCACCACGGCGCTGGAGGCGCAGGGGTTCAAGGACGGGGCGCAGCCGGTCTCGCCGACGCACAAGACTGCGGAATCGGCGAGCTACCGCGTGACGGTGCCGGCGCACCGGCCGGACGTGCGGCTGGAGATCGATCTGATCGAGGAGGTCGGGCGGACGATCGGGTACGACAAGCTGGCGATCCCCGACAAGCTGCCGGTGCGCGTGAGCGCGGTGCAGACGACGGAGCTGGCATCGCGCGAGCTCGCGCGGGTGCTGACGGGGGCGGGGTTCTACGAGACGGTAACGTTCTCGTTCATCAACAAGAAGCAGGCGGCGCCGTTCCTGCCGCCGGGGATGAACCTCTTGGCGGTGAGCGAAGATCGGCGCGGCGAGGACAACATCGTGCGCCCGGGGATCATCCCGAGCCTGATGCTGTGCCGCCGGGCGAACCAGGCGGCGCGGGTGAGCGTGGACGGGGGCGTGCGGCTGTACGAGTTCGCGTCGGTGTATGCCGAGATGACTCCAGCCAAAAAGGGCGAGCAGGGGGCGACAGTCGAGCACCGCAACCTCGGGCTGCTGGCGGATGTGGTGGCGGGGCCGGGGATGAAGGCCGCGGAGGCGAGGCAGCACGCGGTGCGGCTGATGCGCGGGGTGATCGACCAGCTTGTGCGGGCGACGGTGGGGGTCGGACACAGCGCGAGGCTGACGGTGGAGCCGGGGAAGGTGCCGTTCGCGGCACTGGACCCGGCGGCGAGCGCTGGGCTGATGCTCGACGGCAAGCCGTTCGGCTGGTTCGGGGTGATCGGCGCGAGCACGCAAGCGCAGTCCGACCTCGAGACGCCGGTGGTGGCGGCGGAGGTGAACGTGCCGGTGCTGCTGGAGGCCTTCCCGCCGCGGAGCGATGTACACCTGCTGCCGACGTTCCCGGCGGTGGAGCGCGACCTGTCGCTGATCGTGGACGAGCGGACGCCGTGGGCGAAGGTGGAGGCGGCGCTGACGGCCGCGGCGGTGGAACAGCTCGAGTCGTGGCGGTTCGTGGGTGTTTATCGCGGCCAGCCGCTGGCGGTGGGGAAGAAGTCGGTGACGTTCCGCATGATCTTCCGCGACGAAGCGAAGACGCTGCGCGACGACGAGGTGAATGCGCGGGTGGAGACGCTGGTGGGGCGGTTGAAGAGCGAGATCCCGCTGGAGATTCGGACGGCGTAGGGGCGGAAGGCGCTGGGCAATGGAAATCAGGAATTCGCGTGATCAAATGCCCGTTCACTGGCGTTTCTTCACATGCGTTGTCGATACCTAGAATAACTATCTATGACGACCACTCGCTCCACACCGACGCTTCTGCAGGGCACGCTGGACATGATGGTGCTGGCGGTGCTGCGGCAGAGCCCGGGGCATGGGTACGCGATCGCACGGGCGATCGAGCGGCGGGCCAACGGGGAGCTGGCGATCGAGGAGGGATCGTTGTACCCGGCGCTGAAAAGGCTTGCAGGCCGCGGCGAAATCGCTGGGCAGTGGGGGGACTCGGGGACGGGACGTCGCGCGCGGATTTATCGGCTCACGCCGGCGGGCAAGCGGGCGCTGGCGGATCAGGAGGAATTGTGGCGCACGGTGAGCCGCGCGGTGAACAGCGCGCTGTCGAGCGACATCTCGTGCGCGTGATGACCCATAGAGATTCGATGTATAGAGCGGTGCGGAGAAGATTCGGCGTTGAAGAAGAGTGAACCGCGGGTACGATCCTGACGAAGTAGTTTCGCTGCGCGGACGCACGACTGATCACTCGCTCCCCGCACCCATTGCCGGAGAAGACCGATGCGCGTCAAGGCTGCCCCCAAGACTGTCAAGCCCTCGACCAATGGACATGCCGCGGCCAAGCCGCGCAAGGCGCCGTCGCGCAAGGCGGGCGCCGGCCTGCTGACGCACGAGACGGCGCACCTGTTCAAGGCGAGCGAGATCACCAGCGACAAGCCGATCATTTATGTGAATGGTCGCATGGTGCCCAAGCACCAGGCGACGATCTCGGTCTACGACCACGGCCTGCTGTACGGCGACGGCGTGTTCGAGGGGATCCGCGTCTACAACGGCAAGATCTTCAAGTGCGGCCAGCACATGGAGCGCTTGTGGCGCTGCGCGGAGATGATCCGCCTGCGGATCCCGGTCTCGCGCGACGAGATGGTGACGATCATGCGCGATTGCATCGAGGCCAACGGCCTCAAGGACGGGTACATCCGCCTGGTGGTCTCGCGCGGCTACGGCACGCTGGGGCTGGACCCGCGCAAGTGCCCGGTCGCCGGGGTCATCTGCATCGCCGACCAGATCGCGCTGTATTCGCCGGAGCAGTACGAGAAGGGGATGCGGATCATCGTGGCCAAGCGGCCGCGGACGCCGGTGGAGTGCCTTGATCCGCGGATCAAGAGCCTGAACTACCTCAACAACATCCTGGGCAAGGTCGAGGCGATCGACCAGGGGTGCGACGAGGCGATCATGCTCAACACCGACGGGTTCGTCGGCGAGTGCACGGGCGACAACATCTTCGTCATCCGCGACGGGAAGGTTTTTACGCCGCCGACCGAGAGCGGGATCCTCGAGGGGATCACGCGCCGGTTCGTGATGGACCTGTGCGCGGACATGGGCATCCCGTGCAACCTCAAGAACATGAAGCCCGAGGAAGTGAAGTCGGCCGACGAGGTGTTCCTGACGGGCACGGCGGCGGAGATCATCGCCGTGACGCAGATCGACGACATCAAGATCGGTCACGGCACCGAGGGAACCCTGACCAAGAAGCTGCGCACAGCTTTCCGCAAGGTGGTCACGGCGACGGAGATTCCCGAAGATTGAGCCGGACGCAAGGACCGCAATAACTTGTTTGAAACAGAACGGCCGGGGCGATCCCCCGGCCGTTTTCGTTTCCGGTTCGTGGTTTCTCTTCGGTGCGGGCTACCGGAAACCCTCGATCCGGCCGCGGCACGGATGCGACGAATCTTTTACCGGCCGGTGGACGTAGTCAGTGGTAGTCTCGGTGGGTGAGATTTGAAGATCTGGAGACGACCATGCGTGGTCCCTGGGCAACATGTGCGGCGGCTGGTTTGGCTCTTGCGGCGGGGTTGGTGTCGCCGGCCTCGGCTCGCGCCGATAGCTGGAGCATCGGTGTCGGGATCAACTTGGGTGATCCGTGGTACGGCGGGTGCTATAGCCCGCCGTCGAGTTGCTACAGCACAGCGTGGTACCACCCGGTCGGCGTGTCGTACTGGCAGCCGACGTGGAACGTCTCGATCGATCCGTACTGGTCTTCGTGCTCGTGGTACCGGCCGTATGGGTATTACTCATCGGGGTATACGCGGACGTACGCGACCTACAGCGCACCCGTTGTTGTGGATCCGGCGCCGGTGGTGGCGGCCGACGGCACGATCATTTATGACGCTGCACCGACGGTGATCTACCCGGCGACCGTGGCATACACGAACTACTCGTATCCGTCGTACTCGTACGGGTACTCCCCGTCGAGTTGCTGGAACCCGTGCTGGACGCCGTACTACGGATCGTCGCTGGGCTTTGGGTACCGCTCGGGGAACTGGGCGTTCGGGTTCGGCGTGGGCGGGTTTGCGCTGGGCTACGGATCATGGCCGTGCACGACGGGCGTCTGGCAGCCGCCGTGCAATTACCCCAGTCCCGTGGTGTACAACAATCACTCCAACAACACGACGAACAACTACTACAACGGTCAGCCGCAGCCGGTGGTGACGACGCCGGGAACTGCCGGCTCGCCGCAGGTGGTAACGACGCCGGGTGTGGCGGGGCCGGCTTCGTTCGCGGATGAATCGCGCCGGCTTTCCAAGCCCGCGGTTGCGAACGGTGGGGCGTTCAACGGCGGCCCGTCCAGCCCTCGTGTGGTGCAGGCGGGCGGCAAGCCGCTGGCCTCGCCGGCGACGGCGGGTTCGTCGGGCGTCGTGACGACGCCGGGTGTGGGCGCATCGGGTAAGCCGTCGATGACGGTGCTGCCAAGCAAGCCCGCGACACCCGTTGTTGTGTCGGGCGGCAAGCCGATGGCGGACTACGCCGCCAAGCCCGCGGCGACACCGATGCCGGGGAACTGGTCGAAGATGCCGGTGAGCGAGAGCGGCGCGCCCCAGGTGGCGTCGAAGCCCGCGATCTCACGGGGCTATTCGTCCGCACCGGTGGCGACCAAGCCTTCGGTGAGCCAGCCTGCGCCGGTGGTGAGCAAGCCCGCGGCGAGTGATGGAGCGGCGATCAAGCCGCGCGTGAGCATGCCGATGGTGGTGCCGCCGAAGGCACCCTCCCCCGTTGCGAGCAAGCCGACGGCGAGCGCGCCGATCGAGATGCCCAAGCCGTCAAACCAGCCGCGCATCGCGCCGACCCCCACCCCGACGCCGGCGATGACCAACCCCGCGCCGAGCAAGCCGGTGGTGATGCCGCGTGCCGCGAATCCGATCTCCGCTCCGGCGCCGGTGGCGCAGCCCGCGGCGAAGATGCCGGCTCCGGCGCCAAGCCCCGCGCCGATGATGAAGGCTCCTGCCCCTTCGGCCGCGCCGGCGATGCGGGCGCCGACTCCGTCCCCGTCGCCATCACCCGCGCCGGCGGGTCCGTCGGGTGGCATGCGCGGCGGCAAGGGCGACAAGCGCTGAGTCGATCACCGGATCGGGCGGTGTTTCGGCTCAGGAAAACGCCGCAGAGATTGGAAATGCTCGCTGGACGGCCTTGTGAAAGTGGGACGGCGTGGTAAGCTGGAGGGGTCGTGAGTGCGGGGCGCGTTGAGGCCGCGGACCCTGCGAGTTGTTCGCCCACAACCAGGCAAGAGGCCCCGCTTGGGGAGATGCACGAGATCATCGCGTCGCGGCTGCGTTTGCGCGCATGGGCCGCGACGGTAACGGACTTCGGCGGCGCGCTCGTTGAAACCGGAGGGTGCGCCGCCGCGGCGTACCGCACCCGCCGGAGTGAATAATTTGTTGTTCGGCGCTCGGACGCTTTCCTCCTCGTTCTTCTCCCTCCCGGCGTCTGGCGTCGAACAAAGTTCACCCGGCGGTGCGGTGCGAAATTGAGAGAAGGTACGGGGGACCAGGCACTGGGCATCGGGGGATGCGGCTGGTGCCGGAGGGGGTTGGCTGCTGCTAAAGTGGGGTTATGACGACCGCATCCACGTCGCGGCGGGTGGTCACGACCGTCGCCGCGAACCCCCACCCCGCCGCTCCGATTCCCACGACCATGAAGGCCCTGTACAAGCATCACGCCGGCCCGGAGCTGAAGCTGGATTCGGGGCGGGCGGTGCCGCGGCCGGGGGCGAGGGACGTGCTGATCCGCGTCAAGAAGGCGGGGATCTGCGGGACCGACCGGCACATCTGGGAGTGGGACGCGTGGGCGGCGTCGCGGATCCCGGTGGGGATCGTGACCGGGCACGAATTTGTGGGTGAGATCGTCGAGGTGGGCTCGGCGGTGTCGCGGTACAGGCCGGGGATGCGGGTGAGCGCCGAGGGGCACATCAGCCCCGGGACGGGGTACAACGCGCGGACGGGCCATGCGCACATCGCCGACGGGATGCAGATCCTGGGGGTGGACCGCGACGGGTGCTTCGCCGAGTACGTGTGCGTGCCGGAGGAGAACGTGTGGCCGGTGCACGCGAGCATTCCGGACAAGGTTGCGGCGGTGATGGACCCTCTGGGGAACGCCGTACACACGGTGATGGAGGCTGGGGTGAGCGCCAAGACGGTGCTTGTCACGGGCGTCGGCATCATCGGGTTGATGAGCGTGACGGTGGCGAAGGCCGCCGGCGCCTCACGGATCTTCGTGACGGACGTGGACCCCAAGCGGCTGGCGCTGGCCAGGCGGCTGGGGGCGGTGGAGGCCTACGACGCGCGGGACAAAGGGTGGATCAAGGACATCAAGGCACAAACTCGTGGTGATGGCCCGGACGTGCTGATCGAGATGAGCGGGCACGCGGGGGCGATCGACGACGGCTTCAGCGCCCTGCGGATGGGCGGCACGGCGGCGCTGCTGGGGATTCCTTCCAAACCGATCACCTTTGACCTGACCAATCACGTGGTGTTCAAGGGGGCCAAGGTGCTGGGGATCAACGGGCGGAAGATGTTCGAGACGTGGTACCAGATGGAGGCGCTCTTGCTGAGCGGGCGGCTGGAACTGGACGAGATCATCACGCACGAGCTGCCGCTGGAGCAGTTTGCCAAGGGGTTCGGGCTGATGCAGAGCGGGGAGGGGATCAAGATCGTGCTGGATGTGGGGTGAGGGGGATTCAAGGAACGCTGAAGATGCGCTTGGCTTAGTCGTGTGCCATGGCTACTTGCCCGCTCCCATCTTCCGCAACCGCGCATTGGCCAGCAACGCCTCGGGCTCGTTCGTCTGGTCGAGCTTCGCGCAGTGCTCGAACTCCGCCTGCGCAGTCTCGCGGTCGCCGGCGAGCAAGGCCTTCATGCCCAGGTAATAGTGCGCCTGGATGCGTTCCCTCAACCCCGCGGCGTCGGCCAGGAGCGCGTCCTTCGTGATCGTACCGGAGAGGAACCCGGCCGCTGTCTGAATCCACATGTCCGTGTCTGCGCCCCCGGCTTCGGATGCTCTCTTTCGAACTCCCTGTACCCGGGCCTCGCGGCAACCGCGCGGCCCGGGCTTGACGAAACAGATCCCGCGGGACACTCCCTGCATCGCCGACCTCGCGTCTTTTCAAGCCACTTACATTCACTCCCACACAGTCGTCGGGCGGTGCCACTCCGCTCATGCACCGCGGCCGACCTTACATGGCGCCGAGTGCGGGCGGGAGCTTCAGGGTGAGCACCGTCTGCCAGGAATAGACGGGGTACTCGATCTCAACGCGGTATCCGTGGAATTTCGAGCTGTCCCAGTCGCGCATGGCGCAGATGTGGGCGAGCATCTCCTCGTAGCGCGGCACGTGCGTGCAGCGAAAGGCCTCGATGCCCGTGCCCATGTAGCGGGCGGCGGGCTGAAAGGCTACGCGGTCACACTCGCGGTCGGGATCGGGAAAGCGCGAGAGCGCGCCGTAGGGGACCATGTCGTACACGCCAACCTCGGGCTCTTGAAGCGGCGCTACACCGTCGTACACCAGCACGTCGAGCACCTGCCAGCGGGCCGCCATGTCTGGTCCATGGGCAGCACCCAGTACCGGCCGTTCCTTTGATGCATATCGGCTGCACCATTCGGGAACAAGGTCGGCGATCACCAGGTCTACGGCCGCTTTAACGCCCACCTCGTCGGCATCCAGAACATAGCGTGTCTGCTCGCCGCCACTCCCGCCTTGGCGCGCGCTGACACTTGGAAGAGGCCTTGAGCAGAACGGCTCGAGCATCACATCCGCGAAGCCACTTACCGGCCTTCCGTCGATCGATGTGACGCGCGAACGGTTATTCACTGAGGCGCGGATCATGTGCTCGATGTGCGCTCCCCTCCGGATACGGCGAAGGCCGAGGCTGGCAATCAAGCTGCATCCGTCCAACATCTCGGGGGCGCCACGAGACGGGCAGAGGATGCGTGCATAGAGCGCCGCCTCCACCGCCACGCCGCGAATATTCCGGGCCGCGTCGTACATCACCTCGCGGCTTGACTGAAGCATTTTCTCTTGCTCCTCCGGGAGCGCAGCGGCGAGAAGTGAATCGAACTCCTCGCGATCGCCCGCGTGCTCGGTGACGAGGCGATCGAAGTCGTCAAACGCACTGGAAATCCGTTCGATGATTGCGGCGGGGATGCGCTTACTCGACGCGGCCTTGAGGAGACGGTCGAGCGAGACGCGGGCGGGGACATTGGTCCCCGCGGCGAGCGGATTGGATGCGGTCGCGATGCGGTAGACCTGCCAGCAGAGTTTGCGGTCCACGCCAAAAGATTTTTCCAGGTCGGCCTGTTTGCGGACCCCGCCGGGGACGGCCTTGAAGAGGTCGGCGATCGCGCTCTGCATCGCTCCGAGGACCAGCACGGCCGCCCGCTCGAAGGGGATGGGCCGACTGGAGGCCGCTGGCGAGATCAGAGTGGGCCGCTTCAGTTCCGTCATCGTGGGCATGGTATCGACCTCGAGTTTGGCTTCCGACACGGCTCAACGATACCTCACGGGCTGAATGATTCTAAATTGATTCAGAATCTTTCTGAAATCGCTTGACAGGGGGCTGATCATTGGTATATTCACGCTAACCGACGGGGTATTGAACCGTTTCTTTCCATTCGGTCGTTCTCCATGCGCAGCGCACTTTATTCCTAATGAACTCGATTTCAAGGGCACCAAATCATGCGGCTACTACCCCCGCTGATGACCGTTGCACCATCTAAGGAGGAGTTCCCATGCCGGTGAAACAGTTCGTCCGTTGGGCCATCACCTTGTGCGTGTTCGTGATGTGCTGTGTGCCGACCCGGGCGCAGGGCCCGCAGCAACTTGATCTGCTCTCATCCTGGGGGGGGCCGGTCCTGGACTTCCAGCGCGTGGGGAACATTGGCTACGCCGCGGTTGGCCAGAGGCTCGTCATCCTCGACATGACCGACGAGGCCAACGTCCACGAGATCGGCTCCGTTCTGATGACGGGAAAGGCGGAGGCTGTGGCCGTCCGCGGCGACTACGCGTATGTGGGCGGGTACTTTGGGGACGGTCCGCCGGGGCTTGCCAATCAGGGCCGGCTAATTGCGGTCAACATCTCAAATCCGTCTGCGCCGGTGGTGGTATGGCGGCAGTCCCTTCCGCAGACCCAATTGCCCGATGCGGGTTCGGTTCAACATCTGTGCTTTTACAACAACCTCCTCTTCGCGCACAATCGAGATGCCGCGAATTACCCGGTGGCCTACGACCTGACCAATCCTGCTGTACCAGCGGCGCTGCTCAACGGCACGTCCTATTCGGTCCTCTTTCGGGACACGGCCACGAGTACGAACTATCAGCCCCGCGACTTTCAGATCGTTGGAAATCTGGCATATGTCGCGACTCGGCGAGCCTCAACTACCATCGCTATCTTCAACATGCAGCCCGACCCGTTGCACCCGACGTATGTCGGCCGGCTACTGAATACAGAAGCGGCGACGGGACACCGTATCGCCGTTGAGGGCAACAAGGCCCTCGTGCAGGTGCAAAAAACCGCAGGCCTCTTCGTTCGGTTCGTCGATGTGACCAATCCCGCTAGTCCGGCCCTTATGAACTCCAACGACGACTTCGGCTTCGCGCGTGATGTCGCTATTCAGGGAAATCTCGCGTTCGTTGCAGACTGGGCGGGCGGCATCAATACTGTGCCGACCGTGGCACCGTGGTCACGTCTCAAGGGGCTGGCGATCTTCGATATCACGAACCTGGCCAGCCCGGTCCTGGTGGGCACCTACAACACGGACCATAGCTCGATCCGTGAAGTCGTGGTAGTGGGCAATCGCGCCTATGCCCTGTGCGACGGTCAGGGCTTGGTGGTTCTCGATATCTCCAACCCGACGAGTCCCACACGCATCGGAGGGTACTTTTCACCCGGTCAACTCAGGTACATGACAAAGGTCGGCAACCTGCTGTACGTAGCGGATGCATGGAATGGCTTCACTATCCTCGACGTGAGCAATCCGGACGGGACACCCACGGTCATCGGGGTCTATCGGGGAGCGGGCGGCGTCACGAATCAGCAGCATCGCCAGGTTGTAGTGCGGGACAACCTGGCTTACCTGGCCGCGGGCTACGGCGGCATCCAGATCGTGGATGTGTCAAGTCCGGCCTCGCCGACAATGGTGTTCCATTACCCGTCCAACAACGGTGTGCTCGGGCACGTGGAGAGCGTGGAGTTGGTTGGCAATGTGCTGCACACTGGTCAGGAGCAATTCGAGCCGGTCAACTGCGGGAATCCGCCGACGCCAGGATTCTACAACTATGACGTCTCCAATCCGCTAATGGTGACCCCGATCCTGGGAAGCCACGGATGTCAATGGCCACTGTTGCGCTTGGCCACCATGGGAGGCGTGACGTTTAGCGGCTGGGCAGCACAGACCCCGGAACTATATTCTCTTGATACGAGCAGCCCTGCCGGCCCGGTCAGCATTACGGAACAGCCCTGGGGTGGGGAAGACATGGAAGTTCACGGGAACTACCTGTATACCGTCAACGCCGGGAGTGGGGCCTGTTTGTCGGTCGCCGATGTGACAGACCCATACCAGCCGGTCTTTCTAGGCACTTGGATCCAGCCCAATGCTGGTTCAAGCGCAATACGTGCGGTCGGTGTTTCTGGAAGCCGCGCGTTCCTGGGGTACATCGGCGGGATCTACGTGCTGGATGTTTCGAATCCGGCTGCTCCATCTGTATTAGTTCAACCGAGCGACAGTGGAGGTGCATCTGACATCGTCGCCGACGGCAACCTGTGCTACTCGACCTATTTCGGCATCGCTCCCCAGAACCCTGCCGGCGCGCTCCTGATCCGGCGCCTGCACGTGCTCCCCTGCAACCCCGCCGATATCGCCTCGCTCGGCGGCGTGCTCGAGCCGGACCATCAGCTCACGGTGGACGACCTCGTGGTGTACCTCGCGCAGTTCTTTGGCAACAACCTCGCCGTCGCCGACCTCGTCGGCCTTGGCGGCAACCCGACACCCGATGGACAGATCACTGTGGACGACCTCGTTTATTTCCTCAGCCAGTTCTTCTCAGGGTGTCCTTGAGAGGAGAGAAGGCATTAGGCATTAGGCACTGGGCATTGGGCACTGGCGGGAGACAGCGAACAGCACACAGGGCTGCGGCGAATGCCGCCGCGGCCGCCGACACGACTGTCAGCCTCATCTCATCCTGCACCCGGCCCTGGCGTGAAGCCCGCGAGGGCCGGGCTTGATCGAAGCACACGCTCTCCTCCCCTCTCGGTTCATCCTTCTGCCTTCATCGTTCTCCTTCCCCCTTCACCCACACCGGCGCCATGGTCATGTGGACCGATCGCCGGCTTTGTCCGGCAGCAGCGCGATCGAATTCAACCGGCGAGCGGGTCTCGTGGGCCTGCCGCCGGCTCTGTCGAGCGGGTTCAACACGGCGGCACGCAATCACGAGCGCGTGCCGCCGGCCCCGAAGCCCGGCCCCAATGCCGCGTGTACCCCTCGGCGGGGGCCGGGCTCTTTTGTGTGGTCTGCGCCGAATGGGAAAAGCACCCGCGCGCTGAGCACGACGGCGCGTGGGGTCAAGGGCGCCGGGCGGGCCCGCAGCGGTCAGGGCCTCAGTGGGGGTACCTGACTTCTCAACGCCCGGCGTCTTTTTGAGAAGCGATGGGGCGAGCAGACGAGCAGAAGCGCCCGCGACACAAAGTGGGGTTTGGCGCATAACCAAGATCTGCACGGCGTGCGCCGAGGCGTGCGAGCGGATGGCCGAGGGCGAGGCCGCGGAATAGGCGGCGGCGCGATCGAAACCGCGGGAGGTACGAACGATGACCGGACCCCCTGAAGTCAGGAGAAATTTATCAGTATGAAGACGGGTTTTGGTGGCCCAAGGTTTCCCTTGGGGGTAATTTAGGAAAGAGAGCCGCGCACACTGGTGTGCGCGGCGGAGGGTGCGGGCGAAAGCCTGCGATTGGAGAGAGAGCCATGCACGGAAATGCTCATCGTTCGGGTGCTGGGTTTGCGGTTGCGTTCGTCACGCCGCTGGTGGTTCTTGCGCTGGCCGGGGCGGCGTGGGGCGATATCGATTCGCGCGGGGCGGCGGGGATCAGCTCGACGGGGCTGGGGCTGACGGGCGCGGGGGTGACGATCGGGACGATGGAGTTCGGGCGTGCGCCGGTGGCGCCGCAGGACACGGCGGCGGGGACGCCGTACAGGATGACGACGATCAGCTACACACAGATTTATCAGGCGATCGCGGCGCCGCAGTTCTACCCGAATTTCAACCACGTCGACCACGCGACGGGGGTGGCGGGGACGATGGTCTCGACGGGCGTGAACGCGGCGGGCGTGTCGCAGGGGGCATCGCTGCTGGCGGGGGACATCTTCAGCAACAGCTCGATCACGTACACCCCCGCGGCGGGCGTGGCGGGGGACTACCGGGCGGACATGCTGACGGCGCAGAGGCTGGCGGCCAACGGCGCGCGGGCGATCAACATGTCGTTCGGCGAGCGGTACGGTGCGGCGAACCTGACGACGTTCACGGGGCTGGACGGGACGAACCAGTTCACGCAGTTTGTGGACTGGTCGGCGGTGCGGCACGACGTGGTGTATGTCACGGCGGGCAACGAGACGGGCGGGAGCCTGGGGGCGGACGTGCCGACGGACTCGCGCAACGGCATCGTGGTCTCGGCGCTGACGCGGAATGCGGGCGACGCCAACCGGTGGACGACGATGGCGGGATTCAACATCGTGTCGCGGCTGCCGAACGACGGGCGGATCAGCACGGTGGACATTGCGGCGCCGGGCGACCGGTTGCGGCTGGCAACGTATGACATTGGCGACCCGACGCTGATGCCGCCGCGGCCGCCGGCGGGTGACCTGGTGACAGGGCCGACCGGGAGCGGGACGTCGTTCGCGGCGCCGCACGTGACATCGGCGGTGGCGCTGGTGCAGGAACGGGCGAACACGCGCGGCGACGGGGTGCTGAACCACCGCGTGATGAAGGCGATCCTGATGAACTCGGTGGATGTGCGCAACGGCGTATTGGGGATGGACCGGACGATCACGCGGGGCACGGTGCGCAACCAGGACAACACGGGCAACGACCCGCGCAGCAACAACAACGACTGGATCACCCAGCGGGCGCTGGATGTGACCAACGGGATCAACCGCGACCAGCACCCGCTGGACGACCAGCTCGGCACGGGAGCGCTGAATGTGAGCCGCGCGATCCAGCAGCTCAACGCGGGGCAGCAGGGCCCGGGCCAGGTGGGTGTGATGGGCTGGGATGCCGGCAGCGTGGTGACCACGGGGATCCCGGGGCAGCGGCGCTACGAGATCAACGGGAACATTCCCGCGGGCGAGTGGATCATGGCGACGCTGACGTTTGATCGGGACATCCAACTGCAGGAAAACCTGACGAACGCGATGGGGAACCCGATCGGCGTGAACAACAACTTCACCGCAGAGATGTACTACGACACCACGGCGATGGGGAACGTGGCGAACGTCTACAACGCGGGCGAGCCGCTGCTGGACGTGAACGGCAACATGTCGTACGACCAGGGGATGCGTGAGACATTTGTGCTGGGCGCGACGCGCGACCTGGACCTGTTCATCGTGCCGCACGGCGGCACGGCGGGGATGGCGGTGGCGCGGTCGTTCTCGTCGGCGTACTCGGTGGAGCACATCCTGTTCCAGTTCCCGGTTGGCGGGTCGTTCGACATCATCGTCAACGGGTTCTTCAACACTGGTCCGAACCCGATCGAGTACGGCCTTGCGTGGTGGACGGTCCCGACGCCGGGCGGCGGCGTGGTGGTGATGTTCGTGGGCCTGCTGGCGGCGCGGCGGCGCCGGGCCTGAAACCCTCGAGCAATTGATTCAATCGCGGCACGAACCGACGGGTTCGTGCCGCTTGTTTTTGGTGCGGGAAGTGGTCGGGAAAGTGCCGCAATTTGCCGCCCGAACGCCCCAGAATGCCGGGATTGCCGGAACTATGGGGCGTGGGGAGCGAACTTTCACGCACGGCGCGTGCCGAAGCGGAAGGTGGCCGCAATACTGATTGGCCGGCGCGGCGCGCGAGCGGAGCCGGCGGTGTGGAAGCTCGGGGGATAACGGAAGGAAGTTCCGAAATGCAATCGATGATGGCGCGTCTGGCGGTTGGAGTGGCGGCGGTCTGCGCAGCGGTGTTGACGATGGGCTTTGGCCCGCTGGACCCGCCGGCCGGGCCCATCGGCGGCACGGGGCGGACACTGACGGAGATCTACAACGCGGCGAGCGCCTCGGGCGGTGACTTACGCACGGCGATCACCACGCTGCCGGCAACGATCTCGACGCCGGGGTCGTACTACCTTGCGGTGTCGCCCGCGGCGTACAGCGCCGGCGTGGGGATCACGATTGCCTCTCACTATGTGACGCTGGACCTCAACGGCCAGACGCTGACGGGCGGGGGCTCGGGGACGCCGGGGACCAACCACGCGGTGAACGTGACGGTGAGCGTCGGCGTGACGCGGCGCAACGGGATCGTGATCCGCAACGGGATGATCCGCGACTGGAACGGGTCGGGGATCGACGCGAGCAACGCCGACGGCGTGCAGATCGCCGACGTGCAGGTGCAGACGTGCGGCGTGTCGGGCGTGCGCGCGGGTGAATCGGCGGAATTGGCTCGCGTGGTGAGCCGCAGCAACAAGGGCAACGGCATCGAGCTTGGGGCGAGCGCGGTGGCGCGTTCGTGCACAGCAGTGAACAACGGAGCGCACATCGCCAACCCGACGACAGGGAGCGGGATCATCGTCGGCGACGGGTCGGTTGCCGCGGGGACCGGC